>CALKJA010000219.1 GCA_937995865.1 uncultured Paracoccaceae bacterium | reverse complement strand
GTGTTTTTAACAAGGGACGAGACCCATGGCAGGCCATTCAAAATGGGCGAATATCCAACATCGCAAGGGACGTCAGGACAAACTGCGCGCCAAGCTCTTTTCTAAGCTGTCCAAAGAGATCACAATCGCGGCCAAGATGGGCGACCCGGATCCCGAAAAGAACCCGCGGCTGCGCTTGGCTGTGAAGGAAGCCAAATCGCAATCGATGCCCAAGGACAATATTGATCGCGCCATCAAGAAATCGGTAGCGGGCGACGGTGATGACTACGAAGAGATCCGCTATGAGGGCTATGCGCCCGGCGGGATTGCGGTGATCGTTGAAGCTATGACGGACAACAAAAATCGCACCGCTTCAACGGTCCGGTCGACCTTTTCTAAGCATGGCGGGAATTTGGGCGAAACGGGGTCTGTTTCTTTCATGTTCGAGCGTATGGGCGAGATCGTCTATGGCGCAGACGCCGGTGATGAAGATACGGTTATGATGGCCGCGCTAGAAGCCGGGGCGGCGGACGTGGAAACCTCTGACGAGGGCCACGTAGTCTATACTGCCGATAGTGATCTGGCATCCGTGTCAGATGCGCTTGAGACAGATTTGGGTGAGGCCGAGTCTAACAAGCTGATCTGGAAACCCCAGACAACAACGGAGCTAGACCTAGAGGGTGTGCAAAAGGTGATGCGCCTAGTTGAAACGCTGGAAGATGATGACGATGTGCAGCGCGTCACAGCGAATTTTGAAGTTTCTGACGAGGTCATGGCCCAGCTGGAGGCCGAAGGCTGAGGCCCGATTTGCGGATTCGTGGTCTGATCTTTGCGGGAGGCATAGCAATGGCCACGGGCGCGGATGCGGACACCTTTGAAACCTTTGATGCAAGCGCCGCTGCGCGCTGGGACTATGTACAGGATGGCGTCATGGGCGGGGTGTCTTCGGGGCACGCCGTGCTGGCGGATGGCGTCTTGCGGCTCATGGGAACTGTTTCAACCGAAAATAATGGCGGGTTCATTCAAGCGCGCCAGCGTGGATTTGCGCCATGGCCTGCCGATGCCACCGGCCTCGAGATCGACGTACGCGGCAATGGTGAAACTTACTTTGTGTTCCTAAAGACCCCGGATTTAGGGCGCGTAACTTGGTCCTTTCGTGCCACATTTGACGCGGGCCAAGAATGGAAAACGGTCCGGCTGCCCTTTGCGGCATTCGAACGCTCCCGCCCGGAAATGCCAAAAGAGTTCCGCCCAGGCGAAGTAAATTCCATCGGATTTGTCGCGTTTGGCCGGGACCATGCAGCTGATTTATCTATTCGCTCAATCGCTCTGTACTAATCGCTTGCACCCGACTGCGCAGAAGCGCAGGGTTCCGAAATGGCCAACCCCAACAGACCCTTAACTGGCATTTTATGGATGCTGATGACCGGCTTTTGCTTTGTTTCTGTCGCGGGCATCGTCAAGCATATGGGCGGGCGGGTTCCGGCAGCTGAGGCGGCATTCCTGCGGTATGTTCTGGGATTGGTGTTTCTTGTGCCGATGATCCGGCCCATGCTGCGCGAAGGGCTAAGTCGTTGGGGCGCGAGCATGTTTGGGCTGCGCGGCGTGGTGCACGCGCTTGGCGTGGTGACATGGTTCTTCGCGATGGGTCAGTTGCCCGTGGCAGAGGTCTCTGCGATGGGATATCTTACCCCCGTCGGCGTGACCGTTGCTGCAGCGCTCTTTTTGGGAGAGCGGCTTGCGATGCGACGGATTGCGGCGATTGCGATTGCTGTGATTGGTGTTGCCGTGATCCTGCGGCCCGGTTTTAGGACGGTGGAGCTTGCGCATCTTGCGATGCTGGGAACGGCATCACTGTTCGCGATGTCGTATTTGATTGGCAAAATAATGGCAGATCGCGTCAGCCCAACGATGGTTGTGGGCATGTTATCGATCACCGTTACGATCGGGCTTGCGCCTCTGGCAGCAAGCGTGTGGGTCACGCCCTCTCTGGCAGATCTGGGTTGGCTCTTTCTTGTGGCAGCTTTGGCCACCGCGGGGCACTATACGATGACATGCGCGTTCGCGGCAGCGCCGGTATCCGTCACCCAACCGGTAACGTTCCTGCAATTGGTTTGGTCCACTCTTATCGGTCTCCTGATTTTTGGAGAGCCGGTAGACAGTTTTGTTATCCTTGGTGGCGCAATGATTATCGCAGCGGTGAGCTATATCACCTGGCGCGAGGCGCAAATGCGGCGGACAGTGACGCCGCCGGTTAACACGGGCAAAGCCTAGTCTTATCTCTAATCACAGCCAGCTAAGGCGCTACGCGATACGGGAGAACCTCCCGCTCATTGGGGTCCACTTGCAGCTGTCTCTCAAGCGGCGGGACGGCCCTTTGATGGCAATCAATCCGGTCACAGATCCGGCAGGAAATGCCGATCGGCTCAAAGGCTTGCGGGTTCGCAACTTCCATGTTGTCCGCATAGACCAGATCGCCCGCGTGTTTGATTTCGCACCCCAACCCAATTGCATAGCGGCGCGTCGGCGCCCCCCAGCTGCCGCCGGGCTTGGACACATCCCGCGCAAGGCAGAAATAGCGCAGCCCGTCTGGTGTTTCGGCCAACTGGCGTAGGAACCGGCCCGGTGTCTCGAATGCGCGGTGCACGTTCCAAAGGGGGCAAGCCCCGCCAAACCGCGCGAATTGAAGCGCAGTTGCGGAGTGGCGCTTGGTGATGGTCCCTGCTTGGTCTACGCGCACAAAGAAGAACGGCAGCCCGCTTAACCCCGGCCTTTGAAGCGTCGAGAGCCGGTGAGCGACTTGTTCAATACTCGCGCCAAAAATGTCGGCCAACCTCTCAAGATCATGGCGGTGATCCTGTGCGGCTTGGTGGAACCGCGTATAAGGCATAAGTGCAGCGCCCGCGAAATAATTAGCCAACCCAATCTTGGCGATATCGCGTGCAGCTGGTGTGTGAAACCGCGCAAGATCCAGTGTTGCCTCAAGAAGTTGATCCTGAGCGACAAGGGCCACCTGAAGCAAAAGATGAAACCGCAGCGTTGCGTCGGGCGCACGTGATGAGAGTGTAAGAACCCCATCCTTGAGCTTTCGGATCGCCTGGCAATCTTCGAAACGGACCTCAATCCCATGTTTTTCCAACGCCGCAATCGCCAGCGCCTTGGGATCGCCCGAACCGTTGCTCGCAAAACGCTCAGCAGCGCGATCAACTGCATCTATGTAGTTGTTACAGTAGTGAAAAAAATCGCGGACCTCTTCCCATGGGCTTGGGGTTTGACGGGCATCGGTCCGATCTAGCGCTTCATCCAAAGAGGCAAGGCGTTCATGCGCCTGACGGTATGCGCGGTGTAAATCCAGAAAGGCTTTGGCCAAAGCCGGCGCATTTGAGGCCGCAAGGCGCAGGTCCGCAGGTGGGGGAGGATCCGCAAAAACAGGGTCGGCCAATGCCTCTTGCATATCAGCGATAAGCCGTGTTGCGTCGCCGGGTGTAAGCTCAGTGACGTCAAAGCCGAATTCCCGCGCGAGCCCTAAAACTACCGTTGCCGAAACCGGCCGATTGTTGTTCTCCATCTGGTTCAGATAAGGGAGCGAGACGCCAAGTTTTGCCGCAAACTCTTTTTGTGTGAGCGCGACCCGACTGCGCAGCTCGCGCATTTTGGCACCTGCATAAAGTTTGGCTTTGTCCGTGGCCATCGTGCCCTCCGCATAGTTTGCAAAGGTAGGTTTACTATTTTGCAACCGTTTTCGTCAAATACGCCTCACGGCGTATAACAAAAAGGATCGACGAGACGCCCAGAGCGGACGTGGTGCACATTATGATGATCAAAGGAAAGGCTGAGCCACCATCCCCAAGAGCAGCTCCCGCAAAGGCCGAAAGTGCTGCCCCGCCGCCTAACATCATCGCCCCGCCCAAGCCTGCGGCAGTGCCTGCAAGATGTGGCCGCACCGAAAGCATGCCCGAGGTCGCATTTGGGATAACCATCCCGTTGCCAAGCCCGACAAAAGTCATAAAGCCGAAGAAGACCAAAGGTGTCGCGGAGAAACCGGCGAACAGGGCCATGAGCAACAGCATCCCGCCGCTGCATAGCAATGATCCAGTAAGGATCATCCGGTTGATACCGATTGCTGCAGAATAGCGGCCAGAAATGAAATTTCCCGCGAAATAGCCAATCGCTGGCGCTCCGAAATAGATGCCCAACTGTGTCGGGCCAAGACCAAACACCGTTGCTCCCACGTATGGAGCGCCGCCCAAATAGGCAAAGAAGGCGCCGGAAGAAAACATCGCCGAAAGGTTATAACCCCAAAACCGTGGAGAGGTCAGAAGAGCAGGGTAGTCCCGGGCTTGTTCCCTGAAACTGCTGGACGTTTTGCGGGCCGTTTCCCCCATATCAGCCCATGCCAGTGTAAACATCATGCCACCAAGGATCAGCAAAAGCCAGAAGTTGGCACGCCATCCAAAAGCATCGTCCAACACCCCGCCGATAGCCGGTCCAATCATAGGGACGACGCTCATTCCCATCGTTAAATACCCAAGCATGGATGCAGCTTTATCTTGGCTGACGAGATCGCGAACCACCGCTCGTGAAAGGACCATTCCGACCGCGATCACCGCTTGCGCCATGCGAAAGACCAAGAAAACCTCAATACTTGCCGCCAGCAGGCACCCTGCGGTCGCAAGTATGAAAAGCACAACGCCTGCAAGCGCCACAGGTCTGCGACCAAAGCGATCTGAGATCGGACCAATCACGATCTGCATCGCCCCGTTGAAGGCCAGAAATAAGGCCACTGACAACTGCATAATTCCATAATCGGTTTGAAAATACGCGGTCATCCCGGGCAGCGACGGCAAAAACATATTCATCGCAAGCGCGGACAGGCCTGCAAGAAAGATCAATGTCGACAGATGTGGGGGGGTGGTGCGATCAAGATAACGCACCGATTTTGGGTCAGGCATGAACAAATGGTATTGCGGTTTCACGGTAGTGTCCATGCTGGGGCAACGTAACATTTAAGGGATTTCGCAAGTTTGCAAAAATGACATGAAGGTTCGTGAAGAATTTGCAAATTTGCGAATTGCCTGTTGCCGCGTTGCAGCGTGTGGGTATGATCGGCGGCTAAACACAGCGGCCGCCACAGAATGCGCGCGTTGCGGGGACCATGTGGGAGGGATCATGAAAGATATCTTGAGCGAACTTGAAGATCGCCGTGAGGCTGCACGCCTTGGTGGGGGGCAGCGCCGCGTCGACAGCCAGCACGCTAAGGGAAAATTGACCGCGCGCGAACGGATTATGTTGCTTGTCGACGAGGGCTCTTTTGAGGAGTTTGACATGTTCGTCACGCACCGTTGCACCGACTTCGGAATGGAGGCCTCAAAGCCCGCAGGGGATGGCGTGATTACCGGATGGGGCACAATCAACGGACGGCAGGTCTATGTGTATGCACAGGACTTCACCGTGCTTGGCGGATCTGTGTCCGCCACCCATGCGCAAAAGATCTGCAAGATCATGGATATGGCGATGCAAAATGGCGCGCCTGTGATTGGCATCAACGATTCCGGCGGCGCGCGTATTCAAGAAGGTGTCGATAGTCTTGCCGGATATGGCGAGATCTTTGAGCGCAACGTACGTGCCTCAGGCGTTGTGCCGCAGATTTCGTTGATTATGGGCCCCTGTGCGGGCGGTGCTGTTTATTCGCCCGCCATGACCGATTTCATCTTTATGGTCAAAGACAGCTCTTACATGTTTGTAACGGGTCCTGACGTTGTGAAGACGGTCACAAACGAAGTGGTGAGCGCCGAAGAATTGGGTGGAGCAACCACACACACGCGCAAATCCTCTGTTGCTGATGGCGCTTTCGAAAACGACGTTGAGGCGATTGCAGAAGTGCGCAGGCTCTTTGACTTCTTGCCTTTGAATAACATGCAAAAACCACCCATGCGGCCGTTTTTCGATGACCCCTCTCGGGTTGAAGAAAGCCTTGATACGTTGGTTCCTGTGAACCCGAACACGCCGTATGACATGAAGGAACTGATCCTTAAGATCGCAGATGAAGGCGACTTTTTTGAGATCCAAGAGGACTATGCCAAGAACATCATTACCGGTTATATCCGGCTTGAAGGGCAAACGGTCGGTGTAGTGGCCAATCAGCCTATGGTCCTCGCTGGCTGCTTGGACATTGATAGCTCCCGAAAAGCGGCGCGCTTTGTACGCTTTTGCGATTGTTTTGATATCCCAATCTTGTCTTTGGTGGATGTCCCCGGCTTTCTTCCGGGCACTAGCCAAGAATATGCTGGTGTGATCAAGCATGGTGCAAAGCTGCTTTATGCCTATGGCGAAGCGACGGTGCCAAAAGTCACGGTCATCACGCGCAAGGCTTATGGCGGCGCTTATGTTGTAATGTCGTCCAAACACCTGCGTGGAGATTTTAACTACGCTTGGCCAACATCCGAAATCGCGGTGATGGGCGCTAAGGGTGCGACCGAAATTATCCACCGTGCAGATGCAGGCAATCCTGAAAAAATTGCCCAACACACAGCCGATTATGAAGAGCGCTTTGCCAATCCATTTGTCGCGGCGGAACGTGGTTTCATTGATGAGGTGATTATGCCCCAATCTACGCGCAGAAGGGTAAGCCGGGCCTTTGCCTCGCTTCGTACGAAAAAGACTCATGTGCCGTGGAAGAAACACGACAACATACCGCTCTAAGCAGGTGCTTGATTCGAGTATTTTTGGAACAATGAAGAGAGAGCATACGCGTGTCTGACCCGGAATTTCATATGATCAAAGGCGGGCCGCGGCCTGTTGCACCCTTCTCTCATGCGGTTGAGGCGGATGGTTGGGTTATTCTTACGGGGCAAATGCCAACCAACCCTACCGCGCCTGATGCGCCACTGCCCGATGGTGTTGCGGCGCAGACCGATGCTGTGATGCGCAATCTGGAAATTGTCCTTAAGGGTGTCGGCTTAGACCTAAGCCATGTTGTGCAGTGCCGGTGTTTTTTGACCGAATTTGATCGGGACTACGCCGCCTTCAATGAAACCTATCAAAGCTACTTTCCTGCGGATCGGCGGCCAGCACGGACAACTGTAGGCGTGACTGGTCTGGCCGTAGGTGCGTTGGTTGAAATCGACTGTGTGGCGCGGCGACCATGAGCAAAGGATGGCATGTCATAAGGGAGGGACGCACCGTCACCGTGGCGCGTGCGCTTCCTGTGAGGTTCGATTTGCGGGTTGAGGTGCGGATGCCCCTTCAGGACGGTCGCTACGACTCTCTTAGGCTGGCCAATCAGATACGGCAGGATATGTGGCGCAGCCTGCAGCGCCTTCGTGGCTTTCGCCCTGCTGTACGGGTGGAAAAAATGTCAGATCATGTGTTTGTCGTCGCGGGTGGAGCTGTGTTAGGTCAAGTGACACGAGGTGCGTCAGACGCACTTATTGAACTTTTGGGCGATGACAAGAATCGCTCACGGTGGTTATCATGCGCAAGCTCTGCCGGAGCACGCGCATGACCCGCCGGATTAGAGACACCTGCGCCCGCGCGGTAGCAGGTATTGCAGCCCCATCCGGGAGGACTCTGTTCGCAGGGGGGTGGGGCTGCATTGTAATCGGGCTTTCCTTTACCCCTGCGGCCGCCTTTGAGGTGCCATCGGGGCAAGAGATCACATTCCAAGAGAGCTTTTACGAACGTCAGGACGACGGCAGCCTTTGGGCGCGGTTTCGATTTGTTATGCCAGCCATCGCACGCGGCGGAGAGCTGAGCTATGCGGATGTGGCTGAAGACTTCTTAAAGCTCTGCGAAGCCTATGTGCTTCCCGCCCTTGAAGGGCAGGACACACCAGAACGAATTTTGATTAGTCTTGCTGATCGCGCCACAGAGTTTGGTACAGCGACCCCTGAGGCAACCCAGTTTTTCGAAGAATTTCGGCCTGAAGGCACATCCTGTATGTGGGAGGATTTTTGATGTATGCACAATATCTTGCGGGCCAAAGCTCATGCATGTCACCTTTTGAGGCTTTGCTGCCACAGGCGCGGAGCTCAGGGCATGAAGCGTATATAAATCGATCATTTTCGCGTAGTCTTGCACAAGGTTACCCCCAAGTGACCCTTACCTCAGTAGAGGGCCAAAGCGTGCCATTCGGCGCGGTGGAGCCCGTGGATAGAAGCAGGAGATACAGATGTCGAAGAGCATCAAAGCCGTTGTGCTGCTGGGCCTTATTGGTCTTTCAGCAGCATGTGCGCGTAACGTCAATGACGCGGCAGTTGAAGAATTTGTGGTCGTTGACCCACAGCCGATCACGGTCGAGCCAGCCTTCAAAGGCAAATTCAAGTAAGATATTCGGTCGGGCGTTCGCGCCCGACCGAATTCGCCACCACTGCCCTGATCAAACGATTGCATGGGGGGGCATGTGATGGAAAAGCATCGCGGCTTTCCTGGCCGCCTTCCCGGCACCGATTTCCAATTTGTTATTCGACGCCCAAACAAGGGCGGAGCGACTCGCATAATCGCGCGCGAGCGCTTTCAAGACCGTCGCCCTGCGGACAAGCGGGCGGATACGGGCTTCATGAAGGCGCTTTGGCTGTGTTTCGGCGAAAAAGCCTTTGTTCGCGGCAATCTGGATGCGGGGCGGATATCATGGCTCTTTGAACGGGAAGTGCTCCCCGCTAAGGATCCCTTCGATCCTGAAGACTATGAAGCAGTTTTACGTATCAACGTCCCAGTTGCTCGGGCGAACTTCCCCGAAGCTTTTGCGGATGAGGAGTGGCCTTGATGCCGCTTGCATGTTTTCCAGCCAACAGAACGGCTTTGCGCGTGGTTTCTGAACGCAACACTTGGGCATCGGCATCGGTTCTAAACAACGCCGACGCTTTGAGGCGAACGCGTTTATGTGAACCCGCCAATTTGCTCCAATCGCCTGTTAACGCGCCGAATGGATCGGCATATTCCTGCTCGAATACCGTTGCATCGGCGGGTGACGACGATTGTCACCCTCAGAAAGCTGGGTTTTTGTGCGTCAATCGTGTTAAAATGCTTCCAAGGGGCAAAGACCCCGAAAAAAGCAGAGCAGATAAAGCAGGTGCGAAATGCAAATTATTAGACTTACAGCGGCTTTGGCCACTATTGGCTTCCTTGCGGGTTGCCTCGATTCCGATGGCGAACGTGCGCTGGCAGGCGCCGCAGGAGGCGCGGTTCTTTCAGAGGCGTTTGGCGGGAGCGCTACCGCTGGTGCGGTCATCGGTGCGGCGGCTGGAGCGCTGTGCGATGATGCCGGCGTGTGTAACTAACACCACCATATCTGGCGCGGCCCCGCGCCTTCGATTTAATGCAGCCCCTGTGCCGGTTTCTCCGGCGCAGGGGCTTTTTCGTGCTGCATAGAAAGGGACGAAATGTTCAAAAAGATCCTTATCGCCAACCGTGGTGAAATTGCCTGCCGGGTTATCAAGACGGCGCGCAAAATGGGAATTCAAACCGTCGCAATCTATTCTGATGCCGATTCCGGCGCGTTGCACGTGAAGATGGCAGATGAAGCGATCCATATTGGTCCCTCGCCTGCCAACCAATCCTATATCGTCATCGACAAGGTGATGGAGGCAGTTCGGGCTTCGGGCGCAGAAGCAGTGCATCCCGGCTATGGGTTCTTGTCCGAAAATAAGCTCTTTGCTGAGGCGTTGGAGAAAGAGGGTGTTGCCTTTATCGGGCCGCCTGCTGGCGCGATTGAAAGCATGGGCGACAAAATTACGTCAAAGAAGATCGCTCAGGAGGCCGGGGTTAGCACGGTGCCGGGCTATATGGGTCTGATCGCGGATGCAGATGAGGCGGTGAAGATTTCGGGCGAAGTAGGCTACCCAGTCATGATTAAAGCCAGCGCCGGGGGCGGCGGCAAAGGCATGCGCATCGCGTGGAACGATCAAGAGGCCCGCGAAGGATTCCAGAGCTCAAAGAACGAGGCCGCAAATTCTTTTGGGGATGACCGGATATTCATTGAGAAATTTGTGACCCAACCTCGGCATATTGAAATTCAGGTGCTGGCTGATACCCATGGAAACTGTGTTTATGTGAATGAGCGGGAGTGCTCGATCCAGCGGCGTAACCAGAAAGTCATTGAAGAAGCGCCATCACCGTTTCTAGATGCGGAAACGCGCAAAGCTATGGGCGAGCAATCCGTCGCGCTTGCACAAGCGGTTGGCTATGCAAGTGCAGGCACTGTTGAATTCATCGTCGATGGCGATCGCAATTTTTACTTCCTTGAGATGAACACGCGTTTGCAGGTTGAGCATCCTGTGACAGAATTGATCACAGGAATCGATCTGGTTGAGCACATGATCCGCGTCGCCGATGGGGAAAAGTTGAGCCTTAGCCAATCTGACATCGGCATCAATGGCTGGGCGATGGAAAGCCGGCTTTATGCGGAAGATCCCTATCGCAATTTTCTTCCCTCTATTGGTCGACTG
>CALKJA010000218.1 GCA_937995865.1 uncultured Paracoccaceae bacterium | reverse complement strand
CATTAGGCGTCACCTGATTTGTCGCCACCGTCGAAGCCGCGTCGAAACGAAGATGCATTGTTTGAAACGGCTAGGTCAGCGCCTCTCGGCGCGGGACTTTGATCGCCAGGTTGCCGAAATCCAGATCCGCGCTGCCATCCTTAATGGCTTCACCGTACCGGGCATCCCGAAAACCGCCGCCGCAGCATAAATCCGTCTGGGGTAAGGGGTACTCAACCTAAGGCCTTATTTGTGCAACAAAGCCGCTCCAAGCAGCTATTCGCTGGAGCACGGCGCAGGTCCGTCTTTCCCGCCCTTGCCCCCTTTGGCGCACTCCCGTAAAAAGCCGCAAACCAGCGAGGGAGAGCTGAATGCGCCGTGTCGTAATAACTGGGATTGGGATTGTATGTCCCATCGGGAACACAGCCTCAGAGGTTGACGCTTCACTTAGGGCTGGGAAATCGGGGATTGAGTTTGAGCCGACCTACGCCGAACACGGCTTCCGTTCTCAGGTTGCGGGTATCCCAAAAATTGATGTCTCAGAGCATATCGACAAACGGCAACTTCGGTTCATGGGCCCCGGCGCGGCCTATTCGTTTATTGCGATGGAACAGGCGATCAAAGACGCTGGTCTTGAACAGACGGATGTCTCAAACGAGCGGACGGGCTTGATCGCAGGGTCCGGCGGGCCATCCACTTCAAACTTTTTCACAGCGTTTGACACCGTCATCAACAAGGGCGCGCCCAAACGGATGGGCCCGTTTATGGTGACGCGCTGCATGTCATCTACTGTATCCGCCTGCCTGGCGACGCCCTTTAAGATCAAGGGGCAGAATTATTCGATCACCTCAGCCTGCTCTACAACACTGCACTGTATGGGTGTAGGCACTGAGCAGATCCAGATGGGCAAGCAAGATATCGTTTTCGCGGGCGGCGGCGAGGAGGTCGATTGGACCCTGTCGTGCCTGTTTGATGCGATGGGAGCGATGTCTTCGAAATATAACGACACGCCTGAAACGGCTTCACGCCCGTTTGATGCCACCCGCGATGGTTTTGTGATCGGAGGCGGGGGAGGCATGGTCGTGCTCGAAGAGCTGGAGCATGCCAAGGCCCGCGGCGCCAAGATCTATGCCGAGGTAACAGGCTACGGTGCCACCTCAGATGGGCATGATATGGTCGCGCCCTCTGGCGAGGGCGGAGAGCGGTCGATGAAGCTTGCCTTGGCTACCCTGCCGGAAGGCCGCCAGATTGATTACATCAACGCGCACGGCACCTCGACGCCCGTAGGCGACGTGACCGAAATGAACGCAGTACGCAATGTGTTCGGGGACACACATCCTGTTGTTGGCTCAACCAAGTCTATGACCGGCCACGCTCTGGGCGGCGCTGGCGTACATGAAGCGATCTATTCGCTGCTCATGATGCAAGGCAATTTCATCGCGCCGTCAATCAACGTCACAGAGCTTGCGCCGGAGTTGCGCGAAGATGAAGTAGTTACAACACTGCGCGAGGGTGTTGAGTTGGATAGCGTGCTATCAAATTCCTTTGGTTTTGGTGGAACCAATGCCACAATAGTCATGTCAAAATATAACGGATAACGCACATGGGTGACCTTCTAGCTGGGAAACGCGGCCTGATCACAGGTATCGCGAACAATCGATCCATCGCTTATGGCATCGCGGCCGCAATGAAAGCCGAAGGTGCAGAGCTCGCCTTTGCCTGCCAGATGGATATCTTTGGCGCGAAAGTAGAGGCCATCGCCGAAGAGTTGGGCGTGGATATCGTGCTGGATTACTCCGCCACGGATGACGCGCTTTCCAAAGCGTGTTTTGATACGCTGGCAGAGAAATGGGGCAGCCTTGATTTCTGCGTACACGCGATGGCCTATTCCGACAAATCCGAGCTGACGGGCGAGTTCACGAATACAACCCGCGAGAACTTTAAGAATTCACTGGATATCTCGGCCTATTCGCTGATCGATATGGCTCGCAACGCAGCACCGTTGATGGTGAACGGCGGCTCGATCATGGCGCTGACCTATCAGGGCTCTAAGAAAGCCACCCCGTGGTACAATGTGATGGGCGTGGCGAAAGCCGCTCTTGAAACATCTGTGCTTTATTTGGCCAATGATCTTGGGCCACGTGGTATTCGCGTGAACTCGATCTCACCTGGTCCGATGAAAACACTGTCCGGTGCAGCTATTGGTGGTGCGCGCAAAACATTCCGCTTTACCCAAGCCAACAGCCCCCTGAGAAAAAACGCCACGCTTGAAGCAATTGGCGGAACGGCTGTGTATCTGGCATCCGATTATTCGAACTGCACAACCGGCGAATGCATTATGGTTGATGGCGGCTATCACATTCTTGGAATGCCGCAGCCCGACAATCTTTGATAGTTGATCCCAATCCCACGACAGCGTTTTAGGCGCTGCCGTGGGATTGGTGTTGCGTATGACGCTGGACAGGCCCGCCCCTGCCCGCCAAAGTAAGTTCATGAGTATCACGACCTGCATTTTTGATGCCTATGGCACATTGTTCGATGTCTCCGCCGCCGCACGTCAGGCCGCCGAGACTCCTGAAAACGCAACATTGAAAGAGAATTGGCCTCAACTTGCCGAGGCTTGGCGGCGCAAGCAGCTGGAATACACGTGGCTCCGCACAATCGCGGGCACGCATATTGATTTCTGGCAAATCACGCAGGACAGCCTCGATTGGGCGATGGAAGCGCACGGGTTACACGACGCACGCATGCGCCGGGTTCTTTTGGATCTCTATAGGGAACTTGCTGCATACCCTGAGGTGCCAAAGATGTTGCGCCAGCTAAAACGGCTGGGCATGAGCACCGGCATTTTATCAAATGGCACACCAGATATGCTAAGTGCGGCGGTTTCATCGGCTGGTATCACGCAGGACTTAGATGCGTGTTTGAGCGTAGAAAGCTGCGGCATCTTCAAACCACATATCAGCGTGTATGATTTGGTATCTGATCACTATGGTTGCACGCCCGGCGAAGTGCTGTTTGTTTCCTCGAACGGCTGGGATGCGGCACATGCTGCGGCTTATGGCTTTGCGACCGTCTGGGTCAATCGCGCGGGCGATCCGATTGACCGCTTGCCCGGCCAACCACACCGGGTGATGACAGACCTAACGCAGATACCTGAGCTTGTCTGATGCCGTCCTTTCTGGCTGTCGATGGCACCCGTCTACATTATTTGGATGAAGGCGACGGTCCGCCTTTGTTGTGCCTTGCAGGGCTCACGCGGACGTCGCTTGATTTTGACTATGTGAAGCCACACCTGCCGCCCTGCCGCCTGATCCGAATGGATTACAGGGGGCGGGGACGCTCTGGTTGGTCTGGCGCAGAAAGCTATACGATTCCACAAGAGGCACAGGATGCGTTGGCCCTGCTTGATCATTTGGGTTTGGAGCGCGCGCCGATCCTTGGCACCTCGCGCGGTGGCATCATTGCGATGGTCCTTGCCGCAACAGCAAAAGATCGGCTGAGCGGGGTGTGCCTGAACGATATTGGCCCGGATCTATCCACTGAAGGGCTGGACGCGATCCGTGATTACATCGGGCGCCGTCCCAACGCGCCAAACTATGAAGCCGCCATTGCTGCGCGCGCGTCCTTGATGGCAGGGTTTGAAAACGTGCCAATGTCACGCTGGGCAGAAGAAGTTACACTGCACTATCGCCAGCGCCCAGATGGGTTGGACATCACATATGATCCCGCCCTCCGCGACGCGGTGCTCACCGCGTCCGAGGCTTTGGCTCCTGATTTATGGCCACTTTTCGATGCACTGGCAGATCTGCCGATTGCGCTTATTCGCGGTGCAAATTCCAATCTTTTGACCGCTAAAACTGCTGACAAGATGCAAGCGCGTCGCCCTGATTTGATCCGAGCCGATGTTCCGGGGCGCGGGCATGTGCCGTTTCTGGATGAGCCGGAATCAATCACAACGATCCATGACTGGTGGGATACTTTATGAATTTTGAGATGATCCGGGCGGCATCAGTACGAGCTGAGGGTCATGTGCGGCGCACGCCCCTTTTGTCTTCGCCGTTCTTAAACGAATTGGCAGGGCGCCCGATCTATATCAAGGCTGAGTGCCTTCAGCACACTGGTAGCTTCAAATTTCGGGGCGGATGGTCTGCCCTTTCGGCGCTTGAACCTGAGATCCGGGCGCGCGGAGTGATCGCATTTTCGTCTGGCAATCACGCGCAAGCGGTTGCGCATGCGGCAGCGCTGCATGGCACGTCTTCTGTCATTGTGATGCCCGCTGACGCGCCAACAGTAAAGATCAACAACACTCGCGCCCTTGGTGCGGAGGTGGTGCTTTACGACCGCGGAACCGAAGACCGCGAGGCAATCGGAAGCGCGTTGGCAAAAGAACGCGGACTGACCCTGATACGGCCCTATGATGAACCGCAAGTCATCGCCGGTCAGGGCACCTGCGGGCTAGAGATCGCTGAGCAAGCAGATGAACTGGGGATCGAAAAGGCGACTGTCCTGACCTGTTGCGGCGGCGGCGGGCTGACCTCTGGGATCGCGCTGGCCTTGGAAAAATCGCCCCATCATGTGAGGCCTGTGGAGCCATATGGGTTTGACGATGTGGCCCGCTCACTGGCCACCGGATCTATCAGCCGCAACAATCGACAAACTGGATCGATCTGCGATGCAATTATTTCGCCGCAACCGGGCGATATGACGTTTCCCATCATGCAGCGGCTTTGCGGCCCGGGCCTTGTGGTTAGCGACGATGAAGCCTTGCGCGCGATGGCGCATGCATTTGAGCGGCTCCGGCTGGTCATCGAACCCGGCGGTGCCGTTACATTGGCCGCAGCCCTTTTTCATGCCGATCAGATCGAAGGCGACGCCCTGATCCTGACGGCCTCCGGTGGAAATGTGGACGCGTCAATGTTTGCCCGCGCCCTTCAGACTTTGGAAACCCCCTGACATGACAGAATTCACCATTGCCTCTTTCAACGTCAAAAACCTGATTGCAGCAGATAGCGAATATTATCGCTATGAAAGCTACACACCCGAAGAACACGCATGGAAAGAAGATTGGCTTGCCGATCAGGTGTTGGCGATGGACGCAGATATCGTGGGCTTCCAAGAGATTTTTGACGAAGGGGCTTTGCGGGCTGTTGTCGGAGAAGCCAATGAGCGTGGTATAGCCGCAAATGAAACGGTCGTGCCCGATCGCTCCAAACGATACGCGCGCAAGGCTATCTTTCGCAAATTAGCCTATCAGCCCTACGAGCCCTTACACTTGGCCTTTGCGCCCAATAGTTTTGATGGCGCTCCGGGGGAGCGGCGACCGGGGCTTGCACTGCTGTCGCGTTATCCTTTTGTGGGTGCGCCGAAGGTCATTCAAGAGCTGGGTGAGCCGCTGGTGATCCCGTTTGATGATCTGGGCGGGCATGATGGCGGCACCTACACGATCCGCCGCACGTCGCGCCCAATTCTCAAGGTCAAGGTACAGGTCGGCAAGCACGTGATCACGGTTTTCAATTGCCACCTGAAATCGAAATTGGGCGAATTCGCACCCAACAATGGCGGCCAAGCGCCCGAAGCTGACCTTCCCAATTACGATGCAGCAGGCCGCGCTATGGGCGCGCTTCGTGCCGCTCTGCGCCGGATGGCTGAGGCTTGGGTCCTGCGATCCGAAGTTCTGAAAAGTCTGGAAGCGGGCGAAGCCTGCATGGTTCTGGGCGATTTCAATGACAGCGAGCATGCTGTGAGCTCTGAAATCATCTCAGGAGAAACGCCGTTCAAGAACTACAGCTGGATCCGCCGCCACGATGCCAAGCACCGCTCGGACCGCTACACAAAGGCGGAAAATGAGACCATCCGAGAGAAGATTGAAGCCGTGCGTCTGCATTCTGCAGAAAAGCTGTTTGTGCGCAAATCGCTACGAGACATGGTGTATACGTCGGCCTTTGGTGGTGTCTATGAAAGCATCGATCAGATATTCCTATCGCGCCATTTCCACCCTGATTTCGACGGACGGATTGGAGAGATGGAGTATTTCTCAGTTCTTAACGACCACCTCACAGATGGATCACATGATGAGGCACCCTATAATAAACTGGCCTCTGACCATGGACAAATCATCGCTCATATGCGGCTCCGAAAGGAGTCGTAAAGGTGTTACGCCGGGCCAAGCTTGATGGCCTTGCACGACCCGCGTTGCAAAGGCGGCAATATGTTTGACTATCACAGGGGGCCATTTTGAAAATTTTTGACACAGGCAGCATCAAATTGAACTACCGCGAAGATGGCGATCCATCCGGCGCGCCCTTGGTCTTTGCCAATTCGCTTGGCACTGATTTGAGGCTTTGGGATGGGGTGCTGGCCCATCTTCCGCCTGGATTGCGGATCATTCGCTATGACAAGCGCGGGCACGGGCTTTCTGATTGCCCGGACGCCCCCTATGCGATGGGTGCACTTGTACGCGATACCGAACAGCTGTTGGATTTTCTGGAGATCAAAAACGCACTTTTTGTAGGGTTGAGTATTGGGGGAATGATCGCGCAGGGGCTCGCCATTAAGCGGCTGGACCAGATCCGAGCGGTCGTTTTATCAAATACCGCAGCTAAGATCGGCACAACCGCAATTTGGCAGGACCGGATCGATACAATCCGTGAACACGGGCTTGAGGCAATCGGGGATGTCACGATGAAGCGGTGGTTTTCCAAGGATTTCCGCGCCAAACCCGAGATGGCCGCATGGCGCAACATGCTAACCACAACCAAGCCTGAGGGGTATATTGGATGTGCTAAGGCGATTTCAGGGACCGATTTCATCACGCCAACATCCGGTTTGCGCCTACCTGCTCTGGGCATCGCAGGAAGCGAAGATGATGCAACGCCGCCCGATCTTGTGCGCGAAACACTTGGATTGATCCCCGGCTCCCGAATGGAGCTGATGCGGCGCAAAGGGCACCTTCCTTGTGTCGAAGATCCTGCCGGCTACGCGCAGCTTTTGACCAATTTCATGATAGAAACAGGCCACATTTAACCATTTTTGATGTCATCGCGACGCAAAGCTTCTATGAACCATCTACCACATGTTCGGTAGGTAGGTTCACTAAGGACGCGTTTTGATTAAGTCGGTTTCGAATAAGCGCCTTGCGCTTACGTTCATCATTGTCACCCTTACGATTGATGCAATGGGCATTGGGCTAATCATCCCGGTGATGCCTGCGTTGATCCGTGAAATCACTGGATCTGACCTTGGGAATGCCGCCATTTGGGGCGGGATCATGACAACGATCTTTGCCGGTATGCAGTTTCTTTGCGGTCCAATTGTTGGCTCTTTGTCTGACCGTTTCGGGCGGCGTCCGGTGCTCTTGATCTCGCTTGGTGTTGTGGCGGTCGACTTTGTGATTATGGGTCTCGCACACACGATGTGGCTGCTTCTTCTCACCCGCGTTTTGGGCGGGATCGCGACGTCGACGCAGTCTACAGCGGCTGCATTTATCGCAGATATCTCTTCGCCGGAGAATAAGGCCGCCAACTTTGGACTGATCGGTGCCTCCTTTGGTATCGGCTTTGTGCTTGGTCCGATTATCGGCGGCATTCTTGGTGAGCTTGGCCCACGCATGCCATTCTTTGCAGCGGCCGCCTTGGCTGCGATCAACATGGTATTTGGTTATTTCGTGCTGCCTGAAACGCTTGACGGGGCGAACCGCCGGCCATTTGAGCTGCGCCGAGCCAACCCCTTTGGTGCCTTGAAATCCATTGGCAAACTGCCCGGCGTCCAGCGCCTTTTGCTTATCGCTTTCCTCTATGAGTTTGCATTCATCGTCTATCCTGCTGTCTGGGCGTTCTACAGTCAGGAACAATTCGGTTGGTCAGCGGGCATGGTCGGGCTCAGCTTGGGGGGATTTGGGATCGCGCTTGTGATCGTTCAGGGTTTCTTGATCCGGTGGATTATTCCGTATTTTGGTGAGCGGAACGCGATCTTGTATGGTTTTTGCTTTAATGTGGTGATCTTCATCGCAATCGGCCTTATTTCCAACGGCTGGGTCGTACTGT
The DNA here is from genome assembly GCA_937995865.1 of uncultured Paracoccaceae bacterium. GTDB lineage: Bacteria > Pseudomonadota > Alphaproteobacteria > Rhodobacterales > Rhodobacteraceae > Shimia_B. The sequence continues at coordinate 17,243 of CALKJA010000218.1, read as the reverse complement.
CACTGACTCCACTCGCGGCGTTAGGTGCGGTCGTTACGCCTGCGATTCAAAGCCTGATGAGCCAACGTGCAGCGGCCAATCAACAAGGGGAATTACAAGGGGTCTTAACCTCGGCCAAAGCGCTTGCCCTGATCTTTTCGCCGCTCGCAATGACGCAGCTCTTCTTTATCTATACCCGCGAAGGCGCGCTGTATTTACCGGGCGCACCCTTCCTGTTGTCAGCGGCCTTGGTGTGCGGCTGCTTGCTTGTTTTTGTCACGCGGAAGCGTCGCAATTTGACAGCAGAATAAGAATCGCTTGCGCGGCTGCGCGATTGGCAGCAACCCTGAACATCGAAAAAGTTGGGGAGGCTGCAATGGTCAAAATCAAAGCTGCGGTTGCACGGGAATTCGGAGCCGATCTGAGTATCGAAGAACTTGACCTTTCAGCCCCACGCGCAGGTGAAGTTGAAGTGACTTTGGCGGCTTGTGCCATCTGCCATTCCGACATTTCGTTTATTGATGGTGGCTGGGGTGGAACCCTTCCGGCGGTCTATGGCCATGAGGCGGCAGGCACGATTACCTCGGTTGGAGCGGGCGTCAATCGTTTCCAAAAGGGAGAGCGCGTAATCGTCACGCTTATCCGGTCCTGCGGATCATGCCCTTCTTGCGCAGGCGGACGCCCCACCGGCTGTGAGACGGATGTAGACACATTTCAAGGCGGGCCCTTGCGTGAGCCGGGCGGCGGCGCAGTGCTACAGGCGATGAATTGTGGTGCATTTGCGGAAAAAGTTGTGGTCGACCAAAGCCAAATAGTCGCCATAGGCGATACGATCCCTATGGAAGCGGCAGCGCTTATCGCTTGCGGTGTTATCACGGGTGTGGGTGCCGTGGTGAACGCCGCCAATTTGCGCGCGGGGCAAGATGTTGTCGTGATCGGTGCAGGCGGGGTTGGGCTTAACGCGATCCAAGGCGCGCGCATCGCAGGTGCTCGTCGGGTCGTTGCCGTAGATATGAGCGAAGAAAAGCTTGCCATCGCCCGCGAATTTGGCGCGACCAACGGCGTGCTGGCGACGCAGGACAAACCCTGGAGGTCGGCAATTGCAGCAATGGGACGTGGCGCGGACGCTGTAATTGTCACTGTTGGCGCGATTCCGGCCTATGATCAGGCGCCCCGTTACCTTGCCTCTGGAGGGAAGGTGATCATGGTTGGCATGCCGCACTCAGGAGCAATGAGCACCTATGAGCCGGTTATGCTGGCGGCAACCGGGCAAGGCATGGTTGGCTCCAAAATGGGCGATGTGGTGATCCAACGTGACATCCCTTGGATGGTGGATCTTTATGAGCAAGGGCGGCTCAAATTGGATGAGCTGATTTCAGGGCGCTGGTCGCTGGAAGAGATCAACGACGCGATCGCGGACACCAAGACCGGCTCTGCCAAACGGAACGTGATCGTCTTTTGAGACGCAGGGAAAGTGGGCGCGATGCCCCCTACACCCCCCCGAGGTATTTTGGGAAAGATGAAGAGACATGAAGCTCAGTGACTTGGATATCATCGTGACCGCGCCGCCTGCTCCCGGCTGGGGCGGGCGGTATTGGATCCTTGTTAAGGTAACGACGGATGATGGGATTACCGGTTGGGGTGAATGCTATGCGTCATCGGTTGGACCCGCCGCTATGAAGGCTGTGATCCATGATGTGTTTGAGCGGCATATGGCCGGAGAGCATCCCGCGAATATCGAGATGATGTTCAGGCGGGCTTATTCCTCGGGGTTCACACAGCGCCCTGATTTGACCGTTATGGGGGCTTTTGCCGGGTTGGAAATTGCATGCTGGGATATCCTGGGCAAAGCGCGCTGCTGCCCTGTTTGGCAGCTTCTCGGCGGCAAGGTCTGGGACCGGGTACGCGCGTATACCTATCTTTACCCTCTTCCGGAGCAGCGGCTTTCTGAATTTTGGACCTCACCCGAGATGGCCGCTGAGTCCGCATTGGACGCGTGTGATCGGGGCTATACGGCGGTGAAATTTGATCCGGCTGGGCCTTATACCCTGCGCGGCGGTCATATGCCGGGGATGCGCGATATTTCGCAATCCGTCGCGTTCTGCAAAGCGATCCGCGAGGCTGTGGGAGACCGTGCGGATTTGCTTTTTGGCACCCACGGACAATTCACCACGGCCGGCGCAATCCGTTTGGGGCAAGCCTTGGAGCCTTATAGCCCGCTTTGGTTCGAAGAACCGATCCCGCCGGATGCGCCGGCAGAGATGGGCCGTGTCGCAAGCGCTGTGCGAATCCCGGTTGCAACAGGCGAGCGGCTTACCACCAAGGCGGAATTCGCTGAAGTCTTGCGCCAAGGCGTAAGCATCCTTCAACCGGCCCTTGGCCGCGCGGGTGGCATTTGGGAAGCCAAAAAGATTGCGGCCCTGGCCGAAGTGCATAATGCGCAAATGGCGCCACATCTATATGCCGGACCTGTGGAATGGGCGGCCAATGTGCAGTTTGCTGTCTCAACGCCAAACCTGTTGATGGCAGAAACGATTGAAACCCCGTTCCATGATGCGCTGATCAAAAGCTCGATCCGGGTAGAGGACGGGTTTATTCCCGCGCCTACGGCCGCCGGGCTTGGCATCGAGATTGATGAAGACCTTGCGCGTGCCCACCCCTATGATGGCAACGACCTGCACCTTCAAATGCAAGAGGCGCCTTGCGACTATGAGAAGGGCAACAATTTTGAGGGTGGCGCGCCTGCGCCAAGGGAGTGACCTGTGCCACATGCCGAGCTGAAATTTTCCGATGATTTGACCTTTGATGCGGTGTCTCTCTTGCAGGCCGTTGAAGCAACCATTCAGCGCCACGACGCCGGGTCCGGTGCTTGTAAGGGGCGGGCATATCCCGCGCGCACCTTCCATCACACGCATTGCATGCTTGACGTTTCAATGCTGAGCAAGCCGCACCGGGACGCAGACTTTACGCAACGGCTTCTTGCGGATCTAAAGGCTGAAATGGAGCGGCATCTAACCCAAGGCTGCGCGCTGTCGCTGGGCATCCGCTATTCTGACGCGTATTACATAACCGGACAACACAACCCCTAAAAGAGACCTCATGGCCCGCAACACCCAAGCCAAGCACGACGCTTTGCGCTCAACGCTTGTTGAAATAGCAGAGCGGCGGATGGCGCAAGGTGGGCTTGAAGTGCTCAAAGCGCGCGATTTGGCACAAGAAGCTGGTTGCTCCGTTGGTGCGATTTACAATGTCTTTGGAGACCTCAAATCGGTTGCGGTGGCGGTCAACGGTCGGACCTTCCACCGCATTGGTGAAACCGTGGGTGCGCGCGTAACCGAAGCCCAATTGCCCCCTCGCGATACGCTTGTTGCGCTTTCCTTGGCCTATCTTGACTTTGCGACAGACAATCCGCGGCTGTGGCGGGCGCTTTTTGAGATCGAGTTTACAGCCGACGACGATGTGCCCGCTTGGTATCGCCACGAGCTTGGTAAGTTGTTTGGATTTATTGCAGCACCGCTGGGCCGCCTCTATCCCGACTATAGCAGCGAGGATATTACCTTGCTGACGCGCGCGCTGTTTTCGTCTGTGCATGGGATTGTTTGGCTGGGGCTGGAGCGTCGGATCTCTGGAGTACCACGCGCGCAGCTTGCGCGCATGATTGAGCTGACGATGCGGAACCTTTCCAGCGGCTGATTATGCCCAAGAGTATTGAATTCCATACCTCTCAGAAATTCTAGGTGTTAGCTTCTTGAACGTCGTTCACATATATCTACATCCCACAATATGAACGACGTTCAGAAAAGGAGAACAACATGCTGGCCACGCTTAGAACTATTTTTATCGGGGAAAGCCGCCGCGCTGAAGAACGGGTCAAGGACCACTATGCCTTGGATCTGATTGCCCAGAAAATCCGCGAGACGGAGGACGGTATGCGCGCAGCAAAAGCAACGCTCGCCACTTTGATCCAACGGGAGCGCAGCGAGAAGCGGCAGCTGGAGACTTTGACCAAGCGGATGGGCGTGCTGATTGAACGAGCACGCGCCGCTTTGGATGACGGGAACGCACCAATCGCCGAAGAGGCCGCAAACGCCATTGCCGCACTGGAAAATGAGCAAGCGGTGCGGAATGCAACCCTTGAGCGGTTGGGCCAAAAGGTGATCCGCTTGAAATCTACTGTGGAGACAATGCACCGCCGGATCATCGACCTGAAGCAGGGTGAAATCGCTGCACGGTCAATGCGGGCCGAGGCCAACACACAGCGCCGCTTGCGCCGCACGCTGTCAGGCACCGCGCCCGCCCATGAAGCACAAGAGCTCATTGATCGGGTGTTGGGGCAAGATGACCCGTTTGAGCAGTCAGAAATTCTATCGGAGATCGACGCTGACCTGTCCCACGAGGGGCTCGGCAATCGCATGGCCGAACAAGGCTATGGACCCAGTACAAAATCAACTGGCGCGGCCGTTCTGGCCCGCTTGAAATCCTAATTCACAAAAAGGACCTATCCCATGTTCACAAACAATTCCGACAACTCGCTCATCATGTTCTTTAACGGCGCAGGCGTTCTCATCGCTTATGCCATGCTTGGTGTTTCGCTGTGGCTGTCCACGGACGTACCGCTTTCAACAAAAGGGTTTTGGGCCATCGCCGTTTTGATGCTGACCATATCCCTCGTGAACTTTGTCAAGTACCGCTTTGACGACAGGATCACCGAAGATCGGATCAACCAAATTGAAGCCGCCCGGAACGAGAAGTTACTCAAAGACTATGTAAGCGGCGACGAAAACTGAGCATAGAATCTGGCCTTTTGGGGTGGCGCGCCTATCAGGCTCGTTACCCCGATTGATTCGACCGATCGAAAATTTGCTGCGCTTGCTGAGTACCCGCTTGGCGCGAAATCTGATTTTCCTTGCTGGAATCAATCTGAAAACGCGGGAAGGCATACAATTTAACGCATTTTTTAACGTATACGTTATCAGATACCCTTGTTCTTTCACTTTCCAGTTGCCCAAAGCGATCTAAGTGGCTTCACTACAAGAAGGTTGGATTGGGCCATCAGAGCCTGACCGATCGGATTTTGGGAGGATACCATGAAGAAGACATTTGCAGCCCTTGCGATCGCAGGGCTTTCAGCTGGCGCTGTTCAAGCCCAGGAAACACTCGAAATGACATCCGCATTCGGGAAAAACCTGCCGATCCTTGGCACGGCCGCTCTCGACTTTGTAGATAAGATCAACGGCATTTCCGGCGAGGTCGAATTTGAACATTTCGATCCCGGTGAGCTTGTTCCGACACTGGAAGCGCTTGACGCTGTGTCAAATGGATCAGTTGACGCGTCATTCACCACCACCGGTTATTGGCAGGGTAAAATGACGGCGGCCTCACTTTTCGCTGCTGTGCCTTTTGGCCCGGAAGCCGGCGAATTCCTTGGATGGATGCTGTATGATGACGGCGCCGATCTGTGGCAAGAACTCTATGACATGAACGGGTTTAACGTGAAGGTCATGCCATGCGGGATTATCTCACCTGAGACATCCGGCTGGTTCAAAACTGAGATCAACGATCTCGAAGACCTGCGCGGCCTGAACATGCGCTTCTTTGGCCTTGGTGCTGAAGTTATGCAGCGCCTTGGTGTGTCGACATCGCTGCTGGCGGGCGGGGATATCTTCCCGGCTCTGGAGCGCGGCGCCATTGACGCGACTGAGTTCTCGATGCCCCGCATCGACGCGCGGCTTGGGTTCTACAAGATCGCAAAATACAACTACTTCCCCGGCTGGCACCAGCCCGCAACAATGTTTGAGTTGCTGGTCAACAAAGACGTCTGGGAAGACCTTGATGAGCGCGCGCAAAAGCAGATCGAAGTGGCCTGCCTTGCGAATGTCACAACCAACTACGCTGAAGGTGAAGCCACAAACTTCTCCGCGATGATCGACAATGTCGACAACAACGGTGTGACGCTCAAGAACTGGACGCCCGAACAGCTCGATGTGTTTGAAGCGACTTGGAATGAAGTGGCCGCAGAGCTGGCTGCAGAAGACGAGTTCTTTGCAAAGGTCTGGGCGGATCTTCAGGAATACCGCGAAGGCTATGACCTGTGGAATTCCAATATCTACCTGCCACGTCCACGCAAATAAGCGCGTAAGCAGTGCTGACAAAATGAGGGGCGGCCCAATCACTTGGGACGCCCCTTTACAGCGCTCACTGACCAAAACCACCTCAAACGTTGATTTGTATCAAGGTCTGACGACAGGCTTTCATTCAAATAAGCGGACAGAAATCGGGCGTGAACTGCCACCGCATGGGAGCGAAACATGACAGACCCCACAGACGTGAACTCACTTTACGATCCCGGAGAGATTGACCGGGAGACCCATAATCTTGGGGACAGGTTCATTGTTGGGCTTGGGAATTTTCTATCATGGCTCTTTCCGCTTTTGATGGTTGTGATCGTGGTTCAAGTGCTTTTGCGAAACTTCGGACGGCTCGATATCGGGCCGGGAAATCAGGCGTGGCTGGATGATTTGCAATGGTGGGTTTACGGGATTGCGTGCCTTGTAGGTGTGGCCTTTGCCGTCACAACCAATAGCCACGTCCGCGTAGACATCTTCTATGACAATTACAAAGCATCAAAGCAGCGCCGCGTGGATATGTTTGCGCTTGGGTGGCTGTTTCTGCCATTTACCATCATCGCTTGGGATCTCACCTTTCACTATGCGCTGGCTTCGGTTGGGGCGCTTGAGGGATCATCTTCGCCAAACGGGTTGCACAATCTTTGGATTCTCAAGGTTTTGATGAACATAAGCTTCATTGCCATTGGATTTGCTGCAGCGGCACGCGTGTTTCGGTTGCTGGATCTGCATGGGGCCTTTGATGGGTGGTCGCGCTTTGTTTGGTTTCTGCCCAGCATCGTCCTTGGGTTCAATCTGGCGCTATTTTATGCCCTTTGGTGGCTGACGCGCCTGACCAATCCAGAGATGCCTGTACGATCAATTGCGCGGGACGGCATTCTTTTGGGAGAGTTAGAGTTTGGCCCTTATGAGACGACAATGACCGTGGCACTTGCGGTTGCGATCACCGCAGTCTTGGGCGCTTTTCTCTACACACGGAGAGAGAGCTGATGTTTATCTTTGAGTTCGTCGGCCAGTTCCTGACTCTGAATGAAGTGCTTGTCCCGCTCATTTTCTTTGCCTTCATCACACTTCTGTTTCGCGGCGTGCCGGTGGCGATGGCTTTGGTTGGGGTTGCATTGATCTTCTATCTAATTGCGGTGATCTTTTTGGATCCATTCCGAAGTGATCTGCGCGATGTAATAGAATTCGATAGGATCGGCGCGGATTGGCGGAAGTTGGGCACCCTTCCGTCTCGGATATTTGGCAACATCGTGCAGAACCCTGTGCTTGTTGCACTGCCGATGTTCATCTTTATGGGTTTGATGCTGGATCAGTCCGGGGTGGCCCAGCGTATGATGCACTCTATGCAGCGGCTCTTTGGTGGGCTCAAAGGCGGGTTGTCTCTGACCGTACTCTTGATCGGAATCATACTTGCGGCATCAACCGGGGTGATTGGCGCATCCGTCACACTGCTTGGCGTGATGGCCCTTCCTGCAATGATGAAACAAAACTACTCCAAACCCATCGCGACCGGCACCATTGCCAGCGCAGGCACACTTGGGATCCTTATTCCGCCGTCTATCATGCTGGTGATCATGTCGGATCAGCTTGCGATTTCGCTGGGGGATCTTTTCATGGGAGCGCTGCTACCGGGGCTGATCTTGGGCGGGCTCTATATTGTGTTCATCGTGTTTTATGGCTTGCTCCGCCCTGACGCGATGCCAGTACCGGAGACCACAGAACCGGTCAGCTGGGCAACGGTCAAAGAAGTTCTTTTGTCTGTGATCCCGCCCATGCTGTTGATCCTTTTGGTGCTTGGATCAATCTTTGCTGGCTTTGCCACGCCCACCGAGGCATCTGGACTTGGCGCCTTGGGGGCGACCTTGCTTGCCCTTGCCTATAAGCGGCTCAGCTTTAAGGTGCTTCGCGAAGTGTCACGCTCAACGCTCAACACATCCGGCTATATCCTTGGTATCTTTTTGGCCGCGAACTTCTTTGCCTATGTTTTGCGGCTCTATGGCGGGGATGAAGTGGTTGAGCACATGGTGGCAGGGATCTTTGATAACCCTTACCTAGTGGTCGCCTTTATCCTGTTCATCGTGTTTCTATTGGGCTTTCTGCTGGATTGGATTGAAATCACGCTGATTATCATGCCGTTGATGCTCCCCATTGTGCAGGGGTTGGCGTTATCTGTGCCGGACTACGGTACGATCAATGACGCACAAGTCGTGTGGTTTGCCATTCTGGTTGCGGTGACGTTGCAGACGTCGTTCCTCACACCGCCTGTAGGGTTTGCCCTGTTTTATCTTAAGGGTGTCTGCCCGCCAGGTGTCACGCTGGGCCATATCTACCGGGGTATCATCCCATTTGTGATGCTGCAGCTTTTGGGACTGTTCATCGTATTCCAGTTCCCATGGCTTACCACGTGGCTGCCATCGGTTGCTTACGGCAATTAGAGGTCGCTCGCGATCGCTAGGGCAATAAACGCTCCGCAAAGACCGATGGCCTTTGCGGGGCTACAATTCTTGCCCGCGCTTCAAAAGCTCTTCCAGAAGCATTGCACCACTGTCACCACCCCCAAAGCTCAGCGCCCCGCCGCTATAACTCTCGCCATAGGTCAGCGCGATATTCACCGTTTGCCCAAGCCCAGAGATAAGTTGATCGCGTTCCAGCGCCGCAAGCGGATGAATGAAAGCAGACCACAATCGCCCACGGGCAATCGCATAACGCGCGTCCAACGCTGTATCGAAATTGGCCTGCATCACGCGGGCCAGTTCCTCGGCGCTCATGTCGGACGCTGCGCGTATTGGCACCATGGCGCGCATGCGGTCCGCAGTGGGATCCATCACAATCAAAACCGGCACGTCCGCGATGGTTAGCTCTAGCCCGTTGAGCCCAACAACAGCGTCAGGATCAAGCGCCAAGGCGATCTCCACAAGACGCTCTGGCGTCATGGCGGGTTCTACCGCGGGCACCTCTTGGGCTGCAACGCAAGAGGCACAAAGCGCTAACGGTAAAACAATGTGTGTCAAACGAGGGATCATAGGGCGCGCCTCCGGCATTGGGACAATCCGATGTGGACCATGCTCCCAACATTAGGCGCAGGCCGGATCACGCGCCAGCCAAAGGTGCGTGAAGCGATATGTAAGTCAGTGCAGTGTCACCGGGCTGAGGTCATTTTGGCGGGCCAATGAAAACGCCAGCCGTCTGTCAGCCACAAGCGCCAGTTGCTCGCCTTCTGCGTTGTGAACCGCATAAAGGAAATCAAGATCTCCTGCTTCTTCGCGCACTTCGCTCGGAAGGTCTGACACCTCAACCTCCTTCACATAGACAAGAGCCTTGGCGCTATCTGGAAATTCAAATTTCGAATTCATCGCTTAGCCTTTCTTGATCTGGATCGTTTGGACAACGCGGTCCGGCACGGATCGGTTTAAATCGATATGCAACAGCCCGTTTTCCATCTGCGCTTCACCAACATCAACACCCTCGGCCAAAACGAATGACCGTTGAAATTGCCGCGCGGCGATTCCCCGGTGCAAGAACAGCCGGTCGTCGCTTTCATCTGCCTGACGGCCTCGGATGACCAATTGCCGATCCTCAACTGTGATCGCAAGATCGTCTTCCCCAAACCCGGCCAACGCGAGGGTAATGCGATAAGAGTGCTCAGATGTCTGTTCGATGTTATAAGGCGGATAGCCTTCATTCCCGCTTTTGACCGTGCGTTCCACCAATCGTTCCAATTGGTCAAAACCCAAAAGATAGGGATGTGTGCCCAAAGTGAGCTTTGTCATGGCGAAATGTCCTTTCATAAGCGACGCGCCGGTGTAAGGGCCCCTGACGGCGACCCGTTGCTTAAAATATGGGGTGTTTTTGCCCAAACGCAAGCATCTGGACCTTTGCAAAACTGTATTGAGACAGTGTAAATTGATGCAGTGCTCCCGTATTGGGCAAAAGCCGCGAAAGGGCCCGCGCAAGATGACAAGCGGAGAAATGGACAGAACCGATATCCTGCGGGTTGAGCTCGCAGTGCTCATGCGCGAGCATCGGGATCTGGATGATGCCATCGGAGCGCTGCAAGAACGCGCCACCCATGATCAACTCACCCTGCGGCGGCTCAAAAAGCAAAAGCTGTCGCTCAAAGACAAGATCACAAGGCTCGAAGACCAGATCACACCAGATATCATCGCCTGAATTTTATCCGCAGGCGCGTTCAGGTATCGGATTGCGCGCCTTGGGCGCGAGCAGTAGTTTGCCGGTTCAGCCATAGCCCGCAGAACAAAGGACGCGCGCATGCCACAGGTCGGGATAATCATGGGCAGCCAATCGGACTGGCCAACCATGCGCAAAGCCGCTGATATTCTGGATGAGCTTGGGATCGCCCATGATGCACAAATCGTGTCAGCGCATCGCACCCCAGATCGGCTTTGGTCTTATGGAAAGTCCGCGGCAGATGCCGGGTACAAAGTTATTATCGCTGGTGCGGGTGGTGCAGCACACCTTCCCGGTATGATGGCTTCAAAGACGCGTATCCCTGTTATCGGTGTTCCCATTCAGACCAAAGCTCTCAGCGGTGTGGATAGCCTGTATTCGATCGTGCAAATGCCGCGCGGTTTTCCAGTAGCCACAATGGCCATCGGCGAAGCTGGTGCCGTGAATGCGGGCCTCATGGCCGCTGGCATTCTTGCGATCTCTGACACGAACCTTGCCGCGCGCCTTGATGCATGGCGGGCCGCTTTGTCCGAATCTATTCCGGAGCGCCCTCAGAATGACGACTGACCCCCTCGGCCCCGGCGCAATCATCGGCATTCTTGGCGGCGGCCAATTGGGCCGCATGCTGTCAGTGGCCGCCGCACGGCTGGGCTTTGAAACGCATATCTACGATCCTGATCCGGCGGCCCCGGCTGCGAAAGTGGCCGCATCCCATACAGCCGCAAGCTATGAAGACAAAGCCGCGATCACCGCCTTCGCCAAGGCCGTTGATGTTGTTACTTTCGAATTTGAGAACATCCCCACATCCGCCCTTGATGCGATCGAAGCTTTGACACCTATCCACCCGAACCGGACAGCACTGGCCACCTCGCAAGATCGGTTGGTCGAAAAAGACTTTCTGACCGGGCTTGGGCTGACCTGTGCGCCCTATGCGGATATCGAAACCGCTGGGCACCTTGCACAAATCTTGCCCATCTTTGGGGGCGGCATTCTTAAAACCCGCCGTTTTGGATACGATGGCAAGGGCCAACTGCGTCTTGGGCCGGATGATGACCCTTCAGACGCATGGGATCAAATGCAAGGCACGGCCGTGATCCTTGAGGGTTTGGTCCCTTTCACCTGCGAGATTTCTGTGATCGCTGCGCGGGGGCAGGACGGCAGCATCGCCTGTTACGATCCTGGCGAAAATGTCCATAAAGATGGCATCCTGCACACAACAACCCTGCCCGCAAAAATCCCCGCTCGGCTCCGCTCGGACGCAGTGCTTGCAGCCGCGCAGATCCTCAACGCGCTGGATTACGTGGGCGTATTAGGGGTCGAGCTGTTCGTGACGCCACAGGGCCTTGTCGTGAATGAAATTGCCCCACGTGTGCATAACTCCGGTCATTGGACGCAAAACGGCTGTGCGATTGACCAATTCGAACAACATATCCGCGCCGTGGTCGGATGGCCCTTGGGGGATGGCACCCGGCAGTCTGACGTCACGATGGAGAACTTGATCGGCGACGATATCGACCGCCTCAAGGATTTGGCCAAGGACGGAAGCGCGATCCACCTCTATGGCAAATCCGAAGCACGGCCGGGCCGCAAAATGGGTCACGTGAACCGCATCTCTAAAAGCTGAAGCGCCGTGTTGGGTCGGCGGGCGGGCGCCTTTCGCGGGACGCGAAACAGTCCCGTCCCGGTGGCCCCACGCGTGGCAAAATCAGTCGCCGACGACCGCCTGCAGCAAAGTCAGATCATGGTCAAAACGACCCTCTTTCAGGAACAAGAGGACTTCAGCGATCACAAGCGGGTTCATCATCATAAAGGTATGCGTGACCGGCAGCGTGATATGATCGGTCATGCCTGCAACTTCCGTGGCAGATACCGGGACTTTACCGTCATCTGGCCCCTCAATGATCGTGGAATAGATCGGGTTCACCGATCGGTCGCCCGCAATGATCCCCAAAGGGAAACTCACAGGCGGCAAGTTCGCGGCCAAATCATCCGTTCCAAGCTGGGCCCCAGCTGGACCATTTAACCATTGAAAGGGCGGCCAGTCGGCCATCGCATCGACCAGCGGCGTGCCTTGGTTGGGCGGGCCAAGCATGACAGCGCGTCCAAGCCGCGCGCGCTCTTCGGGGGTCGCCTCGTCAACCCAAGCACGCAGTAAGATACCCCCCATAGAGTGCGTGACAAAATGCACCGGCTCTTTGCCACACCCGGCCAACCCGCTAGGCACGGCTTCACGCGCCAACGTTCGCAGGTCAAATTCTGTGGATGGATACCCAACACGCACGGTTTCATAACCGGCGCGCTGCAATGCCTGATCCAAGACTGCAAGCGAGGCTTCGGTGCGCGCCAATCCGTGCAACAGCACAACACATTCCGCCCGAACGGCTGTGGGGAGCCAAGCCGGGATTAGAGCTAAAGAAAGAGCTAACACACGTAACATGACGTGTACGTAAACCATTCCCTTGCAATTTTAACCCCGCTTGCACCCCGCCTGACGCCGCGTCATGGTTAATGCCATGACTTTATGCCCCCGTCTGGCTGTACGTGCCATCCTTCTACACGAGAACCGGCTTCTGTTGGTCAATGCTTGGGCCAAAGGCTCAGACTTGCTATGCGCGCCGGGCGGTGGGGTTGAGCGTGGCAGGTCATTGCCTGAAAACCTTAAGCGCGAAGTGTTTGAAGAAACCGGCCTGACCGTCTCGGTGGGCGCGCCATGCTTGGTCAACGAGTTTCATGATCCAGAAGGCACTCTTCATCAGGTCGATCTCTATTTCCGAGCAACGCTTGTGAGCGGCAGCTTAGATCCAAACTGGAAAGATCCCGAAGGCATCGTGAAACACCGACGTTGGGTTTCACGCACGGAGATGGCAGATCTCAATATCAAGCCGGACAGTTTAGCTGATGTTGCATGGGGTGGTCAGTCCGGCGAGACGGGGCAAGGCCCCATCACCTACGATCCGCTTGAGCCCATTCAGCGCTGACGTCCAGCGTTGACCGCAAGCACCACGCCGCCCAGCACGATCACCGACGCAATCACAAACCGCACGGTAAGTGGCTCAGCAAGAAACAACATCCCACCCGCCATAGCGATTAGCGGGACCGTCAATTGCCCAACAGCTGCGACGCTTGGCTGGAGACGCGGCAGCACTTTATACCACAGCGCATAGCCTAATCCGCTTGTCACGGCGCCAGACAGGATAGCAAGAAGCGCGCCCCGCAAGGGCACATCTGCCCCTGCCCCCATCGCGCCCTCGATCAACATCGCAGCCCCAACAGGCACAACCGCCCATTGGAAATGCGCGGACGTTTCAGCCAGAGAATCTAAAGAACCGCGCCCCATAAGCGAATAAAGCCCCCACCCAACAGCCGCCAAAAGCATAAACGCAGATCCCAGAAGGTCCGGCGCGGCGGCCCCTGAAGGCCACAACAAATAAATCAAACCGGCGAAAGCCAAACCTGCCCCTGCCCACCGGCCTGCGGGCACGGCCTCTCCATGCACAACGGCCCCTGCAAACATCGTGACCTGCACGCCACCAAACAGGATCAAGGCGCCAAGCCCCGCCGGAAGGTTCAGATAGGCCAACGAAAAGCCAAGAAGATACAACGCAAGACTGCCTGCCCCCGCCAGCCGCCGCTTGATCGGCAGCATCACAGGCGCTGTTCCGCGCAAATGGACCAAAAGATAAAGAACGGCTGCGCCTGCCAGCACCCGGATCACGGCAAAGGGAAGGGCCCCGATCGCATCGTCCCCAACAAGCGCCATGCGGTTCAGGACCGAATTGCCCGCAAAGGCAACGAGTACGCCAAAAAGACTCAGGGAAAGCGGGACAGAAAAGGTGGGACGGTTCATGCGTGATCACAATCACACTCAATCAAAGGAGACCAGCCTACTCTGACCGAGCGACAGGAAACGCCGTAAATTGCGCCCGCCGCGCTCCACTTTCGATACGATCACGGAGCGCAAGCAGCAGTGGCTAATGAAGCCGCTAAGCATCTGATATAAAATTCTTTTAGGGAAATTTTTCCTGTGATCAACTTGGCTCGCTAAAGAGAAGGCCGGCAGGCCGCCCAAAAGATCAAATCTATGTCAGAGCGGCGCGACCGCGGGTACCTAGCCAGCAAGGCACTCCACAAGCGGCCCCGCGAGATAACTCCACCGCCCGGCGACCATCGTCCCTTGAACACGGCCTTCCCCATCCAAAACGCACAGATCTGAGCGGAGCCCCCCACGCAATGCGCCTCGATCCGTCAGGCCCAGCGCCTTGGCGGCATTCGTACTAACCATATCCCAGGCGTCATTTGTGCCGTTCTGCTCAAGCCAAAGCGCGCCCGCGCGGAGCGCCGGATAGTGGTAATCCGACACAAGCACATCACACAGCCCCTGCGCGATCATTTCCCGTGCGTTCACGCCCCGGTCATGGCTATTGCCGCGCACCACATTCGGCGCTCCCATCAAGATCGTATCGCCCCCGGCGCGGGCAGCAACTGCGGCCTCGGCGGTCTCTGGGAATTCGGCAACGCCTGCACCCATCGCACGAAAGATCGCGCGATCTTGTTCTGTGCGATCATCATGGCTGCCCAAAGCCACGCCCCTCTTAGAGAGCTGATCAGAAAGGTCTGACAGCGCTGCCGGGACCAACGGACCACGCGCATGTAACTCTTGCAACAAGGCTAAATGCGCCTCAGGGGAGCGGCGGGATTTCAACGCTTGGCCCGTCAAACGCGGTGGCCGCTTGCCCGCTGCCAACGCTTTGTGTGGAAGGTGATCATTGTAAACCACGTAAGGGATGTCATGAGCCGCGACCAAGGCAAGCACGTCTTGAAACTCGTCAATCAGATGTGTTTCCACGCGCAATTGTACGCGCATTTCGGTCCGAAGCTTTGGGCGGATCTCGGCCAAAGCCTCAACCATCCGTGTCGCAAAGGGGGGTCTGCGAATACCACCCTCCCAGCTCCAGAATTGCGCAAGGTACGCGGTTGTAATGCCATTGGCCGCCAGCTCGGCATCAAGTGCAAAAAGCCCATCCTTGAGGTCTTTGAGTACGCCTCGGCGTGGCGCGAGGTGCCGCTCAAATCCATCGCCATGCAAATCGATAATTCCGGGGCGTACACTGAACCCCTCAAGATCCGCCCATAGGGCGCTTGGGGTTTCGGGTAAAATGGATGGCAAACCTGATAGCATGGGCCTGCTCTAACGCAGCGGTACCTGCATCGCAAATGCAGGTTTTAATTGCGTGCCTGCGGCTATATGCCTAGCGTACGAGCCTGACCTAAAGAGTGTTAATCGTGTCTTTTGTTTTTTATCCGTTCTCTACCAAGGATCTGCCAGCGTATCGCGCATGGTTCAAAGATCGCGCGACAGCGCGCTTCGTCTCCTACCCAACAGATGAATGGCTTGACTACGTCTTAACACAAGACGTGATATGCAACGTGGTGCTGGATATCGGCCCTAAACGCATCAAAGATCACGAAAACCTCGTTATCGGTGTGGTCCAAATGGATTTGGACCCAGAGCGGGAGTGCGGCCATTGCGATCTTGTAATTGCGCCCTTTGCGCGCAACCGCAGCATAGGAGCGCGCGTTATGGATGCTTTTATCAAAGGCCCCGCAGCCCATATTCGCACCCTACGCGCAGCAATTGCGCCGGAGAACATGCCCAGTCTGGCGTGCGCACGCAATGCTGGTTTCAAAGTTGAAACGCCATTCGATGCGGACGGGCTTGTGAGAGTAGTTCGGCATAACACGCAAAGCGCGACGGCCTAACAGCACATTTTTCGCTTTTTAAACGCAACAAAGGGCCCGCTGGGGGCCCTTTGGATATGCATTTTTGGTTGGTATGCGCCGGAGCGGTTCTTACAAACGCTCCGGCTGTAGCAACACCAGCTTTGGCAAGGCGGCCAAAGACGGTGATTACATCATGCCGCCCATGCCGCCCATGTCGGGCATGCCGCCACCAGGCGCGCCGCCGTCTTTGGATGGCTTGTCCGCAACCATTGCTTCTGTTGTGATCAACAGACCCGCGATGGACGCTGCGTCCTGCAGAGCTGTGCGCACAACTTTGGCTGGGTCAATCACACCGAATTTGAACATGTCGCCATATTCTTCGGTCTGAGCGTTGAAGCCAAAGGACTTGTCATCGCTTTCGCGAATCTTGCCAGCAACAACCGCGCCGTCGACGCCTGCGTTTTCAGCGATCTGGCGCAGAGGCGCTTCGATGGCTTTGCGCACGATGGAGATACCAACAGACTGGTCGTTGTTCTGACCTTCCATGCCTTCGAGCGTTTTGCCCGCCTGCACGAGAGCCACACCGCCACCCACAACGATACCTTCTTGAACAGCAGCGCGTGTCGCGTTCAGAGCATCGTCCACACGGTCCTTGCGCTCTTTCACTTCGACTTCTGTCATGCCGCCAACGCGGATAACAGCGACACCGCCTGCCAGTTTGGCAACACGTTCTTGCAGCTTTTCACGGTCGTAGTCGGACGTTGTCTCTTCGATCTGGCCACGGATCTGAGCGACGCGCGCTTCGATCTCGGCTTTCTCGCCAATGCCGTCCACGATGGTGGTTTCGTCTTTGGTGATGGAAACGCGCTTAGCGGAGCCCAGCATGTCCATTGTGACGTTTTCAAGCTTCATGCCCAGATCTTCGGAGATGACCTGACCGCCTGTGAGGATCGCGATGTCTTGCAGCATGGCTTTGCGGCGATCGCCGAAGCCAGGAGCCTTGACGGCTGCGATTTTCAGACCGCCGCGCAGCTTGTTAACAACAAGCGTCGCTAAAGCTTCGCCTTCGACATCTTCTGCGATGATCATCAGAGGTTTGCCGGACTGGATGACAGCTTCCAACAGTGGCACCATTGGCTGCAGGGAAGACAGCTTCTTCTCGTGCAACAGGATCAGTGCATCGTCGAGCTCGGTTGTCATTTTGTCAGGGTTTGTCACGAAGTAAGG
>CALKJA010000217.1 GCA_937995865.1 uncultured Paracoccaceae bacterium | reverse complement strand
TTATTATTAAGTTACAGCTTCGAGGCATTTCTTATAACGCATTGAAAAATATACTTGAAATGCACATTCCAAAAGTATCAGTGACTCTGAACCCACGATAAGCTGACTCTGATCCCACGTTCTAGTGACTCCGGTCCCACGTTGAGGTTGCGGTAATTTGGGGGGAAAGACTCGACCCGTGGGCTGTGGATAACTATCAAGGTGTCACTGAAACAACGAATCTCAAAAAGAGATCGGGCCGTGAAAATCAGGGCCATCAACGCGGGCAGGCGAGATAGATGAGCATGAAACAGGGGGCGACGTCCCTTTCCAAACGGGACTTTTTTGTCTGCGACTTTTTCGGGGTCTCTCCGAAGCATGATCTTGCCTCGATGGAACATCCACTGTTTTCCTTATCGACCCGACCAGATCGGCGCGTGCTGAATTACCAACACAACGACACAGAGGTAACAGTGACCCCTTCGGTAAAGGGGCGCGCCACGATCTTTGATGCGGATATTTTGATCTTTTGCATCAGCCAACTGATGGCGGCGATAAATGCTGGTCGGTCCACGTCGCGCGTGTTGACGCTTACGGCACATGATTTGCTTTTGGCGACAGGGCGCGAAACCTCGGGCGATAGTTATCGCCGGTTGCGGGATGCGTTTGAACGATTGGCCGGTACCCGTATCACCACCAATATCTCGACCGGTGGCAAAGAAGTGACCAGCGGTTTTGGTCTGATCGAAGCTTGGGAGATTGTGCGCAAGACCCGCGCAGGGCGCATGGTAAGCGTATCGGTGACGCTATCGGATTGGCTTTATCAGGCGGTGCTATCTAAATCTGTGCTTACGCTTAACCGGTCCTATTTCGATTTGCGCAAACCGCTTGAACGGCGGATCTATGAATTGGCGCGCAAACATTGTGGGCGACAACCCGAATGGCGGGCGTCTATTGAAACGCTGCTTAAGAAATCTGGTTCGAATAGTCCGCGCCGGGTGTTTCGAGCCATGATGCGAGCGATGATTAAAGCGGATGCTCTGCCAGATTATATGCTCGTCGAAGAGCCGGGTGATATCATCCTCTTCACACCACGTACCGAAGTGGTGGAAACAGCGCGCAGAAAGACAGTGCGCCCTTTGGCCCCAGAGACCTACGAAACCGGACGCAAGCTGGTTCCTGGTGCGGATATTTATGCATTGGAAGCTGTCTGGCGAGACGCTTATCGGGCAAGCTCTGGGGGGGGTGAAGCGGATCAGGCGTTCCTTGCCTGGCTGAAGACGCGCGCAGACCAAGCGGGAAATGTTTGATTCTCAAAAGAATGAGTTAAGCAAAGCTTGGGTCCCGAAAATGCCATGAAGTCGCCAAAATTGCCGTGATTTTCGAGGAATTCCCCACAGTTATTGTTTTCGTTTAAGATACAGTAGCGTTGTATTAAGGTTCATTATCCAGCAAATTATACGGATAAACTAGGGAAATTGCCTATTTTGGCCTTCTTTTGGGGCATTAGGAAAAATTTTAGCCGTCTTTGCCAAAAAGCGTTCCTACCCAAGCTCAATAGTGTTAAAACAAAGTTGGTTATGTGCCACATAGCGGTTTATGTGGCGCGGGGGACTTAAATTGTTCAAGGAGTACTTGGAATTATGTTCAAGGGTAAAACACTAGCGGCTGCCTCTGCTGTCGCAATCATGGCAGCTTCTGCTGCAAGCGCTGCGACTATCAGCGTAACGACATTTTCGACAGCTGCTTATGACGCTTATATCGCAAGTGTTGACGTCATCGCTCAAGAAACCTTTGAAGGCTTCGCAGTCGGCAATGGCGATTTCACAGGTACGTCTGTGGGTGATTTCACAGAAATCGGTGGCGTTGGTTCAGGCGGTTCTGTTATCCCAGGTGGTGACGAACTCGCAGTGAGCGATGACACAAGCTTCGGTCGCGAAAACACAACTGTTGGCGGTTCTAAGTGGCTCGACAGCAACGACACATTGGGTATCTCATGGGCCGCTTCTGCAGGCGGTGCTCTGTTTGGTAGCCTTGCGTTCTCTTTGAGCGATGCTGCTGATCTCGGTGCAACTTTGACTGTTGAAGCGGATGGCGCTTTTTTGACTGACTTCGTTGGTCAAGGTGACAACACTGTTGATTGGGTTGTAATCTCGTTTGGTGGTGCTGGTGTATCATCTGCTGACATCACATTGACAAACTCTATCACAAACGACGGCTTCGGCATTGACGATGTAACAATCGCTGCTGTTCCACTGCCTGCTGGCGCAGCTTTGATGCTGACTGGTCTTGGTGGCCTGGCAATCGCACGTCGTCGTAAAGCTGCTAAGTAAGCTACACGATCACGACACTAAGAGGGGTCGGCAATTTTGCCGGCCCCTTTCATTTTGCAAATATGAAAAACAGTGCCTTCCTTGATCGTGTGTATATGTCACGATCATCGCTTTGGATCGTTTGACGCGGTAGTTTTTTTGGGTATTTGTGCAAGCCATGCAGTATTCAGAAAACAACTTATCAGCGTTACAGGCGGCCCTATAATTTGACGGCTTTAAATCTAAGCATTGTTGTTCCGGTCTATGCCGGAGAATCCTACCTTGAGCGTTTGGTAGATGAGATTGAAAAGGTGCGGGATGCTTGGAAGAGCCAGCACATCCCGATTTCACTTCTAGAGCTAATTTTCGTCGATGATGGAGCGATAGATGGGTCCGCCAAAGTGATGGAACGCTTATCGCTAGATCGCCCCTGGGTTATTTCGCTCAATCTATCGCGTAATTTTGGGCAACATGCGGCAACAATTGCTGGGGTTCTGCATTCTTCAGGAGACTGGGTCGTCACGCTTGATGAGGATCTCCAACATCCACCTGAGCGTATTGAAGAATTGTTAAGGCATGCTGTGACAACGAATGCTGATGTCGTATATGCTCAGCCTGCCTCTACAGAAATTCATGGGAAGGCTTGGCGGGATCAATCATCGCGCAGTTTTAAACGCTTGATGGAATGGCTGACGGGTAATCCGACTTTACGACAGATCAATAGTTTCAGACTGATGCGGGGCGAAATTGCGCGTGCGACGGCGAGTGTGTGTAGCCACAATACATTTTTTGATATTGCTCTTTTCTGGTTTACGCAGCGCATTGAATCCTTCGAGATGGATCTGCGTGATGAAAGGTTCGCGACTACCGGAAGCAGTGGCTACAATTTCAAACGTCTTTTAGGTCACGCGCAAAAGATGCTTTTTTCAAGCCAGTTACGGTTTTTGGCTTTTGGCTTATGGATTGGCGTTGCTTTGTTTGTTTGTTCGATCTTATCCGGCCTTTACTTTACCGTCCTAAGGCTGGTTTCGCCGGCAGCAATTGGTGTGGAAGGTTGGACATCCTTGTTCGTCATGGTGACCATGTCGGCTGGAGTCCTTGCGGTTATGTTGGGTCTATGCTTGCAGTATTTGGCAACACTGGTTCTAAAAGCGCATGGGCGACCGACGTTTTTTACCATTGATAGATCCGGAGATCATGTCCTCAAAGCTTGGTATGACGCGCAGGACAATACGGAATGATCCTGCTGGACTGGGGCAGAACGACCAGACATCCACCCGGCGTCGCGCTTATCTTTGGAACGGGTTTGATTGGTGGGACGATCTGTGATGCTTTGCAACGCAAATTTCCCAATGCCCGCAAACGCCGGATGCCGTGGAGTTGGTCATCTTTAGGAATAAATGAAGCAGAAGATATAGAGGCCGCAGCGAAGGCAATTTTAACCGCCGATACAGATGCACATTTTGCCACGATTTGGAGCGCCGGGAGCAGCGGTTTTGGGACAGATAAGGTCGGCATGAATGCCGAACTAGCGGCCTTTGAAGCTGTTCTTACTTTATCAAAAAAGATTGGCCGTTTCGTACCTGACAACCAACGCAGCTTCATCCACACCAGTTCAGCGGGAGGGCTTTTTGAAGGACAGATTGCTTGTGGCAAGATGGCGCAACCGGCACCTTTGCGCCCTTATGGCGAGGGTAAGCTCGCACAAGAGCAATTGGTGGAGCATGACGAAAGCCTTGGGCAGCGCTATGTTTTGCGTCCAAGCAGTGTGTATGGTTATGCGGCGTCCGCGCGTCGGGGCCTTTTGGCTGTCTTGGCCGCGGCGGCCCTAAAACGGCACACAGCGACAATTATGGGCGCTTTGACAACCCAAAGAGACTATATCTACGCACCGGATATTGGCCGATTTGTTGCCAATTTGGTTATGAACGTTGTTGAATGCCCTGCTGCGCCCAAGGTTCAATCAATGCTTCTGGCGTCGGGTCGCCCTGCGACCATCTTTGAGATTATCAATATTATCGAGAACCGTTTGGACCGCCCCTTATTGGTCAAAATCGATCCAAAGCCTGACAATGCGCGCCATAACACCTTTTTAACGTCTGCCTTGCCGACTGGTTTTAGGCCTACGAGCCTGCATGAGGGCGTCGCATTAACCGTTTCATTGGTCTCTCATGGGCTGCAAACAGGCGCAAAGTTATGAGCGTGGCGGCGCAGGATCACTCAAGGGTAAACGCTGTATTCGTATGAAACCTGCGTTTTATAAGATCATTCGGTTTGGTATTGTTGGCGTGGCGTCGACAGCGTTTTATTTTGGGCTTTTGGTTACTCTAAAGCCCCTTATCGGCTCAGTTATTGTACTGACGGCACTATGTTATGTCTTGGCTATGGGCTTTAATTTCCTGGCTCAGGCCTTGTTCACGTTCCAAACAGAAAAGCTGACCCGGCGCCAATTGAAGCGATATACCATCATGCAGGGCGCCGCGCTTGTCGCAAACTCTTTGATGATGGCTGTGCTTGTTGATGGTTTGAGTTTATCGCTTGTCCCATCGCAACTAGGGGTCACGGCTGTTGTTACGATCTTTACGTATATGACGTCAAAAAACTGGGTGTATGTCTAAAGCAGGCTAGCGCCCTCTTGTCCATTTTTTATCCGGCCCCTGAAGGCGAACAATCAGCTGCACAGCGGCATAGATGCCAAAAGCAAGTGGGCGACGCAGTGCAAGTTTGGCGATGGACACATTGTCTTTTGCTTCATTAACGAAAATCTCAGGATGCAAACCTTGTAGTTCTTCGACCCCAGCATTCTGGCGGCGACGTACGCGCACCAGTGCGGCGAAGCCTTCCACCAATGGCCAGTGATAACGTGCGGGAACCTGGATGCGTTCTTGGGGCGTGAAGGTGAGGCGTACAAACGTATCGTCTGAGATAATATCGGGAAAGGTGCCCCACCGTGCGCGCCCGGCGCGGTTGACGGCAAAAAGTCCGGCACCAACGGCAGCGGATTTCATGAACGGCAGTTCCATCCAAAAGCGTCCATATGCGCGCGAGGCAAAGCTGCGCGCTGGCTGGAGGGTAAAAGTCCCTGTGGCATAGCGCGGTTCTTTGGTAGCTAAAGCTTTGGCCAGTTGCCCGATCATGCCTGCGTCACACAGAACATCCGCATCCAAAAAAGCGAGTGCAGGGCCATTGGTGACAGCTTCTGCACGGTTCAAAGCGCCAAGCTTTCCAGGTTCAGGGCTGTCGAGTACGATAAGATCCCAGCCGCGCACTGCGAAACGAGGCTGGAAGGCCTGTGCCTTAGCGACCGTATCATCTCTACAGGCATTGGCACTGACGATGACTTCGGCGCACGCGCAGGTGTCATCCTGATCCAACAGGCTTTGCAGACAGGCTTCGATGAAGTCTGTTTCGTTGTTGGCGGGAATTATGATGCTTATCGCGGGAAGATTTACGTTCATCGAATTGCTCTGGTTTGTTCTCCGCTGACTTAGCGCATGTTCCCGTTGTGCCACCAGTATGTGGTGCTGGTAAGGCACCCCTTGGCTTTGCTTAAGAAAACCCCTTAGAACGCATGAAATTGCTTTGGTTCCAAGGGTCTCTGTCTTATGCGTATCGGCTATCTAATGAACATCTATCCGGTGACAAGCGCAACGTTTATTCGTCGCGAGATCAATGCTTTGGAACGGCAGGGTCTGGATGTGCGCCGCTTCGCCATTCGCACATGGGATGAAGCGCTGGTTGATCCGCAAGACGAGATCGAAAAAGAAAAGACGACCTATCTGTTGTCTGGTCGTAGTAAGGCACTGATCGGGGATTTCTTAAAAGAGCTGGTCAGTAATCCCGCCGGTGTGTTCCGGGCTGTCGGTCTTTGGGCGAGGCTGTTGAACAACGCTAGATCTGGTTTCGTGCGTCACGTGGCCTATTTACTGGAGGCTATCTCCCTTAAGCGCGCCCTTACTGCGGCAGAGGTCACCCATGTGCATGCGCATTACTCCACTAATACGGCTGCTGTTGCGATGATGGCCGAAGCCACCGGTGGCCCAGGCTATAGTTTTACTGCACATGGCCCGGATGAGTTCCTGGACTGGAGTGCGGCGTCGCTAAAGTTGAAAGTACAACGGGCGCGCTTTGTTGTGGCAATCACGGACTATTGCCGCAGCTTACTGACGTTAGCAGCTGGCCAATCAGAATGGGACAAGATCAAAGTTGTGCGCTGCGGAGTGCAAACGGATGAGTTTGTGCCGACAACTGCGCCCTTTGAGGATGCGCCTTTCGTCTGCGTTGGCCGCTTGTGTCCGCAAAAAGCGCAGGTGCTGGTCGTGCAAGCCTTGGCCCGCGTGGCCAAGCGTCACCCCGATATCAAAATTGAATTCATAGGCGATGGCGAAAGCCGTTCTGCGGTGGAAGCAGAGATTAAAACGCACAAACTAGACTCTAACGTTGAACTTTTGGGCTGGCAGTCGAGCGCTGTTGTGCGCGAACGTTTAGGCAAAGCCAAGGCGCTTATCCTGCCTAGCTTTGCCGAAGGATTGCCAATTGTGATCATGGAGTCCTTTTCCCTAAGCCGACCAGTGATCTCATCCTTCATTGCCGGCATTCCAGAGTTGGTCACGCCAGAGAATGGTTGGCTGGTTCCGGCAGGATCGGTTGACGCCATAGAAAATGCTTTGCAAGCCGCGATGCAAACCGCACCGGAGCAGTTAAGGGCAATGGGAGAAGTTGGGCGCACTGCGGTGTTGGCTCATCATGATGTGGATGCAAATGCAGCCAAACTTTATGATCTATTTCGCACAGAAGCTGGAAAGGGATGATCCGTCCGCCAGTGTTGATCAGGTTGATCTTATGATGGCGGCAGCGTCCTTTTATCCTCTTATTCGAGCAAAGTAGACGAAAATTCCAACCAAATATATCAATCATCATCGGTCGGGTTTATTGGAACGCTTAGATGTTCATCATGTTTTGTTGCGCAATTAGTACTTGGAGATTCAAATGAAAATCGCAGTTGTCGGTGTTGGATATGTCGGGCTGTCAGTGTCGATCCTTTTGGCAGAGCGCAACGAGGTTGTGGCGCTTGATCTTGATGTTGAAAAGGTGACTCAACTTCAGAATGGGAAATCTCCGATCGTAGACCATGAAGCGCAAGCGCGTTTGGATCAGGGTGGTTTGTCATTAACATCGACCTCTGACCCAGCCGATGCATATCGCGATGCAACCTATGTTGTGATTGCGACACCAACGGATTTCGACCCTAACACAGCTTATTTTGATACATCTTCTGTAACGGCCGTTGCTAAGCAAGCACGGGAATATGCGCCAGAGGCACATATCATTATCAAATCCACGATCCCGGTTGGTTTTACCGAAGGGCTCCGCAAGGAATTGGGATATGAGGGGATTAGTTTTAGTCCTGAATTTTTGCGCGAGGGTCGCGCGCTCTATGATAACCTTTACCCGAGCCGTATTATCGTCGGAGGACATGGCGAAAAGGAACAGATCTTTGCAGATCTGCTGAAGGGCGCAGCAAAAATTGACGATGTTGAGGTTCTTCTGACTGGTTCGACCGAAGCTGAAGCAATCAAGCTCTTTTCCAACACATATCTTGCGATGCGCGTCGCTTATTTTAACGAGCTTGATAATTACGCCATGGCAAAGGGTCTTGATTCAAAAGAGATCATCGATGGTGTCAGTGCGGATCCGCGTATTGGCGACTATTATAACAATCCATCCTTTGGGTATGGCGGATACTGTTTACCAAAGGACAGCAAACAGCTTTTGGCCAACTATGATAAAGTGCCACAAAACATGATCCATGCGATTGTGGAATCCAACACTACCCGCAAAGATTTTATGGCCCAAAGTATCATGGATCGTAATCCAGAAATCGTCGGGATCTATCGTTTGACCATGAAGAACGGATCCGACAATTTTCGCTATAGCTCTATCCAGGGGATTATGAACCGGTTGGCGCGCGCTAACCAGAAGATGATCGTTTATGAACCCTACCTAGACGCAGATGAGTTTTTGGGTGCCGAAGTGATCCGTGACTTTGACGACTTTACCGCACGTGCCGATGTGATTGTCGCGAACCGTCATGA
Source organism: uncultured Paracoccaceae bacterium (assembly GCA_937995865.1). Lineage (GTDB taxonomy): Bacteria > Pseudomonadota > Alphaproteobacteria > Rhodobacterales > Rhodobacteraceae > Shimia_B. The sequence continues at coordinate 14,844 of CALKJA010000217.1, read as the reverse complement.
AGACAAGCTCGCACCAGTCAAGGACAAGGTCTTCTCGCGAGATCTGTTCGGGTCAGACTAGAACTTGCTGTTTAGCCAACTCATATTCTGGGCCTTCTTTGCTGTTGTGATGCTGGCCTATGTTCTGTTGCCGCATAAGGCACAGAACCGAATGTTGCTTGTCGCAAGCTACGTCTTCTATAGCGCTTGGGACTGGCGTTTCCTGAGCCTTATTCTTTTGAGCACGGTTGTTGACTATTTTGTTGGTCTGCGAATGGAGCGCGAGACGCAGCAGATACGCCGAAAGCAACTGCTTTGGATGTCCCTTGCTGTTAATCTTGGGATGCTTGCGATCTTCAAGTATCTTGGGTTCTTTGCAGATAGTTTTCAGGATCTAATTGGGTCTTTAGGCTATGAAATCGATCCTTTCACGCTCTCCATTGTGCTGCCTGTTGGTATTTCTTTTTATACCTTTCAGACGCTCAGCTACACGATCGATATCTATCGACGCGATCTAAAAGCGACCACGGATTTTTTCGACTTTGCGCTGTTCGTGGCGTTCTTTCCTCAGCTTGTGGCTGGACCGATTGAGCGGGCAAAGAACCTGCTACCCAATATTGCAATGCCGCGTGTTCTAAGCTGGGAGGCCCTAAGTCGCGGTGCCGTTTTATGCCTGATTGGTTTGATCAAGAAGATCGTGATCGCTGATGGATTGGCTCCGTCGGTAGATGCGATTTATTCAAGCCCAGATCCATCGCGCCTGGATATCATCTTTGCCACTTGGCTGTTTGCCATTCAGATATACTGCGACTTCTCTGGCTATACGGATATCGCGCGAGGGGTATCCAAGATGCTTGGGTTCCGTTTGATGCGCAACTTTGCACAGCCTTATTTTGCCACCTCGCCACAAGAGTTTTGGCGTCGCTGGCATATCTCTTTGTCGACGTGGTTGCGTGATTACCTTTACATCTCGCTTGGTGGAAATCGGGGTGGGCCGCGCAAAACCTATCGCAACCTAATGGCGACGATGGTTCTTGGTGGGTTGTGGCATGGGGCTGCGTGGAACTTTGTGGCTTGGGGCGCTTATCAAGGCGGTCTTTTGGCCCTGCATCGGATGGTTGTTGGGCGCATGGGCGAAACCGGGGAAGGGGTGCGGCGCACACTGTTGGCTTGGGGGCTAAGGGTGCTGACGATCGCTGCTTTTTTCCAGGTTGTCTGTTACGGTTGGCTGCTATTCAGGGCTGGTTCCTTTGGTCAGATCACTGACTTTACGGGACGCCTGATCGGATTAACTGCCGCCCCAGCTGGCTTATCGATCCCAGCACCACCCCTAGCAGCGCTTTTGGGAATCGCCTTTTTGCTGTTCTGGGACGCTTTGATTGAGATTAGCGGAAATGTGCAGTTTTATGCTCGTTGGCCAGTTGCCGTGCGAGGCGCGCTTTATGCTGGGATGATCTATCTTCTTGCCTTTGGCGCCACAACGGCGACGTCCGCCTTTATCTATTTTCAGTTCTAGGGGGGATTATGAAGAAAGCATTTAGTGTTCTTGCCTTTACCTTGGTCTCGCTTTTGGTGCTGGATAGCCTTGTGGCGTTGACCCTGAATTGGGCTGAGCGTAGCGGCCGGCTCGGCAGTCTTGTTCAGTACTTTGACTATGGTCGTTCTGTTCCAGGTAAGTTGCAGAAATGGGAAACGACACCGGGCGCTGGGGGCAACCTATATGATGTGGCTTGGCGAGACGATCAGGTGGCCGAATCTGCGACGCGCTTTGCAGCGGAGACTGACCCAAACGTTCCTGTGATACGTAGCTATGGAATGTCCTTTGTAAATCACATCATCCGCAAGGCGGTTGAGGCAGATCAGACCCTAACTTGGGATTCTCATGCCGGGCCGGGCGCACCACCAAACTTTACCTACGCGATGTTTGAAGATGATCGTGACTTTCGCCGATCGGGGGACATTGCGGTTCTTGGCATTCTTTCAAGTTCAGTGCCAGGGATGGCTGCATTAAGTAACCAGACTTGGGTTTTTGAACAGCCAGCTCCTTTTACTTATCCTATCTATTGGCCTGAAGGTGACGGTTTGCGCCGAGTCGATCCGCTGGTTCAAAGCGCCACACAACATCGGACCCTTGCTGAAAATCCATCGGCTTTGGCGGATTGGCATAATCAATTGTCGCGTGAGGATTACTTTTTCTCCTGGCAAACCTTTGAGGCTATTTGGGCCGATAAATCTCCTTTTGCGCGTTTGGTACGCCGATCACTGGCGACATCTCATGTTGATCAAACAAAAGCTGATATCGCGAACTCAGACGATTATCCTTACGCCGAAGTTCTAGGTCGAATGGTGGCTACTTTTGCAACGACTGCTCGCTCCGACGGGCAGATCCCGATTGTGATGCTTATACAATCCAACCACCCGGGAGACGCAGATGTCTTGGCTGTGACAACTGCAATCCTGCAAGAGATGGGCATTCTCTATCTGGCCACGAGTGAACATGTAGACCCGCGTGATCCGTCAAAGTTCATCCCTGATGGGCACTATACGCCTGAGGTGGATCAATTGTTCGCGGAACAGTTTCTTGAGCTGATCCACAATTTAGAGCCCAATTAAAAGCCAAACAGATTGGCTTCGCCGATCGTACGCTTGGCCATTTCTTTGGCGTTGTCGACAGGTGTCCAGCCGAGGACTTCCTTGGTGTGACTGTTATCAAAAGGTGATAGATGCCCACGAGATTTCCAGTCGCTAAGCGAAATCTTGGTCAGTCCCTGCTTCTTCAGCACACGCGATTTGAGAATATATTTCACACGTTCCGCCATATGCAGGCTTAGGAAAGAGCTAGAGCTTACCCGAAGTTCTGCGTTTAGCTCCTCACGAATAGCATCGAAATAGTCGCGCGCGGTCCAAAGTGGATCGCCAACAAGGTTAAAGGACTGCCCCAAGGCGGCGTCATTGTCGATCATGGCAATCAGCGCGTCAGAGACATCGTCAATCAACACAAACGGTAAGATGTTGCGACCATGTCCCCAGACGCGCACAGCGCCCGCACCGTTCCATTTCCCGATACCCCAATGTTGCAGTGGACCGCCTTGACCAATGACGATGCCAGGTCGGGCAATGACCAAAGGCAGGCCTTGATCATGATGCATCGCGAGAAGCGTCTCTTCGCTAAGTGCTTTGGCGCGGGCATAATGGTTGCGGCTTTCGATATCATCGCCAAAGCCTGTGGCCTCGGTGATCGTCTGAGACGGATCAGACATATCGTATGACGCAATTGTGCCGGTGTAGATGAACCGCTTAACACCTTGTTTTAGAGCTGCATCCGCAAGATTCTGGGTCACTTTCAAATCGTTTTCCAGATAGCCCTCCCAAGTGGCATTTTCGGATTTTGCGAGGTGGTAGACGACATCGATCCCATCCATCGCTTTTTCAAGCTGCTCGGGATCTTTTAAGGACGCGGCGAATAATTCAACTTGATCGGCGATATCCCCAAAGGGACCATTGGCACTGCGGCTTAACACGCGGACCTGATAACCCTCTGCTACAAGCGTACGGGTCAGATGGCGGCCGATAAAACCTGTGCCACCAACGACCAATGCTGTTGGATTTAGAGGTGTTTTCGCCTTTTTTGGCTTTGTTTTCGGTGTGGCGGGTAGGCTATTCAGCGCGGTTTCGATACCGCCAATCACCTGAGTAGCCCCGGTTAGGGAAAACCGCTTGTCGACAGCGGTTCCGCCGCTGAAGCTGTCATAGATGCTGTTGATCGTACGTTGAAAGCTAAGATCGTAGGGCGCTTTGCGATTTAATGATGTGGCTTGGCGCAACGCATTCACAGTACCAGATTTCAGATGCTGCCATGACAGAGACAACTGGCGCTGTAATGGGCTGACCACAAGCTCTGCAGTATTCTCATATGAAACCGTCAAAACATCTGATGCATAGTCCAACTTGGCCAATCCGGTGGTTCCGCGCACGGTAACCGAACGATCATCGATGCCTTCAACAAGCGAGATGTTGAAGGTAATGTCGGTGCTGCCGGCACGGGCATTGATGCGCCATGTTTGATAGCGTGGCTCTGTCGCGCCGGGCATCATGATTGGCTTGCTTTGCACGATATGGAAGTCTTCCATCTGGCCGGCAAGATCTGCTGCAAAGGCAAAGAGATGCGGACCCAGTTCAAATAACAGGTTCTGTGGTTCACGCAGCATCCATAACCCAAATGGGCCAGAGCGCAGAACCGTTAGTGGAAGGCGCCAATTCACATCGATCGTGTCGATCTTTCCAAGCTGCCCGCTTTGCGTCAGCGCGCTAAGTTTTTCATAGGCGGGTAGGGCGAGGAAGTTATGACAAACCGCAACGGATTTTCCGCTATCGGCACTGGCTTTGGCAACTGCGTCACAATCAGCTTGTGACAGTGCAAAGGGTTTTTCGACGACAACATCCAGCCCGGCATTCAGACATTGAATAGCAAGCGATGCGTGAGAGTTTGGCGGCGTCAGGATATGCACCGTGTCACACAGACCCGCAGCGATCATATCTTCGACGGTGGTGAAGCTTTGGGCACCGAAGTCAGCAGCAACTTCTTCTGCGGCGGTTGCAGAAAGATCGCAAACAGCAACAACATGTGCATTTGGGTGCATCGAAATAGCTGTGGCATGGCGGGATGCGATGTAACCTGCGCCAATCAGGCCAACTTTTAACTGTGTCATAAACTCATATGCCTTTGAGCGGTTTATAATTTCCCTGTCACTACCTAGAAGTCATGTGCGAACTCAATGAGAAAGTCGTTCGTGACGCTTATCCGTACTTAATAGAGGCCAGACCCATGGACCGTTTCAAAATTGTCATCTCTATCATCAACTTTCGTACGCCGGAGATGACGATTGCCTGCGTTGACTCGGTTTTGGCTGATCAGGGTGATCTGAACGCACATGTGGTGGTGGTTGATAACGCCTCTGGCGATCAATCGATTCCGTTGTTGCAGCGGTGGTTGGAAGAAAAGGGACAAGACGCGCCGATCACCTTGGTGCAATCACCTGACAACTCGGGGTTTTCTGGTGGGCATAATCAGGGGATCGGTCAATATGAGGCAGACCATTACCTGATCCTGAATTCAGATGCTTTGCTGCGCCCAGGTTTCTTTGAAGCGCTGTTCAAAGCAGTTGAGGCAAATCCCAAGGCGGGGCTGTTTTCCCCAATTATTGAGGATGAGGAGGGGAACGCCCAAGTGAGTTATTTCCGCGCCCATACGCCTGTCAGTGAGTTTTTACGCGGGGCTGGCATTGGGGCGCTGACACGGGCGTTGAGACGATATGAAGTGCCTATATTTGATGCCAGTGACGCTGCGGATATTGATTGGGTCAGCTTTGCTTGCGTCTTGGTCCGTGGTGCCGTGTTTGAGCAAACCGGCCCTATGGATGCTGATTATTTCCTTTATTATGAGGACAGTGCCTTTTGCCACGAGGCCCGCGCTCAGGGATGGGAGTTTTGTTTGGTTCCAGACGCCTGTGCGCTGCACTATGAAGGCGGTAGCGGACCAGTGCAGGAAAATGTCGAACAGCGCAAACGCCAGCCCGCTTACCTTTACGCGGCTCGGACGCGGTATTTTTATCAGACAGGCGGATATCCCAAACTGATTGCGGCCAATCTGATGTGGAACTTAGGGCGCATCGTCTCGATCGTGCGTTGGATAGCGATGAAACCGCATCGCGCCGTTCCAGGTGAATTCAGTGGTATCTGGACCCAGTTCTTTACACCGCTTAAAGCGATAAAAGCGCCTAAATAGGCTCTGTTTTAAATAATATGGACCTGTTGCGTGACCGCCGCGACAGCAAAGACGATGGCGTTGGCCACACCGTGGGCAAGTATTGCGTCAGTGACCCGGCCGGACCGATGCATCACAAAGGAAAACGCAAGACTTGCCACAAAGGCTTCCGCCCAGCGACCATGTAGGAGGGCGAAGATTACAGCGATTGCGGTTGCAGATCCAATGGCCCATTGCAATGTATCATGACGTTTGAATTTCTGTTCCAGATAGCCGCGAAAGAAGAGTTCTTCGATGATAGGTACCAGAATGATGGTGCCAATACCGCGGGCTACAAACCAGAGCGACAGAAGCGTACCTGTGAGCATTCCATAGGGTGGAGTCGTATCTGGCTCTGCGACAGGAATAACGACCCACATCAAGCCTATTGCCGCGCCAACCCCTAAAGCAGTCGGGTCGATCCCCCAATCCAATTTGCGATATACCTGCGAGAACAGAACAAGAGTGCCCGCCATCAGCACTGCACGGGCTGGGTAAACAACGCCGGGGCTTTGTGAAAAGGCCTGCGCCAGCATCGCGCTAAACATGAAGATGGCGAAGGGCAAAATCATCGCCACTGTTTTATCTTGAAAGAATGGCTCTAGCGGCGCGGCAGTCTTGGTTGCGGCTTGAGGCTTGGCATCTGGTTTGCGTAGCCAACTGACGGTATTCGCTGCGGCAATGATACCCAAGGAGACGGTGGTAAACATCAGCCAGCCAGCATGGCTGTGAAAACCGCCAACGGCAAGTTCTGGATTTCCTTCGAGCCCGATAGCCAAAAGGGCGACAATGCGCACTACATTCAATGTTGCACTTACAAGGATACCAATTGGATAGAGCACGAAAGCGCGTGGGAACCGGAGCTCTGGTTTGAACAAATACAGATAAAGCGTCACAAAGATTGTGACCAAGGCGATCCCTTCGATCCCTGAGCAAACCGGCGCAATGTCGATGAAGAAGCCATTGGCTCCAATCACCCGAATTTCAGGATAGCTATCGACGTTATATCCAAAGGCTTTGATCAAATATGAAACCGCAGAGAACGTGGCAGACGCGATCGAGTCCAGCTGCCAAAGTGGACGGATTAAGGTCGCTAAAATCGGCGCAAACGCACCACCTGCTACAAGTGGTAGCAAGCGCCATTTTTCGTCTCTAATAAAAGCTAACCAGCGCGTCGCAGGGGCCATGTAAAGTAGAATTCCGACAAGAATTGCGGCCATTCCGGTAAACCAAAATGCCATCGCGGGCGGGAGCGAGGAAGTTCCACTACCTTCGGTCAGAAAGGTGATCGGGACCAAGGCGAGGAGAACACCAAAGACGTTCAGCCCAAGCGGCCAGAGTTTTTGACCAGGCACCTCGAATAGACGGGCAAAGGGTGCGCGAAAGAGGAATGCGAAAAGCGCGAGTGCGGCGCAGATACAATAGATGGAAATCAATGCGCCACTTGGACCACGGCAAGCATATGAAGGCCAATTCGCCAAACATGTAAAATGAATGCCATGCTTGAAAGACACGCCGATGATCAAAAGCTCAACGAAGAACAAAACAAGAGCTCCGACGAGCAACCAAGTCGCGCGATGCGGGGTACTAGGAACAGATTCGATACTCATGTGCAATTGGTTACAATATTGCAAAGCCTTTAGGCAGGTTTTTCCATCGATCTTGCGGCTATTTGAACTCTACAATTTCTTGGCGTTGCTTTCGGAACTTGCCCCAATGAAAGCTTATGACGCCTTGTAATTCCGGAAATTTTGATAGGGTCATAAAGAAGGATGACTGCCAGCTAAAAAGATCGCCCGCACCCATACGCACAGCACGGCGGACGACTTGGACTGGATAGGCTAATAGCAAAATCAGGGCCAAAGGGCCGAATACCAGTGTCAAAACAAGGGTAATCAGGGGCAAAGCCAATCCCCAGCCCAAAGCACGATAGGTCCGTAATACGCCCAGTTTCTCTGGTGGGGCGCCATGCACAGAACGGCACAAGGCAGAGGCAACACCATTGCGTTTACAACGCATCCACCACTGAGAGACCTTGGTCATGGCCAGATCATGAAGCACCATTTCCGTGTCCAAACGCCAGACTTCCCAGCCCTTGGCGCGCATCCGTAAGCAGACCTCATCATCTTCTGCCGCGATAAAATACGGATCAAACCCCTCTACTTCATCCAGGCTGGAAACACGCATCAGACTGATACCACCGCAGGCTTTGACCTTGCCAATAGGTCCTTGCCATTCTTCATCGCCAAGCTTGTTGTAAACGCTTGCCTCTGGAAATCGCTCCCGGACTCTACCAAAAGCCACGGCAACCTTTGGGTTTTCGTCGAGGAAGTCCTGCGCTGTCTTGACCCAACCGGGCTGTAACTCGCAGTCACCGTCAATGAACTGCACATATTTGGGGTCTGCGATGCCTTTTAGAGCCTCCAACCCTTCATTACGCGCACGTGATGCCGTGAAGGGGAGATCCAAATTCAAAGAGACCACATGTACACCGCGCGCCTCAGCCTCGGCCACTGAGTGATCGGTGGATCCGGAATCCACATAGACAATTGTTGTGATCTCTTGTGCGGCAGCTTCGATGCAACGGATCAACCGGTTACCTTCATTGCGCCCGATGATAACCGCGCCAAGGTGATCATTTGGTGCTTTGGGTGGGTGTTGCTGAGTCATGAGGCGTACTGCGATCGTTCATAGAACTGGTGAGAACGATGTAACACGTTTATAGCATTGCTCAAGAGACGTCAGAGGACCCACATGACCAAAGTTGCAGTTGTTTCAACCGTAAAAGCACCCCTTGCGCAGTTAAAAGAATATGTGAGCCATACGATCTCTATCGGCATGGATCGCGTTTGTTTATTCTTCGACGACCCAAGCGATGAAGCGGCTCAATATTTCACCGACATGCCCAATGTTGAGGTTGTATTATGCAGCGATGAGCACTGGAAAAATGGTTTGGGGGAACGTCCTGTTGAGCACCAAAAGCGGCAGGTTTTTAACATCAACTTTGCTGCAGATCGGCTTAAGCAAGACGGATTCGAATGGCTTATTTCGATTGACTGCGATGAACTGCTCTACCCCAAGCGCCCCTTGCATCGGATTCTAGAAGAAACAACCGCAGATGCATTGAGGTTTCCAATTTTGGAAGCTGTTTCAGAAAGATTGACTTACGATAGCATTTTTAGCCCTGAAATTTTCAAAAAGGTTCCGATGCGAGGGCAGGGCAGGTTGGCTCGGCTCTTGGGATGTCGCAAGGCGTTCTTTGGAGGTCAGTACTTTCGGGGTCACTCCGCCTCTAAGATGGCCGTGCGGATGACGGATAAAGTGGTTGAGATTGGCATTCATTGGCCTACCAAAACGCGCGAAGAGCTAACTATAGAGCGGCCAAATGATTTGATTTTGTTGCACTTTGATTGTGTCGGCTACGATAATTGGCACCAAAAGTGGAACAATATACTTCAATCCTACGGCCCGGTGCCAAACCCACATCACCCACCGTTCCGGCAAAAACAGTTTATGCTTTTTTGCGGTGCGGCGGAAAAAGGTGGAGATGAGGCTATCCGAGAACTCTATTTGGAACTCCATACGATCCCTGAAAAAGAGAAGCGCGTACTAAGAATGCTTGGTCTTATGACCTCAATGGATTTGAACGATGCATATCGTGAGCGCGCATAAAAGGGTCAATTTGCCTGAGCGTTGGTATCCGGCTTTGGATAGCGCGTATATTGTAGGCCGTTTCGCACAGCCTGTAGCTTAGGCGTTTGTGCCTCTTCTTCTGGCGTTGCGATTTTCTGCAAGGACAAGCGTCCCCAAATCGCCCCCACGATTAAAAATGTGAGTGGGGTCAATGCTGCGTTCGGGATCAAATCAAGAAGGTTTCCGGACAACAACATGGATAACACAGCCGTTTCAGGGCCAATTTGAAGTGACTTGCGTTGGATTGCCGCAAAAATCGCTGGCAGACAAAGTAATCCAAAAAGCGTGATATATCTGGTCCAGCCACCAAGCCCAAATGTACTAACCCACATCCCGTCGACAACACTGACGTCTGCACCATTAGATAGATAGATCCGGTTGCGCCCATAAGCACCCCAACCAAATAGCGCTTTTTGATTGGCTTTCTCTAGTAACGCATCTTCATTGACCAAACGAAGATTGAGAGAAGCTCCTCGTTCTGGACTAACATTATAGGCCCAACGAAGAACCGGCTCAGTCGGGATAAGATCGGCAGCTCTAAGTGCGGGGTAGGTCAATGCGATGCTTGATATGACCGCACTCGAAAGCAAATATATTCGAGGATTCCCAAAGAACATGATGCTCCCGATCAAGATCGTGATCATAAGTGGGCCAAGCGATCTACAAAGGATTAGCATAACGAACAGCCAAATCGCTGCGAACAGGTAGAATTTTTTGCGTTCGGCTGCGCCATGTTTCCAAAGTCCCAAAGCACTTAACGCGCAAAAGGAGAAAAACAGCGCAACTTCTAGCCCATGGCCAATAAAGACAGTCGGTCGAAACCCGCCAGCTCGATATGCTTGTGCGAATTGGTGCGGGTGTTGGCCATAAAATATATTGTGAAGCTGAGGAGAAATCCTCACTTCGATGAGAGCAGGAATGCTGTAAATAAGTCCAGCATAAACGATAAATTTGAGAAATCCTCTTTGAGCATTTGGCGTTGCTAGCAGCTTATGTCCAAGGAAAAAGGGCAGCAACAGGACCAAGGACAGCAGGACAAGAGCAAAACCGTCATATAAGCGCAGACCTGGGATGAAACGTGGCCCATATATGAGCGGTTCGGAGTTTTGTAAGACCGTCAGAAACGTCCCTAAAATCAGAACTATCAACAGCAGCCGACCAATCGCTCCCTTCGGAAAATAGCGACTATTTTTCGGCATGAGAGCGCCGGCCGTTAACGTCATCAATAGAGCTATGAAGGCTGGAACACTATCTTTCTGAAGTGCAGGAAGCACGGGGAGATCGACTGAAGTCTTGAGAGGCAAAAGTAGATAGCCGCCAACAATCGTCACCAACAGAGCTTTCTCTGGTGGCCATTTTTTGAAGGCCCATATCGCAACCAGCGGCCAGCCAAACAGAGCTATATAGGCAAAAGCAACCATCTTATTCCTTCGTGGTATGTGCCAATCTAACTAAAACGCCTGACCGATACCCTGCGCGCATCTCTGTGCAAAGAAGATATAATCTATCTGCTTCGAATCCTTCCACAATTGAGTTGTAGTTGCAAAATTGTAAAAGCACCGTCCTTCGCAACGAACGTTGCTTATCAAAAACCTTCACTCTCCTTGGACAAAATTCACTTGAGAACTCACATCTTCCTTGCTTGAAGGCAAAATAGACATGATCGGATGTAGCTTAGCGATAACGACTGCTCAACCCATCTTAATGAACTCAAACAATGGTCCCACTGGCACGGGTGAAAACACATCAACACAAAATGCCTATTTGCCAAAAATCCTTGGAATTCCTCGGGCCAATCAAACGCTAACTGTAGATGAAGGCGCGTTGACAGCCGTTTCTGAGCGGGTTTGGGAAGTGAACGGCGTCGCTCAGCTAAGTGAGACAGGCACGACTTTTAACACGGCACTTCTTAGCGCCGGTGACATCGTCACTGTGAAAAGTACCGGTGTTGAGGGAACATTCCAGTCGCCAGGTGTTCTGATCTACATGAACCACGCGTTGGCACATCACAATATGATGGATGACGCCATGTTGGCCTTGGTCCCACATGTTGATGCAACATATGTGGCCATCACAAACGGTCTATGGTCGGATGCTGACACTTGGGATTTAGGAACGGTTCCAATGGATGGGGCCGTCGTGCTGATCCCCGTCGGTATTGAAGTTACCTATGATATTGCCGTGTCGCCACGTCTTGACCGTCTGCGTGTTGATGGGACTTTGCGATGGGCCCTGGATCAGTCGACACATCTGCACGTCGAGACAATTACATGCCAGAATGACGCAGCTATCATCATTGGCAGTTCAGTCCATGACCGATTGCAAGAACAATACACGGCTGAAATCGTCATCTCAGACCGATCCTACCGTATTGATGCAGACAATCCGACTGATCTGGACATTGCAAACGATCCTGAATTGCTTTCAAGGGGGCTGATTGGCAACGGTCTCTTCCAAGCCTTTGGCCATTTTGTTACCCCTTGGGTCCGCACCATGGCTCCGCCTATGGCTGGTGATACAGCCATTATCCTTGATGAAATTCCAAAGAGCTGGAATGCCGGTGACACAATAGTCGTCCCTGCTACGTTCAATCATGTGGACTCCGGTAGTACTCTTTCTCTGGATGAAGAAAGGGTGATCACAAATATTGACGGCAACATCGTGACCATTGATGCCCCTCTGGTGCAGAACCATTGGCATCATAATTCTTCCGTTACACGTACAGACCTGACCCCCATCATTCTAAACAAAACGCGTAATATTGTGGTGCGATCTGAAAGTAAGCTGGAAAAATGGCACCGCGGTCACGTCATGATGATGCATGGGAGCGCGCAGTTTGATCTCTGGTCTATAGCGTTCCTTGATCTGGGGCGTACAGACAAAAGCGTACCAGCAGGCATCAAAGACGGGGATCAACTCCGAATTGCAGATCACAGTTCCAACATCCCGATCTCGACAACGACGGAGCCCTTCACGGCACGATCTAACATCCAGTCCCGGTATCCAGTACATGGCCACTTTATGGGCTTTGGCCGAAACCAAGTTCCACTGATCCGAGATTGTCACATCGAAGACAGTCCCAGCTGGCTTGGGGTGCATCACGGTTGTGAAATGGATTGGTTCAACAATAGCTTTTACAAATTTGGCGGGGCTGGTCTTGTCTCAGAAACAGGTAATGAACTGGGTGCTTGGGTAGGTAACGCGGCTGGCAGCTATGTTGGAGCATTTGCAACAACAGGTGCTCAAGAAGGTGGAATCAAAAACCTAGAAGCCGGAGACGGTGGTCTTGTTGGCGACTTCGGCAGGCATGGATCTGCGTTCTACATGCGCGGCCGTGCGATGCGCGTGAACAGTAATGTCGCCTTCTCTACAATAGAGGGATATTCCTTCTATCATCGCGCCTTTAACGACACCTTATCCAGTCAAATCAGCCTCGACCGCTCAGCAGTCGATCTTGATGACCTCTCGCCTTTGGCCGGGCAGGACTACTTCGGGGATTTCCCAACAACTATTCCTGTAACCGATTACCCCATCGTCCACTTTGCGCACAATGAGTCCATAGGGTGTTACCGTGGGATGTTTGTAACCAAGGCAACCCCCAACCAAGGACACGACTTCAACATCAACCTCAAGAATTTCAAGGCCTGGGGCTGTCACGAAGGAGGGACAGTTGAATATATCGGAGCTTACGCTCTGACCGATTTTGATATCATCGGATTAGACCAAAGCGAGACGCCCGCGAGCTACCAGTCGACTTCGACGGGTTTCATGTTGGGAACGAACTCTCAGCAAGTTGCCTGGGTACGAGGAAAATGTGAAGGCTTTGAACGCGGCCTCACCCTGCGTTCAGGGTCCATTTTTTCCAGCTTGGACAACTGGGACAATACCAACAATCCCATGTTCATGGTTGTAGCAGCCGATTTATCAGGTAACACAAACGGCATTCATTATGTGACTGACGCAGTTGGAACGAACACAGGCAATACGGCGGAAGATGTCACCAAGATTTACGCAACAGAGCCCACTTATCAGGAACCGACAGTGAACATACCCTTCATGATCGGCGTATGGGCCGGAGCAACCTCTGGTGGGAACATCATGGAGCAACCCGTAGATCTCATTAAAATGGACTCCGTTGGGCAACAGCCATTTAGTGGCGATTGGGGGATCGGTAAGGAATGGGATAATGCGGGTCTGCAGTATAGCGAACTTGGGACAAAACTCTTTTTCTATGTGCGCAACGTTGGCTATTATCAGGTCGAAGGTTCAGACTATATTCTGTTCTCGAACTACTATTCTGATCGCCTGACAGGCCGTCCCATCAAGAAACTGCACGGCATCCGCAAAGACGCCAATATCAACGGTCAGATCGACAACGGCCCATTCGTTTTTTCGACAACGCAACCAAACCGGGATGATATCGTCCAAACTGTCGCAAAAAATACCCCTGTGACGATCGATATCATCGCTGCCGCTACAGTCGAATCCGGGGCTACAGCCATATTAGACAGCGCATTTTTTGCGCCCGACCACGGCAAGGCCTCGGTTAATGTGACAACTGGCCAAGTGACCTATACGCCTGACCATAGCTTTACTGGATCCGATACAATGTACGTGTGGGTCACAGACGGGCACGGTGGATACGACACCGTAAAAATTGAATTCAATGTCGGAGCCACAGCACTTGATGGCGACCATACCGTTCTGCTCTTTGGCCAAAGCAATGCTGGCAACATGGGGAGCAGCCAAGCTCTTCAGAATGAACTCACCGCGCTTGGCAGTGATGCTAGAGTTCTAAGTACGGCCGTTGGAAGCACCGGACTTGTGCTGCCAGACAGCGCTTGGAACATCATCACTGGTGACGGAAACGACACTCCGGGATCGGCCTATACTGGCACGCTTTCGGCTATAGATGCTCTGATAGCGGATACGCCCGGGACCGTCTTTACTGGGGCCATTTGGATGCAAGGAGAAAACGATACTTTCCGTACCGACCTCTCTTATGCATCGCCTTTGACCGCGTTATTTGAAGCAGTAAGCACGCATATCGGGACAGAATTTCCGATTTATGTCGTTGGCTTATCGCAATACCAAGCGCTGCCATCCGCAGGGATAATCCATGTGAACAACGAGATGCAAATTGTGGCCAATGCTATGGCCAATGTTCACTACATCGACATGGATGCAGAAATTATTACCCCCAATGGGTTCACGCAGGCGCAGGCTATGCATGACTCATTGCATTATTCACAGGCTGTTTTTGACGCATTAGCAGGGTTAATTTTGGAGCAACCCCAACTTAGCGTAAACTTAGGACTCAACACATCTCAGGACTAGTCATTTGACTGACTTTCAGAAAATAGTGTTGG
>CALKJA010000216.1 GCA_937995865.1 uncultured Paracoccaceae bacterium | reverse complement strand
GTATTGGTTCCTGTATGCTTTATGTCTAAGATGCAGGATGGTGTTTGGCCCTAACTTGGGTGCTGTGTTTTCTGGAGATGTCGCATGAACACGAATTCGCCTGTTTTACAAAGTTTTGGTGTTCCGGCGGATAGTCAAGATTTGGTGGATCTGGGGGCTATTTTTCGCACGCTTTGGCGGGGGCGATTCTGGATCCTGATTGGTGCGTTTTGCTGTGGTGTTGCGGCATTTTATTACGCTTTTGCTGTGGCGGTGCCGACCTATAAGGCGCGTTCGGCGGTCATGCTGGAAACACGTCAAAGCCAGGTTCTGGATTTTGGCGGTATGATTCCGGGCATGAGCAGTAATACAGGGACCATCAATTCCGAAGTCGAAGTGCTGCAATCACGGGAATTGTTGGGCCGCGTGGTCGACAGACGCGGTCTTGTGCAAGACTCGGAATTCAACATCCGGCTCCGCGAGCCAGATCTGCGTAGCCAAGCAACGGCGCGGATCAAGGAGGTGCTGCTGCCCCTTTTGGGAGAAGCAGTCATAGAGCCGGATCAAACTGCTATCAGCGCTCGGGTGATCCGCGATCAGGTGATTACGGCCCTCTTAAAGCGGCTACAGGTGGCGAATGTGTCGCAAACCTTGGTCTATGAAATTACGGTTGAAAGTACCGATCCGAAAAAAGCGGCGCTGCTTGCTGATACGATTGTCGAACTTTACATCGAAAATCAGGTGATTTCAAAATTTGAAGCCACAGAACAGGCCACTACATTTTTGTCGAATCGGGTCAGCGAATTACAATTGCGCTTAGAAACGGCTGAGGTGGCGGTTTCGGAATTCAATACGTCTACAGATTTGGTTTCGATTGAGGCGCTGCAGGCTCAGGAGCGGCAGCTTAAAGATCTGCGTGAACGTATCAGTACCGCCCAAGAAACCGGGCGCGCCGCGCGCGCCGAGGTAGCACGGCTGGAAGCACAAGAGGATCGGGCCGCACAGGCGGCGGCGCTAGATGACGCGCAGCTGAACCGGTTCTTGCCGCAAGTCGACACAAACCCTGGCATGGCCACAGCCTTTGACACTCGGTTTCAGCAAATCTTAGCCCGCCAGCAGCTTGAGGCGGATCGGCAGCTTGCCCAGATAAGCGCCCTCGAGGCCTCGGCCTCGGAATTGGCAACGTCCATCGATCTGCAAAATCAGGATCTGATCGCGCTCCAGCAGCTGCAGCGCGAGGCAGAGGCCGTGCGCTTGCTGTATGAAACGTTTCTGCGCAGGCTTCAGGAAACCTCGGCCCAGCAGGGGCTGCAACAGGCTGATAGCAGGCTTCTATCGCGGGCTGTGATTCCGGCCAATCCAGCGTCGCCGCAAGAGACCAGCCTCATGCTGTTTTCGGCGATCGGCGGCGGCATTCTTGTGGCTCTTGCCCTGCTTTTGCGGGAGATGGGGAAAAACACCTTCCGTGCGGGCACAGAACTGGAGCAGGCCACCAATATTCCTGTGGTGGGGCAAGTGCCGACTTTCAATGGTGGCAAGCGGCGGCGGCTTTTGGCTTACTTGCGTGACAACCCCACCTCACTTGTGACGGAAACATTCCGAGATTTACGCACCTCGGTGATGATGTCTAAAATCGATTCCCCACCGCAGGTCATCATGTCGACCTCGTCCCTGCCCGGAGAAGGCAAGACCACGAATTCGGTGGCGTTGGCTCACAACATGGTGGGGATGGGAAAGAAGGTGTTGCTGGTAGAGGGTGATATTCGCCGCCGCACGCTGAACTCCTATTTCTCCCGGCTGCCTAGCAAGGGCCTGGTTTCAGCTGTTTCCGGGACCGTTGAGCTGGACGAGGCGCTTCTGTCCCATGAGCTTGGCCTTGATATTCTGGGCGGTGAGAAATCCGCTATGAATGCTGCAGATTTCTTTTCCTCACCGCAATTCGCCGACTTTCTGACCAAACTGCGCGATATCTATGACATCATCATCATTGATACCCCGCCGGTCCTGTTGGTGCCGGATGCGCGGATTCTGGCATCGCTTGTTGATTATGTCATGTTCTCGGTGAAATGGGATCAAACCAAGCAGCAGGAAGTGGCAGATGCGGTGCAGCTCTTTGCGACCGCAGGCCAAAAAGTGGACGGCTTGATCCTATCGCAAGTGAATGCGCGGCGGATGCGCTCTTATGGGTATGGTCGAAAATATGCCTATGGGTACGGCGCGCGGCAATCCGGCTATTATGACAGCTGACCGAATGCGGCAGGTGTATCGCTACAGTTACGAGGCTTTCTGACATGGCTTCGCCGTCTGACACACCTAATGTGATGGCACGGTCGCCAGGTGCGCGCCAATCGGCCGGCGGCCGCTTTGATGTTGCGGTGTTTGCATCTGCACTGATCGCTATCAACTTGGTGGCCGCGGTCGTTTTTGCAGGCTCGCGGATTGGGGATGCTATCACATTGCTGGTGGGTGTCGTGCTGATGGGCGTGGTGGTCGCCCGGGTTGAACTGCGTGGTGCGCCGGGGCGGTTGTTTGGCTGGTTTGCGGCGCTGGTGGTCTTGTACATGATCCAGGCGCTCCATGGCGGATTGGCCGATGGTCTAAAGAACGCAATTTTGGTGGTGCTGTGTTTGGGTGTGTTCTTTTACCATTTGATGTATTGGCGGCAGATCCTAGCAAGCCCGGGCTTTGTGATCATGGCCGTTTTGGCGGCGTTGGCAGTTGTGGCGTATTCTCTGGTGACTGACGCGTTTGACAACAATGCTATCAACGGGATTGCAGTCTATTTCTTGTTTCTTGCGGGATTTTCTATTCTGGCCTCGGTCCCATTGAATCAGGCGGCGCTTGTGGGGTGTGCGATCTTTGTGTCGGCCATGATCTTGTCTGTGCTCAACGATCACCGCGCTATGGCGGGCCTCTCTTTTGGTGGGATGCTGGCCTATTTAGCGTTCCTTTTTGGAGGTGTCAGGCGTTGGATGAGCGGTCCCATTTTTGTGGTTATCATCAGTATTTCGGTTCTTATTTTTGTCTATTTCGCAATTCTCGCCCGGCTGCCGGAATGGGCTTTTATCAATGATTTTGTGAGCGAAAATACCGGTCGTCGGGCGCTGTCGGGGCGTGATGTGATCTGGCCTCTGCTGCTGTTCATGGTTAGCGAATCCCCAATTGCGGGCTACGGATCAGGGGCACGGCCGGCGCAGTTCTTCAGCTTTGAATACTCGGCTCATAATTATTACCTGCAGTTGGTCTTTCAGGTCGGTATTTTTGGATTGGTCTTTGTTCTGGGATTGCTCTGGCGGCTTTATCGAACGCTGGTCCGGCCCGTACGGATGAGTGGTGCGGTTGGGTTTGTGGCTGCAGCTTTGCTGGTGGCAATCTTACATAACTGTTTTGTGGTGATGTTCATGCAGAACCAGATCATCGCAGCGATTCCGTTCTGGAGCCTGATGGGTTTGGGGGCTGGCATGGCGCTGCAGTACCGGCCCTAGAGCCGCCCTGCGCTCAAATTTTGAACGCGGCGCACGGCTTGCTCGCAATGCTGTGGCAGGCGCCCCCGTGGCGTTGTTTTTCTGTGCTGTGTCATGATAGGTTCGACCAGAATTTCAGATTTCAGATTTCAGGCTTTGGGGGATGGTGTGACAATTGATCCATCAGATTTTGGCTGGGTGCCAGGCGTACTTGATATGGCCGCGGCACAGGCAACTATTGATGCAGCGCTCAGCACGGGGCAGGCAGTCCAATTTTCCTCGGGGAGTTACCTGTTGGATGTGACAGGCCCGGCCCGGGATGTCGACGGTAGCCCGTTTTATGAAAATTCCCTTGTGGATCGGGCGCTTTACGCCACCACGGTGGGCGCTGATCTAAGCCTTTTGGGCGCAGTCGGCGGAACAACGTTTTCGATGGTCTCGCAGAACACGACCTCTGCTATTTTGTTTGCTGAAAATCTGGGCAGCTTGACCGTCGACGGAATTACTTTTGATGGCAACCGTACCGAGGTGACAGATTCCACCGCCACTTTGGGCGCCTATGGTGTGGGGACGACCTCAATCGAGAACTCGACCTTCTTGAATGGCGGCGCTGTGCGGGTAGGCTCGTCTGATACCCAGCGTGGCCTGGTCTTTTCCCATGGCAACAATCACTACGAAGATGTGCAAGCCCGGTTTGCCGTGGGGATCAAGCATTGGGGCGTTGAACATGTGGTCGAAACCGGGACCAACACGTTTGAATTTGCGGGTGGTGGTGCGACCTATGATGGCGATCCCGTCTGGTATCCCGGCCGTCCGCAGTTGGATGCACTAACCGCCAATGGCACGGATGTCACTGCCACCTATGGCGAGGCGCATGGTTTGAGTGCGGGCGATTGGATCGAAATTCGCGGCGCTGATGATGTCTATTTTAATGGCCGTTTTGAGGTGCTTGAGGTGATTGATGACGTCACCTTGCGCGTTCAAACCACCCACGCACCTGCGCAGGTCAATGCAACGGGCCGGCTGGACGCGACTTTTGCTTGGCCCGCTACGGACCGTATCGAGATCAAAGAGATCATCACTGACAACATGTCGTCGGTTGGTCAGGTCAACGCGGTCAAGTTGGAAGACGGCGCCCGATATGTGACGATCGATACGATCGTGGCGCAGAATCACGATGCCACCAACTTCAAAGCCACGGCCGTCTATATCGGTGCGGGCACTGCCAATCTGGGCTTCGAGACGATCAAGGCTGGGTTGATCAGCGGCACCAATCTCAACGACGTGGTCCATATCGGGCTCGGGTCGAACGATATCGACAAGATCGTCATCGACCGTCTCGAAGGGGATTTTGTTGGCTCGCTCCTAAAAGTGCACATCATCGATCCGGATTATGATGGCGGCCACGGCATTATCAAGGAATTGCATATCAACGAAATCGTCGCTGGAACGTTAGATAGCCCGTTCAACGACCGAGGCTCGCTCTTTGATATCGGCAACCGCTTTGGCACGTCCGGGTTGATCGACAAGCTGTTCTTAGGTTCGATTGAGGTGGGCTCTGCCCTGCAAGAATTGTTCCGTCTGGCGCCCGGTGCGGTGAACAACATCATCGGGTCTGGGGCTGACGATGTCTTTTCCGGCTCTGAGGGTGATGAGACGCTTCGCGGTAGCGGTGGCAATGATGAGCTGACGGGCCTTGGCGGTGATGACATCCTTGAGGGTGGGGCTGGCGATGACGTGCTGATCGGGAATGAAGGTAATGACATCCTACGTGGCAAAGGCGATGAGGACACGCTTTTGGCTGGCGCTGGCAATGACGAGTTGCGCGGCGGTAAGGGCGATGATCAGCTGTTTGGCAAAAGCGGCGACGACGCTTTGTTTGGGGATCGTGGGGTCGATCTATTGGATGGCGGGGGTGGCAACGACATTCTGCAGGGCGGCGCTGGCAATGACACATTTGTCTTTAAGGGTAATCAGGGCGCCGACGTGGTGGTTGATTATGTGCTGGGCAAGGACAAGCTTGATGTCTCGGACTGGTCGGTTGCAAGCTCGCTGCAGGATGTGATCGACAACCACGCCTTTGTGGATGGCGATAGCACGCTCTATTTGGCCAATACCGAGGGCGCTGCGGACCGGTTGACCCTAACGGGTTTAACGCTGGCGGATGCGACCGGTCTGGAGCTGCTGTTTTAGGGCGCGAAAGCCGCCAGTACACGCGCCAGGCAGTCCAATTTAAATGCCACTAAAAGAGGAACTGGACATCGGCAGCATCGCTAAGATCTTTACCCATAAGGATGATGCGATCCGCAGACTCCTGGGTGGCCGCAAAATATAAATCGCCTGCGGCCGTCTCAAAGGCATGCTGTGTCACCATGGTTGCTGAATCTGCGTTCAAACCCCAATCAGAAATATCGATCTGGTCCCGCGCAAGAGCAATATCCGTGATCGTGTCGCTTCCGTCCCCCAGTTTGAACACGAAGACATCGCTCCCACGGTCCCCGGTCAGGAGATCGTCACCTTGGCCGCCCTCGATGCGATCGTCACCTTTGCCGCCCAAGATCGTGTCCTGCCCCGTACCACCATAGAGAATATCAGTGCCGTTCTTGCCAAAGATCAGGTCGTCGCCGCCGCCTCCCATCACCGTGTCTGAACCATGTCCGCCGCTTAGGGTGTCATTTCCATCACGCCCGTCCAACATGTCGGCGGCACGGCCGCCGCGCAATGACTCAGCTCCATTTGAGCCTTCGATCGTATCGGCGTAGTCCCCTCCGATAATCTCACCAATGGCGCCGTCAGACAGTTTGAAAAGCTCCTGTAAATGCGTGCCCACACTCATGCGGCCAATGAAAAGCTGTTCAATCAACAGATCGGCCCCATACCTGCTCCCAACATCGATGAGAGATCCTCGGTTGTTGTGAGGGCTGTCTAGGTCTCCGCCGATCAATTCTGAGATAACCACTTTCTTGATTGTACCATGATGACCAACATGGCCCGCTTTACTGACCTCGACACGCAGGAGTGCGCCAACCTCGGTGGCCTCGAGACGGTCGATTTTCAGAAGGCCGATATCGTGGGTGCCCAAGCCGACGCGGACTGCGTCACTCATATCCTCTGCGTAAACGGTTCCTATTGTGATACGGTCAAATCCCAGATTGGCAGATCCAGGTCCAACGAAAAGGGCCGTGGACTTTTGGGTGGCAGTGTCATGATGGCGTGCATCGATTGCTTGAATCGTTGTGTTTCCACCGCCATCTTCGAGCTTGATTGCGTTTACCTGTCCATCCGGCGAATAGAGATTTCTGGTGGTGACGGCCCCTATTTTGACGTCGACGCTGGGTGGCCAAGCAAAGGTCGCGTCAGGACTGCCTCCAGGCGAACCGGTTTGAGAGGGGAAATGTAAATCAAAGATGATATCTCCTGTTGCAGAAACGCTCTTGATCTCAAAACGCCCGTTGAAAGAGATATCGTCAGATCCACGAAGTTCGATCCAATCCCCAGCTTGATAGGTGTGACCCTCGGCTAAGGTCAGCACTGCATTGAGATCAGTAGCATGAAGCGACTGAACCGCAGGGCGCCCGGGGACCCAAGTTGCATCGCCGTCGTAAGTCATCCCTCCCCTGCCGCCTTCAAAATAAGACGGGCCGGTCTCAATGATCGCCTCAACACCAAATGGTTTGGTGCCAATGGCAAAGGAGCCTGATGTATCGATATAGGTGTTGTTTCCGTGCGTCAGCAGCAGCATTGCGCTGCTGTCAGATGACCCAAAGCGAATGGGTCCCGCATTTATGACTGTGTTGTCTTCAAATCGCGCTTCGGTTGCTCCGAATACCGAAAGTGTTGAGGAATATTCGACATACTCGGGTCGGTTCCCGTCCAAGATCAGCCCCGATGCCTCGAAGCTCGCCAGATTTCAGGCAAAAAGAAGGGCCGCCGGAGACCCTTCGGTGGCCATCTTGATGGTCGTCTCGCCCTCAATCCCTTGCAAGACCAGGTCCGCTCCGGAAGTGCCCGCCCGCAAGGCCGTTCCATTGATGGCGCGGTAGTAGTATTCTTCACTGTCGACAGGGCGGGCTGGGCCGGTTGCGTCCACCAAATACGTGCCTGCACTGAATTGCAGCGTCGCGCCCATCGCCATTGCAGCATCAATAGCCGCTTGTGCAGACCCCATGTCCAATATGCCTGGGACCCAGCCATAATCTTCTGGAAAAATGATCATGGGTTACCTTTCGATCGCGGGGTGACGTATTGGTTTTGATAGACGGAACTTCCTATCCCAAAGAACCACAGCTGACTGTTGAACAGCGATGCCAGTAGATCGACCGCCTGTATGGGATAGTGCAGGCGGTATAAACGCGTAGTCTACGGGGTAATATCATTTTGAAAACGATGATGTGTCAAGGAAGGCTTGCACGGCATGCTTGACCTCAAAACAAAATACCGCCGTGTCCGCCATGTAAGACAACGCCCCTGTTATTTTACGGCGCGAAAGCCGCCAGTACCTGGGTCAATAGGGTATCCTCAGGCAACTCTTCCATGCAGCGCACACCAAAGGGGCAGTTCCCGTAATTCGGCGTGCCCCAGCATGGCTGGCAGTCCAAGGGCGTAGGCCGCGCAATGACGTGTGCGTCAGCCCCCCAAGGCGCCGTCTCCAGTGGTTTTGTAGGTCCGGCCACGGTGATCGTGGGCACGCCCTCTGCGGCAGCCAGATGGCCCGGCGCACTGTCAGTGCCCACAAAGATGCGCGCGCCAGCCAAGACCGAGCGTGTGACGCCAAGGGGCATGCCGGTAAACGCACTGACGCGATTGTCATAAGGCGCATAGCGCTCAACAAGGTCCATTTCGTCAGGGCCAAAGATGAGGCCCAGTTTGACATCCGGGGCGGCGTCTCCAAGCCCATCAATCAGGCGGCGCACAACGCCTGCTGGAATGCGTTTATCAGTGCCAGCGATAACCGAAGACCCGGCATGGACCATGACATAGCCCCCGCGTGCAAAGCCGCGCTCGGCCAAGAGCGCATCGGCGGCCGCAAGATCGGCAGTCTGTGTTTGTAGCGGGAAGGCCACATCTGCCAAAGGCTGGCCGGACCACGCGGCCACGGCGTCACGCATGCGGTCCACCCGGTGCACACCTTCGACGACAGGTATTTGAGTGCTGTACAAAAACCCCGCCTTGGTGCCATCGCCGATGATCTTTCGGATCCCGGTGACAAAGCGCAGCAAGGCCGGCAGCAGCGGCGAGATCCGCGTGCCCACAAAGGCCACGTCAAATTTCTGCGCCCTTAGGCTCCAGAAGAAGCGCACCAGATCCGGCTTTTTCGCGCGGGCGGGCATGTTGAGCACCTGATCGACAAGCGGATCACCGTCCAGCAGTGCCTTTTGCGCCCCGCCGCGCACAATGAGGGTAATGCGGGCCGTTGGGTGCAAGCGCCGCAGTTCCGCAATCGCGGGCACTGTCATCATCAGATCCCCAAGACCCCAGTTCTGGAAATAGGCAATATGCATCACACGCGCTCCCTTATGAATTCATCCAGCCGGGCGCCCTGCCCTGCCCCTTCGAACAAGTGGCCTTTGACACCGGCGGCGGCGGCGGCGGCCATGTCGCTGCCTTTGTCACCGATCATAAAGGACGCTGTCGGATCAAGGCCATGGGCGTCAATCAGATCCAAAAGCATACCAGGATTTGGTTTGCGCCAAGGATGATCCGCATGGGCATATTGGGCCAGCGGCGCATCCGGCAGATACGGGCACACGCGCAAGTCATCCCAGCGGGCGGTTGGGCCCCCGTCTGCCTGCAACCGCAGGGCCATTTCAGCCATAACAGTGTCGAAATCAGCCAAAGTAAACATCCCGCGCCCGATCCCGGATTGATTGGTCACCACAGCCACAAAGAAACCCGCCGCCTTGATCCGGGCCAAAGCCACCCCTGCCCCGGCAACCAAATCCAACCGATCCACCGATCCGATATACCCGTGGTCGATATTCAGGATACCGTCACGATCAAGAAAAGCGGCCTTCATGGCTTATGCAGCCTGCACGGCGCGGTGCACTTCGCGCAGGGCACAGATGATATGATACAGGCTTGATCCGCGCGGGGGCTCTGAAAGGACGCTGCCATCGGGGTGCAGGGTTTCATCCCAAAGCCCCGGAAGCTGGGTGTTGAAATGGCGCGCCAGTGCTGTCAGCGCAAGGGCGGCCTGTTCGGGGTGTCCTGCGATCAGTTGCGCTTTGATGCGTTCGGTTTCCGGCCAGAGCCGGCGGTCGGCATCCGTGCGCTTGAGGTCCGCATCCAGCGCATTAACGGTCATTCCATCGGCATCAATCCCATGGGTATCGGCAATCTCGATCAGGTGCTGCCCGCGTAGGACTGCATCCTGTCGGTCGCGCAGCCGCCCCCAGCGGATCAAGAGCCAAGCCCATTCATATTGATGGCCCGGTTCGATGATCTCGGGCGCGCCCTCCCAGGGGGCCCATGTCAGGCCATATTCCTCGCGGATGGCGCCTGTGTCAGGTGACACAAAGCGGCGCAGCGCCAGCTCTGCCAAGCTGTCAGCGAATGCGCCCCACTCGGCATCTCCGGGCAGGTGCTCTAGCCATTCCAGAGCGGCCTCGAACAGATGCATATGCGGGTTGGCCAAAAGCGGGCCAGCCGGTGGCTGACCTTCGTAGAATCCAGCCTCGGGATGGGCAAAGCCGTCTTTCATAGCCGCCAGCATGGCCCGTGCCGTGGCCTCTTGTTGGGGGGCGTCATGGCCGGCCCGTGCGGCTGTTGCCAATGCAAAAAGCGCAAAGGCATGATCATAGCTGTCAAAGCCGGGCTTGGGTGGCGGGCCGTCATGGCGCACCACCGAGTAGACCAGCCCCGAAGGCGCCACACAGCGCTCATGGAAGAACGCAAGCCCATGCGCGATCAGATCATCGCAAGAGGCCTCCTCAAGGCCCGCCCATCCCATCTCACGGGCCGCGGCAAAGGCAAAGATTTGCCGGGCCACAAGCCGGGTGCGGCGGGGATCATCGGTTGGCACCCCGGCATGGGTGATCTTTTCATAGAACCCACCGCTTTTGTCGCGGCCGACATCTGCCCATAGGGGCAAAGCCTTGTGGAACAGCCACGCCTCAAGAGGTTTGTAGGCTGCGATAAGCGCGGCATGTGTCATGGTTTTGATCCTGCGTAGGAAGGGCTAGCGATAGGGGTCATCCGTGGCGAGATAATCGGTAATATAGCGCCGTATCCCATCCTCGAGCGGGGTCGATTGGCCTGCATAGCCCGCGGCGCGCAGCTTGCTCAGATCGGCCTCAGTATAATACTGATACTTGCCCTTGAGCTGCTCAGGCAGCGGGATAAAGGAGATCGCATCCGCTGTGTCGAGTGTTGAAAACACCGCGCGTGCTTTGTCTGCAAAGCTGCGGGGCAACCCAGAGCCGACATTGTAAAGCCCTGCAGGCACATCTGCCCCTGCCATGGCCCAAAGTGCGACATCAACACAGTCACCAACCCATACGAAATCGCGGGTCTGGCCGCCGTGATCATAATCGGGGTGGTCGCTCTCAAAGAGTTTGACCTGCCCGTTGTCGCGGACCTGCCCAAAGAGTTGATGAGCCACCGACCGTTGGCCGCCTTTGTGATACTCGTTCGGCCCGTAGACGTTGAAAAATTTCAGTCCGGCCCAACGGGGCGGCGTGGCGCGGCCCAAGGCGGCTTCGCGCAGGGCCCAGCGGTCAAAGGCATGTTTGGACCAGCCATAGGCGTTGAGCGGCTGAAGCGTGGACAGGTAGTCCTCGTCCTGGCGGTCAAGAAAGCCCACAGTGCCATCTCCGTAGGTGGCCGCTGAAGACGCATAGATATAGGGCACCCCTGCGGCGGCACACCAGCGCCACAGATCGATGGACAGGCGCAGGTTGTTTTCCACGATCACATCGGCATCTGCCTCGGTGGTCGTGGAGATTGCGCCCATGTGAAAGACGCCTTCCACCTCTGATCCGCGGCCTTCGAGAAACGCAAAAAGCGCCTCGGGGCGGATGACATCCTGCACGCGCCGTTTGGCGATATTTTTCCATTTGTCGCCTGTTCCCAGCCAGTCGACGATGACACATTCCTGACCTGCCGCATCTAAAGCTGCAGCGATGTTGGAACCTATGAAGCCGGCACCGCCGGTGATGATATACATGGCTTATCCTTGGCGAATTGAGGGCTTACCCTTGGAGTTCAGTTTTGAGCGTGCCATCAGCGCGCCCCACGATGCGGGTGGTTGAATGACCCTCTTCCAACGGAATGAGGGCAACATCACCGCCCCACCCCAGTACAAGATCCGATCCCACAACCGTTTCAACGGTATAATCGGCCCCTTTGATGAGTACGTCCGGTTTGATTTGCGCGATCAACTCAAGCGGGGTGTCTTCGTCGAAATGGGTCACCAGATCAACAGATCGGATCGCCGCCATAACAGCCGCGCGGGAGTGTTCGTCTTGCAGCGGGCGGTCGGGGCCTTTGAGCCGCTGCACGGACGCGTCAGTGTTCAGCGCAACGATCAGACGATCGCAGGTGGCGCGTGCGCGCTCCAGAAGTTTGACATGTCCGGGGTGGATCAGATCAAAGCAGCCGTTCGCAAACCCGACCTTGAGCCCGGCGGCGCGCCAGCTTTCTGCGCGCAATGCGGCGTCAGCAACAGAAACCGCCCGGGCGCCAGAGACCTCACTGGCAAGCGCTTCGGCTAGATCGGCGGCCAGCTCTGCGGCCGTTACGGCGGCGGTGCCCGGTTTGGCAACGACAAGTCCAGCAGCCTGATTGGCGAGCGTTGCTGCCTCGGCAAGCGATTGGCCCGCCGCAACCATCAGCGCGACGGTGGCAACCACCGTATCGCCGGCACCCGAAACATCAAAGACGCGCCGCGCGCGCGTGGGCAGGTGCAGCGGATCAGGCTGGCCCCGGTCCGGCGCAAAAAGTGTCATACCCTGAGGGCCGCGTGTGACGAGAGCCGCCTCAATGCCGGTGCTTGCGACAATGCTGCGTGCAGCGGCGGCCGCACCTGCGTTGGTTGTGACATCCTCGCCCGTGGCAAGCCCTGCTTCCTTGGCGTTCGGTGTCACAAGCGTTGCGCCTGCATAAAGAGACAGATCTTTGACTTTGGGATCGACGATCACTGGCACACCCGCTGCGCGCGCGGCCGCAATCGCCATTTGCACGACCTCGGGTGACAACAAGCCCTTGCCATAATCAGACAGAACCAATGCGCCCATATCGGGCAGAATGGTGTTCAGTTGTGTCTCTAACGCTGCGCGCAAGCCGCTATCCGGGCTCAGGGCGTCTTCAGCGTCCAAACGCATGATTTGCTGATTGTCACACACAAAGCGGGTTTTAACGATGGTGGGATATCCGGGCAGCGTTACGGTTGCGTCCTTGATCCCGGCCTCGGTGCACAGCGCCCCGGACACCAGCGCGCCATCGGCATCCTCGCCAACCACACCGATCAGCACAGGCGCCCCGCCAAGGGCGGCAAGGTTGCGCGCCACATTGGCCGCCCCGCCCAGCATCCGCTCTTCGCGGCCCTTTAGCAGAACCGGAATCGGCGCTTCGGGCGAAATCCGGCTGACGGACCCGTAGACAAAGCGATCGAGCATCACATCGCCCAGCACCGCCACGCGGGCGCCCCGCAGAGTAGAAAGAATCCGGCTGTCCATCTGTGTTATCCTGTTGTTTTGAGCGCCACGGCCTGAAAGAGCCGCCCGGGCGCAGAAAAGACACTGGCTCCCCAGCGATAGAGCGCTGGCATCGCCCGACGTCCGCCAGCATTGGGCACGAAGGTAAATGTGCCATCCCCGGTCTTGATTTCGTCATTGCCGCCAAGGGCGTGTTGCAGCGGCAGGGCCGACCCCGCCGCGACCTTGGCGCGAACATCGCTCAGATCAAGCCCGGCAAAATCACCCATCCGCGCCAGCTCGGCATCGGGATCGGTGCAAAACGCCTCGTAGGACACATGCAGCACCCGCCCCGGTGCGGCGCGTTCCAAAAACCAGCCCGCAATCACCCCGGCATTCCAAGAGCCGGCCACCAGCATCAGCGCCGGAAAGCGCAGCTTAGCAAGATCATAGGACCGCTTCATGAAATAGAATTTCGACCCTTTGGTCTGACGCCAATAATAAGACCCCACGATGGGCACGGGTTTGCGGATCAAATGGATCACGCGGGCCTTAGGGTCCGCGCGTAGCGTCAGCAGGGCCCGGGTGAATTCCTTGGAGCTATCGATGCCAATGTCGGCCCCGCTTACGCGGCCAATGGCGGCCAGCACATCGTTTTGACGCTGGTAATAGGTGGCCCAAGGTTCTGCGTTGCCTGCGCGATAGGCGGTTGGGAATTTCTTGATGTCGGCCTGATCATACAACCATTTGCCGTCCTCAAAGAAATCCCGGCCCGTGGTTGCAGCATAATCAGCAGCGATCTTGGACCAGACCGGGCAGCTTTCCAGCGGCTCACCGCAGGCGCAGATCTCTTGGGGGCCGCGTTTGAGCCCATTGACCAACTCCCCAATCGGAAAGGCAGTTGGAGCCGCGCCCAAAAGCACGTTTAGAAATGTAGATCCGCAATGCATGCGGCCTGCGATGTAGAGACTGCGCATAGGGTTCTCCGGCTTAGGCGTTCACATATAGGCGGCGCGCGATTGCGCCAGGCCAGGCAAAAACCCAAGCCCCGGCCCGATAATACCACGGCGCCTTGTGGCGGCCCTTGGTGCGTGGGTTAAAGGCGATCTTGCCTTTGTGCTTGAACTCATTGCCGCCCAGAATGTCTTCGACGTAAAAATCTGCGCCGGTTTCGACCTTCTCGATCACTTCGGACAGATCGATGCCCAAGAAACCCTGCAGGCGCGTCAATTCGGCCCGAGGATCTTTGGAAAAGGCATCATGGGACATGTGGTGCACGCGTTTGGGATAGGTGCGGGCGATGCGGATGGCCGCAATCATCCCTACGGACCAACCCAGTGAGATCAACATCATGAATGGGAAGGTCATGATGCCCGGGCGATACGTCCGCTTCATGAACTTGATCGGGCTGCCTGTGCCCAGACGGTGGTAATGCGAGGTGATGGTGATGTCAGGCTCGCGGAAGATATGCACGACCTTGGCTTCGGGATCACATTTGAGCATCATCAGGGCTCGCGTGTATTCCTTGTTGCTATCGACATAGGCTTTGACGTCAAAAACCTCACCGATGGCGGCTGATAGCGCGAGCGTTGCCTGTGCATAATCATACCACGGATCGTTGGGATCCTCGGGGCTGCTGGCCATGGCGGCCCGGAACTGGCGGATATCTGTCTTTTCATACAGCATCGGCAGATCGTCATCGAGCGACCGCCCCCGGCGGCGCGCGTAGGCGTCAAAGACCTTGGACCAACGCGGGCATTCACGGATCCGCAGGTTACTTGAGGTCAGCTCATCAGGGCCGCGCGACATGGCTTCGACTACGCCCCCGCAGCCTTTGATGTTGGCGTGCCCGTTCAGCAGCACATCCAGAAAGGTCGATCCCGAATGGGCGCGGCCAGCGATATAGATGGGCATGACACCTTCAGCCATGGGTGATCTCCTTGGTGGCGAGCGGCGTCCAGTCGCTCAGGTCAAGACCCGTGAGGGTCTGCAATTCAGCGCAATCGGCGGCGTAATAGGCGGCCAGCCGGGCGCGGGTGTTTGGGGCAAGCGCCTCGGGGCGGTCGCCAAATTGGTCAATAGCTTTCATCGCGCCCTTGCGTAGGCCACGGCGCAGGCCTTTGGGCATGATAGCGCGCAGACCTGATTTCAGCGCGCCCGTTCCGGTCAGTGCCGCACGCAGCTGCCCCAGTAGGGGGTTGGTGTGGCGCACGGTAACATTTTCCTTTTGCCCCGCCTCAGGCGCAAATTGCGGCAGGTCCAGAAAATCGCAGAGCTGGGCAAAGGTGTCAGCCTCGCGGCCCCGGAAATCTTCAAACTTCAGGATCAAAACCTGCTCACGGGGGAAATGCTCCAGATAGCGGGCCACATGCTGCCCATAGAGCCCTGAATACAGATAGCGCCAACCCCAGATCCAGGCGTCGCGCTGTCCGGCCAGCTCTTGGTCCATAGCCGCCTCGAAACTGTCAGTAACTTCGTTGCCGCGGGCATGGTTGTGGCCCCAAGCGGAATAGGCGCGTGTCACAGGATCGCGCAGCGCCAGAATGATCTTTGCGTCGGGATAGGTTTCGGCAATGCGCTGCGCCGCATGGGGGCTGGGCAGATACGGAGTCGATGCCTCACCGCGATGGGCCGCTTCGCGGGCGGCGGGGCTGGCAAAAAGCGCGGTATAGTCCTGGGATGTGAAAACGCCTTGCTTCACATCGGCCAGCGGCCCGGCCGGTTTGCCGCTATAGGGGCGCAAGCATGTTTGCCAACGCTCCGCGTCCTCGGCAAACCCCCGAATGAAATAGCCCGGCTCTTTGGGGTCGGACATGAAGACATGCGGGTGATTGCCCAGCATTGCAGCAAGGCTGGTGGTGCCAGCCTTTTGAGCGCCTGCGATGATGAAGGTGGGATGGCTCATGTCGGTTGCCCCTTAGGTGGGAGCACCAGCCCGACCACGGATGGATCCAGCGCAAGATTGCGACGTGACCAGACGGCAACACTGACGTTCCACCCGGCCTTCATGACCACATATCCCCACGCCGCGCCGATCGGTCCGAAAAGTGCGGCAAGCGCTACAATCACAAGCAGACCCGCCCCGTTGCAAATGCCCAAGATCCACAAAAAGACGGTCTCGTGACCTGTCATTGTCAGAAGCTGCCCCGTCGAGCCGCACAGAGCCGCGACCACATATCCCGACATGATCACAAGCTGGATGTTCTGGGCTGCAACAAAATCAGGGTTCATCAGGGCCAGAAGCGTGGGGCCAAACACGATCAGAACCCCCGCCCCCAAGAGAGCTGCAAGGCCGGCTGCTCCGGCTGTGAAGCCTGCCACTTGCTGCAGACGGGGCCGGTTCTCGGCGGCATAGGCTTTGGCCAGCATTGGCGCGGCCATCAGATTAAGCGCCTGTAGCGGAAAGGCGATGATGGTTGCGGTGCGCATGGCGGCAAAAAATGCACCAGTTTCGGCGGGGGGAACAAAGAGCCCAACAATAACAACTGTGAGCGGGGTCAGGCCCTGATTAAGCGCCGAGATGGCCCAAAGCCGAAGCGATGTCCCACGCCAGTCAGCTTGGGCGTCGAGCTTGGTTTCGGCTGGGTTCGGGTCTGTTGCATCGGATTCTGTATGGGCCAGCACGCGCCGCCATGTTGGACGGGAAAACGCCAAAAATTGCACCAGCGACACCGCCAAAAGGACGCCCGCCAGCGCCCAAAGCGCCGTTGTCGCCGAGACCATGATTGCCACGCTCCCCCCGGCCAGCGCCATCAGTCCCACGGTCAGCGGACGCCACACCACCTCGCGGGGCATCAGCGCCGGGATCAGAGGACCAAGTCCGCGCAGGGCGTGTGACTGGTAGTCAGATACGATCATGGCCGCTGTCAGCGCCGCCGCGGCATAAAGCGATGGGTGCGCATCCAAAAGATATGTGGCAAGCGCCAGGCCGCCTGCGCCCAGCAGCGCCGCACCAAGACTCAGACGCAGGGAAAACCGCAGTAAGGCCCGGGCCAAATCGCTCCGCCCACGCCCGCGATAGGCCGCAAAGAACCGCAGCACCAGCCGCCGTTGACCCAGATCAAGAACAATGGCCAGCGTCAGTGCCAGACTGAAGGCAAACCCGAAATGGCCAAACGCTTCGGTATCCATCCAGCGTGCGAGCACGACCAAAAGAGCATATCCCAACGCGGCCGACAAAAAGCGGATCAGCACCGCCGCACTGCCCAGCTTGGCCAAGCGGCCCAGAGAGCCTTTTTTTCCAGCGGGCCGGGTGTGAGGGGGAAGGTTCGTGCTGGTCATGGCGTTTGAGCAGCTTCGGTTGGGCTGGGAAAGAAGCGCGCCAGTTCGGATTTGGAGAACCCAGCGGCCTGCGCCAGCCCCTGCCAGCGCGCATCCGTGACGGCAAATCCGGGGGCAGCCGGATGGAGATCCGAAAGGTTGATATCAGGCCGGGTGTACCCAGTGGGGGTATAAATCGCATCCAATTGAGCCGCCGGGTCACTGCACAGCGCTTCGAAAGAGATCTCAACAAAGCGATCAGCATAGAGGGCAGCCCCCTCTTTTTGCGCCAAGCGGAAAGCACCCAACCAGATCGCAAGCAGCCGCTGAATGGCGGGCACGCTTTGTGTGGCAGGCGGCAGCGCAACATCTACCTCACTCAATAATGCTTGTGTTGTTGCGGCATGGGAGGTCAGCGTCAGCTCTTCCATGCCCCACCCGTTGAACCCTTTGGTGCGGGTGAAAAATGTCCGCTCGTTCCATGCACGGCGCAGGCCCATGAAATCTTTGCGGTCAGAGGGCAGCAGATGCGATGTCACAAAGGCGGCTGGGTGCCGGTAAAGATGCACCATCACCGCCTCGGGGGCGATCTTGTGAAGATCGGGAATCTTGCCCATGCAGCGGGTCACATCGGCCACGCTTGGCCCTTTGGATATCAGCCAGCTGAGATAGTCCGCCTGCTCTTGGGTCAGACCACGCGTTGTTTCCCCTCCCCGCAAAATCGGCGCGAATTTGGCTCGAAACAGCTCGGGATCTTGGTTGAAGCGGGCGATGAATTCAGCGCGCACGCGCTTGGTGTGCTCGGCAGGAAGATCCGCAAGCAGCCGCCCGAACGGCTCATCATAGCAAGTATAGGTCGGGTCCTGCCGCAACAGCCGCCACAAGGTCGTTGTGCCCGAACGGCGCATCGCGACGATAATGATATGACGGGGGTCTGTGGTCACTGCTCACCCTCACGCGACCAGCCGGGATCCGGGAGAATTTCGGTTGCGGTGTCAACGCCTGCGGCGGCCAGTGCTTCAGCGGGCGATTGCACCCGTCCCGGTGCCTTGCCGTCGAGCGCATCGTAGAAATCCTGCTCCAGCTTCATCCAGTG
The DNA here is from genome assembly GCA_937995865.1 of uncultured Paracoccaceae bacterium. GTDB lineage: Bacteria > Pseudomonadota > Alphaproteobacteria > Rhodobacterales > Rhodobacteraceae > Shimia_B. The sequence goes on along the minus strand of CALKJA010000216.1, from coordinate 10,983 downwards.
CGCCTCCCAGGTCCAGTTATCCTGAACATAGCGGCGCCCAGCGGCTGCCAGCGCGGCCCGGCGGTTTGGATCCTTGAGCAACGCGATCACCGCATCAGCAAAATCATCGGCGCCTTCGGCGATCATCAGGTCCCGATCCGGCACCCCCATGATCCCCTCATTTGCCACGGGCGTGGCAACCGTCGCGCGGCCCGAGGCCAAAAATTCGATCAACTTGTTTTGCATGCCGCCGCCGGCTTGCATCGGGTTGATGCAAATTTCGGCCTCGGCGATGTTTTCGGCGGGATCTGGCACGGTGCCCGTCACGGTGACGCCCTCAAGCTGGCCAAGCGCCTTGGCCACAGGGGACGGATCACGCCCAACGATATGCCAACTGGCCTCGGGCACGGCAGCTTTGATTTTGGGCCAGCAGTTTTTAGCGAACCACTGTGCGGCCTGCACATTTGTAGGCGTGCGCATCACCCCCGAGAAGATCAGCCGCCCCGGCACCTGTTCAATATCGGTGCGCGGTGCAAAGCGTCCCAGATTCGTCCCGTGGGCCCCAAAGACATAATTATCAAGTGCGGGCTGGCCTTGCCGGGTACAGCTGGCCTGTACCGCGGCGACATCGGCCGTCCCGATCAGCACTGCACGATCAAAATCTTGCCAAACACGGGCTTCATAAGCCTCAAGCAACCGCCGTTCGAGAGAATAAAAAGCGGCATAGCCCGCATGGGGCGCGTTCTCGGCAATGCGGCGGGTGTTGAGCTCTTGGCTCAGCTGGTAGGCGACAAACGACACAGGGCCATCTTGTGCATCCCGAGCTTTGCGCCCCAGCTTGCGCACCGATTGCGCCGACCGGATGTAATAAGAATAGACGACATCATATTGATCCGCCCGCGCGGCCAGATCGCGCCGCTGGTCGGGGTGGTCATAAAGAGCGATCTGAAACGGCTTCCAACGCGGCACGGCTGACAGTGCCGCCCAGATCTTGGCCGGCTTTGACAACGGATAAGAATAGACAGCGTTGCAGTGCTCTTTTAGCCATGTGCTCTCTTCGGGGGACGGATCGCCCCCATCATCGATAACATAGGCATCCACAAGGTGCCCGCGCGCATGCAGGAAGCTGATCAGATGCGCGACTGTCATCTGATCCGCCCGCACCATAGGCAAAGGATTGCGGCTGTATGAGATCGCCACGCGCAAAGCGCGCGCCGCCTTTGCCACATACATGGGTTTCGGCAAATGCATGTATACCTCCAGGTGTCTGGATACTGCTGCGCTATTTGAGCGCGTTGATATCAATCAGCGGCGCTGTGAAAGGCGGCAAGTTCTTGGCCATCCCGTTTGCATCCACCACCACATCATAGCTGCGTGTGGCGAGCTCATCGGCCGTTACAAGCAAATCATCGATTCCGGGAAGACGCCCCAACAGGAACCCCAGATTTTGCCCGATCAAGGCGGCGTCCTCGAGCGCGGGGTCATAGACCTCTAGCGCGTAGCCTGCTTTCATGAGCGCTTCGGCCAGATCCACATTGGGGCTCTCGCGCAAATCATCTGTGGCCGCTTTGAAAGTCAGCCCCAGCATGAGCACGCGCGCGCCCGGTGCCAGACCATGACTGACATGGCGGAACACAAAATCCTTATGCGCCGCGTTGGACGGCATCAGGCTTTCTATCAGCGGCACATTCTCGCCTGCAGCCCCTGCGATATAAGCAAAGGCACGCACATCTTTGGGCAGACAAGACCCGCCAAATGCGCCTCCGGGGCGCAAGTAATACGGTGAAACGTTCAGCTTGGTGTCAGACACGAATATCTCATGTGTCGCGGCGGCTGACACACCCAAAGCCGTGGCCACACGCCCGGCTTCGTTGGCGAAGGCAACTTTGACCGCGTGAAAGCTGTTATCCATGAACTTCACGAATTCACTGTCACGGAACCGGCAATAGAAACGGGGTGCCTCAATCCCTTCGAACAAGGCATCAAGCGTCGCGTTGGGCTGTCCGTCTTTGGTGCCAAGAACAATCTTGGGAGGATTGAAGTAGTCTTTGACGGCCGTACTTTCCCGCAAGAATTCCGGGTTATAGACCATTTCGGCCTTGGCATCTGCGGTCTCACCTAAGGTGCGGGTGAAGATCGGCCAGACCAAATCATCAATTGAACCGGGCCGCATGGTAGAGCGGAACGCAACCGTCAGCGGCCCATTGGCGCGGTCCACTGTCTTCAGCGCTTCGGCGATCTGGCGCGATACGTTGGCAATGTAGCTCATGTTATGGGAGCCATCAGCAAGGCTTGGCGTGCCCACACAGACGATGGCCAAATCAGCATCTGCCACCTGTTCGGCAAATTCGGTGCCTGCGTCCAACTTGCCCTCGGCGGCCCCTTTGGCCAGCGCTTCGGGGATACCGGGTTCTACGATCGGAGACTTGCCAGCTTTAACAGCCGCAACTTTCCCGGGATCCACATCTACCCCAAAGACGGTATGATTAGAGGTCAGCGCACAGGCTGCGCCTGTCAGTCCGACATAGCCGAGACCAAAAATACAAATCTTCATAATGCTCCGAAACGTCCTTGTTTAAATTAGTCACTGCACCCGTAGGTGGCCTCGAAATTCCCGCGCGCGATCCCGTCGTTCTGCGGTTCAGGCCCGCCTCAAAACGGCACGGCACTCGATACTAACTCGGTCATCTCATGAAGCGACACTGCTGAAATGGCAATCAACAACCCCGGATTTTTCCGGCCATGCTGCGCTTTGCACGCGATTTTCCGCGGATAGTCGCTGAAATATTGTGCACCTGGCGCTGAAACTTGCGCATCTGGCGGAATTTCGCAAAAACTTCGTGCAAAGGGGGGGAGCCCCGGCTCGACTCTCAGTGAGAATACTGTAAAAGCGTTTGCAACTGCAGCATAGATGTTTTGGCTGTATGTTCGATATTTGTAACAATGCGCTTCTTATGCTTCTCGCAATTTCTAAGACTATGGGGGCTTAGATGAAAGATATGGTTCTTGATGCCAGCCTACAGGCTGGCAAACAAATTTCTCTTGCTGTCGCTAAACGACCAACTTTTTACGAGACCACCGGAAAGCGCGTGGTTGATGTGTTTCTGGCCCTTGTGCTGCTGCCGGTGATTGCGCCTGTTTTGGCGATTTGCTGGGTACTTGTGCGGCTTGATGGTGGCCCTGGCCTTTATTCCCAAACACGTGTGGGAGTAGATGGGCGCCACTTCAAATGCTGGAAACTGCGTACGATGATCGTGGACGCCGAAGCGGTGCTGAAGCAGCTCTGCGAAAGCGATCCTGAGATTTCCAAGGAATGGCATGTGCGCCAAAAGCTTGAAAATGACCCTCGCATTACGCGGGTTGGTCGCTTCTTGCGGGCGACAAGCCTCGATGAGCTGCCACAGTTTTTCAATATCCTGCTGGGTGACATGAGCTTTGTTGGGCCACGGCCATTCATGACAGACCAAAAAGATATGTATGTTGCAGCGGGCGGGGAGACGTATTTCCGCATGCTCCCAGGGATCACTGGCCACTGGCAGATCTATGGCCGCGGCACGACAAGCTTTGTAGATCGCGTCAGCTATGATGATGATTATTATCAGGCGGTGGGCCTGCGTGAAGATCTGCTGTTGATCGTTAAGACAGCCGGAATCGTTCTGAAGCGCACGGGCTCCTAACGCTGATATCTGAGGCCTCGCCATTTGTTGAGAATGGCGGCTTATAAAAATGAACGGGGGCAGCTACGGCGGCCCCCTTTTTGCATCTGCTCTTACACGTGACGCAGATGCCTATAACGGCCTTCAGCACCGCTCCCTCTCACGTTGTTTCCGTGGCCAGTCTATTCACGGCTCGTTAAGATTTTATATGTTTATCAGATGCCGGATTGGATATAGCTTTTACAGGGCTTCGTATAACAGCTCTGCGGCTCGTATCTTTCTTTCCAACTATTTACCGGGGGTGCTCCCATGACCACACCAACTGATTCCTTTTACGCCTCCCAATGGCATTTTCCATTAATCGGCGACATCGAAACGATCTGGGATGAATTCACCGGCAATGGTGTGACAGTTGCTGTCTATGACGATGGTGTTCAGTCATCGCATGCCGATCTCGATGGCAATTACGACGCAAGCTTGCATTGGTTTTTCGACGACCCCTCCGACATGACCCCCGCACTTGTTGAGCATACGGGCGCGCTGAGCGGCCTGGATGACCGCCACGGGACGGCTGTTGCCGGGATCATTGCGGCCGAGAATGATGGCACGGGAACCGTGGGCGTGGCCTATGGCGCCACTCTGATGGCTGTGAACATCTTTGAGTTCTTTACAGAGTATGACATCGCAGACGAAGCGGGCGATAGCGTGCTCGCTGAGGCTTGGTATCAGGTCTTTCTTGATTCGCTTGGGCATGCGCAGACCCTCGATATCATGTCCAACAGCTGGGGCCGTTCCCCGCTCTTTGAGGATTATCAGAACATCCATGATCCGTCCTCTGACGGGACAGAGCATCTTGGCCATTATGAAGACGCCGCTGAGCTTGGCCGCGGCGGCCTGGGCACGGTGATCGTGCAGGCGGCGGGCAATGACTTTCTGAATGCAAATGGCGACAGCGTGAATGCCTCCCGCTTTACCATCACGGTCGGTGCAACCGATGAGTTTGGCTACACAGCGGATTACAGCAATTTCGGGGTGTCTCTGCTTCTGACAGCCCCCGCGGCATCGGTCACAACGGATGTGGACGGCACTGGCGGAAATGACGGTTATAATGACGGCTCCGAGTCGATCGGGGACGATGATTATACCAACACCTTTGGCGGCACATCTGCAGCAACCCCCACTGTGGCGGGTGTGATTGCGCTGATGCTCGAAGCCAATCCGGGCCTTGGCTGGCGCGATGTGCAAAACATTCTGGCCCTGAGTGCAGCGCAAACCGGCAGTGAGCTGGATGGCAGCAATCCCGGTGCATTTGAAGTCGGGGATTGGCAGACTGGCGGATATGACGGCGGCAGCAGCTGGAACGGCGGGCTGCAAAGTTTCCACGGCTCTTATGGCTTTGGCATGCTGGACGCCTTTACCGCGGTCCGCATGGCGGAAACCTGGCTTGAGATGACTGGCGTGGCGCAGACCTCTGCAAACGAATTACATGTGACGGCGGATTACGATGAGGTGGCAAACGGCGCCATTCCGTTGGTTGATGCTACATTCGATGGGCAAGATTTCGTTGACGGCGTGGTGATCGCCCCGATCATCGTGCCCGAAATCGATAATATCATGATTGAGAATATTCAGGTCACTGTGGATATTACCCACAGCTGGGGGAACGATCTGCAAATCGCGCTGATCACCCCAGATGGTGACGCGGTTCCGCTGTTCTTCAACGACGGCTATGATGACACGATGGATGCAGGCTGGACCTGGACCTTTGAGATCACAGCGCTCCTGGGTTTTGAGAGCGCAGGAACATGGTCAATTGTTGTGACGGATATTGCTGGGGGTGACACCGGCACGCTCAATGATTTCCAGATCGATTTCTATGGTCAGGCGTTCAGCGATGACAGCATCCACATCATCACGCGGGACTTCCTTGACTTCACGGCGTTTGATCTCAGCCGTGCGGTTCTGCAAGACACCAATGGCGGCATCGACTGGTTGAACTTTGTCGGCGTGAATGCCGATGGGGTAGGCTCTGGTGATGTCGTGCTCGACATGGCCGGCGGCGGGGCGTTTTCGGTCGATGGGGTTGCTTGGGGCTCGTTGCAGGCCGGTGCAGCTGTGTTCGAGAATGTGGTGCTGGGTGATGGTGATGACGATGTCTATGGCAACGGACTCAACAACCAGATGTTGGGAATGCGTGGCGATGACACGCTGCGTGGGTATGACGGCGTAGATGATATTGACGGCGGCGCGGGCAATGACACGCTTAACGGCGGTAATGGCAGTGACGTTATCGATGGTGGCGACGGCGATGACACAATCAGTGGCAGCAAAGGCGGCGACGTTATCGATGGTGGGGCGGGTGTCGACACCATCAACGGCGGCGATGGTGATGACACCATCGCTGGCGGGAGCCAAGCAGACATCATCAATGGCGACGACGGCAAAGACACGATCACTGGCGATGATGGGGCCGATGAAATCCGTGGTGGCAAAAGCGCGGATATAATCGATGGCGGCACGGGCTCAGACGAGATTTTGGGCGGCGCTGGTTCCGATGATTTGGCCGGTGGCGATGGTGGCGACATCATAAGTGGCCAATCCGGCACTGACATCATGAATGGCGGCGCGGGCGACGATATCATGAATGGCGGCGCGGGCGACGATATCATGGATGGCGGTAACGACAATGACATCATGAATGGCGGTAAGAACGACGACACCATGAATGGCGGCAAAGGAGCCGATGTCATTGATGGTGAAGAAGGCCGCGACATCTTGAACGGGAATGGCGGCTCTGACGACATGTCGGGCAGCGGTGGCAACGACACCATGAACGGCGGCTCGGGCGGTGACACGCTCAACGGGGGCAAAGGCAACGATATCATCACCGGTGGGACCGGCGGTGATACCTTTGTCTTCGATCTCGACAGCTTTGGGGATGATACAATCACCGACCTTGAAGCCATCGATACCATCGAGATCACCAACAGCTTCTGGGGCAACCTGTCCGAGAGCGATTTCATGGCCGCCTATGCCACAACCACCGGCAGTGGGAGTGCGGATGTCCTGATCACGTTGGGCACCAGTGAAATCCTGATCGAAAACGCAACTCTGATCGAGGTCGAAAACGCGCTGGACCTTATTTAAGGGCAGATCAGAGACGCATCTCTAAGCCTGCCCTTTTCATAGGGCGGGCTTTTTCTTTAGAGATATATCAGCGGTTCAAACCAGCCGAGCCGGGCAGGACAAAAGCCCGCGCAGCGATGTGATCACCCCTTGGCCCCTTGTCCTCTGGAATAGACATCCTCGTACCGGATGATGTCATCTTCGCCCAGATACGACCCCGTCTGTACCTCTATCAGCACCATTGGTACCTTGCCGGGGTTCTCCATCCGGTGCACGGCTCCCAGCGGGATATACACCGATTGGTTTTCGCTCACGAGCTTGACCTCATCATCAACCGTGACTTTGGCAGTGCCTTCAACCACGATCCAATGTTCCGAACGGTGGTGGTGACTTTGCAGCGACAGGGCTGCGCCGGGATGCACATGGATGCGTTTCACCTGAAAACGGTCGCCCACCACAAGGCTTTCAAACCAGCCCCAAGGCCGGTGATCCTTTGGAAACTGCACCGCTTGCGGCGCGCCTTTTTGCTTGAGCGCAGCGACGGCCTTTTTGACGTTCTGCGCTTGGGACGTATCAGCCACCAAAACCGCATCATTCATCGCCACAACGATGGTATCTTTCAGGCCGATGCCCACCACCTCCAGCGCCTCACTGTCCGAGCGTAAAAGCGTATCTGTACAATCAATGGCTGTGGCGGCCCCCGCTGTGACCACACCGCCTTCGTCAGGGCCTGCTTCGCGCCAGACAGCATCCCAGCCGCCCAAATCTGACCAACCGCTGGAAAACGGCACAACGCTGAGATTGTCTGCGCGCTCCATGACCGCGTAGTCGATCGAAATGTCATCAGCCTGCCCCCAAGGCTCGGGCGCGAGCCTCAGAAAGCCCAGATCAGCTTGCGCGGCGTCCACAGCCGCACGCACCGGGGCCAAAAGGCTGGGCGCATACGCCTCGAATGCTGCAATGAGCGCTTTCGCGGAAAAGAGGAAAATCCCCGCATTCCACAGATACGATCCCGCCGCGACCATCTCAACGGCACGGGCCGCATCTGGTTTCTCGACAAAGCGCGAGAGCGCCACCGGCGCCAGGCCTTTGGGCGTTTGGGTCAGCTCCAGATAGCCATAACCCGTCTCCGGGCGGTCCGGCGTGATACCAAAGGTTACAAGCTGCCCTGCCTTAGCAACCTCCACACCGGCGGCCACTGCGGCCTGAAAGGCCGCGGCATCGGGAATCACATGATCGGATGGAGCCACCAGCATCAATCCGTCAGGATCCTGGGCGGCCACATGAAGTGCTGCCGCCAGAACTGCAGGCGCGGTGTTGCGCCCCTCCGGTTCGATCAGCACAGCGCCGGGATCAATCCCCGCCGCATGGAGTTGTTCGGTCACGATAAAGCGGAAGTCAGAGCCCGTCACCACAACCGGTGCAGCATAGTTTGGGCCCCTTAACCGCTTAGCCGAAGCCTGAAACAGAGTCTCATCGCCCAAAAGGGGCACAAATTGCTTAGGGTAAGATTTACGCGAGAGCGGCCAAAGCCGGGTTCCCGAACCACCACATAAAAGTACAGGCGTGATCACAGTGGAAAATCCTTCTTCAAATGGGGCGGAGCCCAAGGATGATTGATGGGATGGTCACGGGACCAATCACCGGACCATCATAGGGGCCGCCAAGTTCTGTCGGGATGCGGCGTTTTTCAGCAAAGCGCAAGTCCCTGCCTTGCTCAGGGCGGCTTGCGCTTCTGAGCCCGCGCCATTGCCTATTTCGCGGGCAGATGACCGATTTATGCAGCACAGCCTACCATGCCCCGCACCACCCCATATATGGCCCCTGGAAGGGCACCGCCCGCACCATTGCCAAAGCATTAAGAGATAACACTCAGGATCGCGCCACATTTTCCGTGCAAAAGGTCCCCTGACATGTCCGACCCCTCCGTGATCCTTGGCCTGCCCTACATTCAGGCCGCTCAGGCGCAAAAGCACATCACCCATAATGAGGCCCTGCGGCAGCTGGACGTGATCACCCAGCTCAGCGTCACAGATGACAACCTGACAATACCACCGGGCACCCCTGATGACGGCGCCCGGTATATCGTCGGCGTCAGCGCCACCGGGGATTGGGCAGCGCAAGATGGGAAGATCGCCCTTTTCGAGACTGGCACCTGGCAATTCTTTACCCCCCTGCCCGGCTGGCGCGCCTGGGTCGAGACCGCAGCCACATGGAGCGTCTTTGATGGCGCGGCCTGGATCCGTCCGCTAAGCAGCCTCTCCAACATCGAGCGCTTTGGTCTCAATGCCACGGCCAATGCCACCACTCCGTTCGTCGCCCAGGCCAATCAAGCGCTGTGGGATGCCCAGACCGTGGGCATGGGCGGCACGGGCAACATGATCCAATCGATCAACCGTGAAAGCGCCAGTGATGATGCGGGGCTTGCACTGCAGACCGATTACACCACACAAGCGCTGTTCGGCTTCTTTGGTGGCAGCGCGTTACGGTTGTCGGTGTCCACCGATGGGGCCAGCTTTGCCGACGGGTTTGCCATCGATCCCGCCACCGGTATCGCCGCCCAACCCAGCCGCCCCCGCTTTAAGGCGGTCTCCAATTACGACAACACCATGCCCCTAGAGACCTGGATCACCCTTGATATCAATCAGACCGAGATCAACGACCAAGGGGCCTTTGATGCGGCCACCAACCTGTTCACAGCCCCGGTGACCGGCAGCTACATGATCGGGGGCGGTGTGGTCTTCAAGCGGGATATCTCCAATGATGTGCGTATGCAGATGCGGATGCTGCTGAATGGCACAAGCGAAATCGCTGGCAGCTTTCTGGGGACGGACGCCACGGCCACGAATGAAAAGACGGGGGTGCAAACCCAAACCATGGCGCAACTCAATGCGGGGGACACCGTGGCGCTTCAGGCACTCTATCGCCGCAATGCGGGCTTTACGCTGGCTGACAAAACGGCGTTCTGGGGCTACTTGGTGCCCTGACCGGCCTTTTTCCTGACAAAGCCCAGAAAGGCCGCGCCCGGATTGCGCAGGCGCGGCTGGCCTGAGGTCACCCAAAAGCCGCGCCATTCGGCCTCCAGCGCATAGACATCCGCACCCGGCATGAGCGCGCGGGCCTGATCCAGCACATCCGCCCCAAGGCTGGGGGCACCCGTAGGATCGACCACCGCGTGGCGTGGCGCAAAGGCAATGATATCACCGGGCTCCTCCATCATTCCATAATCAGGCAGATGGTCCGAGGCGATCATCTCGCGCAGCATGGCGCGAAAGACGCGGCGCGGGCTGGCAGATCCCGATTTCTTGAGCAGCAGATCAACCGAACAGCGCCACCCATCCTGACGCCCGCAATGCTTGCGCGCGATCTCATAGATCCGCCGCTCCAGCGGTTTGCGCAGCCGGAAATAATCGCGGCTGAGCGTGAGGACAGATTTCGACAACACCGCCCGATACAGCCAGTCTGACAGCGTCACACCCACGCTGACCATCCGGCCCCCTTTGGTCTTGCGCACGATCTCCCAGCTCTCGATCAGGCCAAAACCGGTGGTGACCTCGTGCCCCCCGGTTTCAAGATTGGTGGTGATGCGCGTGCCCGCCAGGCGCTCAAATGCTTCGCGCAAGCGCCGGTAGGCATCCCCACTGGTTTCGCGATTGGTGGCTGTCAGCAGATCATGGGCCTTGAGCGTCAGCGTGCGGGATGTCGCGCGCCCGGCATTCACAGCCGCCATCAACTGGCTGATACAAAAGATCAGGATATCTTTGTCGTGGATCGTGGCCAGCCCTTTAACACTTGGCGTCACCTCAATGCGTGTGCCGTTATGCTCATAAGACAAAATCCGGCGATCAGGCCGCGTAGAGAGCGAAAAAACCGGGTGCTCCATCGTCGCAAGATCGTCCTTGGGGATGGCCCCCATAATATCGCACAGGAAAAAATCCCGTTGCGGATAGCGGTCGGGCAAAAGCCCCTCTGCTGTTGTCATGTCACTGCCTCACGCGATCTCTTTTGGACCGTCTGATTCTTCGTGGTTTTAGTGACACCATCCTAGAGTTATCCACAGGCGCTGTCACCCAAGCACATCGGGGGTTCGGAGTCGGAGCAGCGTTGTTTCAGAGTCGCTTTATCGTGGGTTCAGAGTCAGTTCACTCTGCACGACACCTATTTTTTTCTTTTAGATCAGTAGAATAGAGTCTCCACATTATCCCGTAACACTTAAGATAAC
>CALKJA010000215.1 GCA_937995865.1 uncultured Paracoccaceae bacterium | reverse complement strand
CTGTCGCTATGGGCGACCTCAGAGTTCTGGATCTCACGCGCGTTCTTGCCGGGCCTGTTGCAACACGGTTTATGGCTGGGTTCGGGGCGCAGGTCTTGCGTATTGACCCACCCTGGTGGAGCGAACCCAACGTTGAACCTGAAGTCACTTTGGGCAAACGACGCGCCGGTCTTGATTTGACACAATCACAGGACCGGCAGGTTTTTGAGGCGCTACTGTCTAAGGCTGATGTGCTTGTACATGGATATCGACCGGGCGCGCTGAGCGGGTTGGGCTATGACCCGGTAGCTTTGCGCAAATATGCGCCGGGACTCATAGATGTCAGCCTTTGTGCCTATGGCTGGCAGGGCCCTTGGGCTGGGCGGCGCGGATTTGACAGTCTGGTCCAGATGAGCTGCGGCATCGCCGCCGAAGGCATGCGCCAGAAAGGAACGGATGTTCCGGTGCCCTTGCCTGTGCAGGCCCTTGACCATGCAACAGGATACCTGATGGCCGCCGCCGCGTTGCGGGCCATAAATCACCGAAATGCGACCGGTCAAATCAGGTCTGCGCGTTTGTCTCTGGCAAGAACGGCTCTGTTATTGACGTCAGCGAGTGCAGAAAACTTCCGAGGAAATGCCGTTGATGAAGTTGACGGCGACAGGGTGCCAACTCTTGAACAGACCGACTGGGGCTTGGGTCAGCGTTTGCGCTTTCCTGTGCAAGTGGACGGGATTGGGCCAAAGTGGCAGCATCGTGCTGGCCTGCTCAGAGTTGACGCGCCAAAATGGTAAATACCTCTGCTTCATCGGATGGGTTACTCGATCTAAAGGCGTTTTACAAAGCCCGAACGCTTTACGTCTTTACCGAACAATTGATCGGTATCTCCATTCCCATCATTATCTACACAGAAACGAACGACGCAGCCTTAGCGGCGCTGAGTTTCTTTGCGATCTGGGTACCGCGCTGCCTTTTCCCATTCGTTGCTGCTCACGTAATCGACGCAAGCCCGCCAAGGCTGCAAATGCGTGCCTTGGATATCTTGCGGGGGGCAACGTTACTGACCCTCATTGTACTGCCGGTCGGGGTTTGGCTCCTTGTGGGTGCGGGGCTGCTAAGCCTGTTAAACCTTTGGATGATTGCATTGTTCGAAAAGGGGCTGAGTGCAGCAGCGCCCGGTGGATCGGCGTCACAAGACCAAACAGCGATTGAGACCTTTTCAACCGCGCTTCGTGCTGACCGCTTGGCCCTGATTATCAGCGCCATCGTCAGCGGAAGTCTCCTCTCAACGGAAAATGAAACACTGTTGATTCTGATCGCCGTTGCAGTCTTGATTGTGGCCCATTGGTTTCAGGCTCGGTCAGGCATTCTGCGCTTTCGCGTGGTTCCCGATGGAACAGACCGAACAACGGTCCGGCAGACAATGAGGGCGTTGTTCGGCAACGTAACGATCTGTCGGCTGATCGTTCTTCTTTGGGTGCTCAATCTCTTGCAAGGAATGGTCTTTAGCGCATTACCCGTGATTGCTGTGGACGGTTTTGGCAGTGATGCGACTGCTGCGGCGAGCATTTTTGCAGCACTCCATATCGGTTCTTGGTGCGTGCTTCGCACCTATCCCAACATAGCTTCTTGGATTGCGCGGGGTCCAAGACTGACATTCACTATGGTCTGCTTCTCCGCCAGCCTGGTCGCGGCGTTCCTTACCAGCAGCTACTTTATCTTCATTGCCGCTGTTTGCATCAGCCTATCCATCCGGAACACCCTCGATGTAGAGGTGATCATCGAACGTAATCGCCACATTCCGCATGCGTCTTTCGGTCGGTCAATGGCCGTGTTTCTGCCGCTGATTTACCTGCCCTTTGCACTGGCCGGCTTACTTGTGACTGGGATTTTTAGGGTGGGTGGTTTGCCGCTTCTTGAGCCGGCGATGGCTGTGGGGGCCATAGGTGCTTTTGCACTGTGGTGGTTCTCTCTCCACAAGGCTTTCACTAGAGACTACTAAGCTTTTGCAACTATCCAAACGCCCAATATTACGATCAAAAGGCCAGCCGCCTTTGCCAAAGAAAACGGGCGTTCGATTAAACCCATGGCACCCATGTGATCGTAGATAGCGGCACCTGCAAGATTGCCGGTCACCACGATAACCAGAAAAAGGGTCACTCCGAGCATGGGAATGGTCTGCATCGAGATAACGACATGGACTGCGCCGAACATGCCACCAAGCCAAACCCAAAGTGGCAATGCGCTCAGGGTTGCAATCGTCAGGTTACGAAAGCTCCCTGAGGCTAGGGCAATAAGGCCAGTGACGCATGCCGCTGTTGCGAATGCGAGGAAAACGGCGAGCAGATAATCTCTCCCCAGACCGTCTGATAATCGGGCATAAATAGGACCTTGGGCTGCAACAAGCATCCCGCCAAAGAATGCCAAGGCTCCGAACAATATGAGCGTTGCGGACATCGCTTACAGGTACCGATACATATAAGTCGTCGCATGACGCGCCGCGCCGTCAGGATCAAAGGCAAAGTCTGGGATTATGCCTGCTTGTTCGAAGCCAACTCCGCGATAGAGGTTCTCTGAGACATCGCCAGTGCGGGTATCAAGCGTGACAAGCGCCTTTCCAGCGTGTTCAGCCGCATCAAGCGCCGCATTCATGAGCGCCTTTCCGAGACCCTGGCGTCGACCATCAGGGTGCACCACCATTTTTGAAATTTCGGCGCGATGTGGCTGATTTGGAGGCAAAGCGATCACCAATTGGACGGTTCCAATCAGTTTATCATCGACAAATGCACCAAATAACTGCCGGTCTCCCCGCTCTATCGAGGGTCTTACCTCGTTCATCCAAAAGTGTTCAGCCTCATGTTGGGCGAGGGGTGCCATAAAGCTTATGGCTGCACCGTCTGAAACACTATCGATGAGAATACGGCACAGTTCGCCCAAGTGGCTTTCCAATGCAGTTGCGTTGAGTTTACGGATATCGGTCATGAGAGGGCAATCACATACTTGCAGGGGGTTTCGAGGGTTTTGAAGACGGTCTCACCAAAGAGAATGTAGCGAAGACAATCGCCTCTGTTCAAATCATACGGCTTGCCTTCAACGGTAATGCGCATCTGACCAGACA
>CALKJA010000214.1 GCA_937995865.1 uncultured Paracoccaceae bacterium | reverse complement strand
GTCAATTTTCGAGCGAATCCAATGCAAACTATGAAGGCGTTAGAGGGGAATCTGATTTTGGTTTCAGTCACGCCACAGGATAAAATTGTGGTAGCGAGCGCGATGGCCGAGAGGCACCGGTCTAGATGCCGGTCATAGCGTGTCGCGATATGTTGCCTCTCTTTGAGACGTCCGAAAATTTTGTTGATCTTTTTTTCCGTGATATGTCGATTGCCGTGTTTCCCGTCCGTCATGTGGGTGAAGAGGCAAACAAGCCCTTCTCAAAACTGAAGAGAGGACAGACTCATGAATATCAAGAAAATCGCTTCCTACATGGCTTGTGGGCTCGCTGCTTTGACCGTCGCTGCTTTGGCTTTACCGCGTCATGTGAGCATTGAACGCTCTGCCGTAATCAAGGCAGCCCCTGAAGCCGTAATTGAACTTGCGGCATCTAATTCCGGCTATCAGGCATTTAACCCCTACAAAGATCTCGACCCAAACTTGAAGGTCGAACTGTTCGGGCCCGGCTCTGGGGTCGGTTCCGGCTTTTCGTTCGAAAGCAAAGATGGTGTCGGTCATCAGACCGTGGCAGCCGTAACGCCGGAGCAGGTGACGTTTGATCTTGACCTTGGTCCCTTCGGCCAGCCAACGCAGGCGATCTCGGCCGTCGCTGTTGAAGGTGCAACCGAAGTGACTTGGAGCATGGACATGGATCTTGGGTTGAACCCTGTTTTCCGCGTCATGGGGCTTTTTATGGATGGCATGATCGGTCCGAATTTTGAACTTGGTCTTGCCAATATCGCCGACGTTGCGGCGTAATCTCACCACCAACAAGGAAACTAAAACAATGCGTTACACATTTCTTCTGTACTCTGATCCTGCAATGTCAGCAAATATGACCGAAGAGGACTGGGTTGAATCCAAAGAAGTTTTTGGCCAGTATATTGGGGCTTTGCAAGAGGCAGGTGTTTTCATCGACACCGACTGGTTGCACCCTGCAGAGACCGCAACAACGATCACACTTGCCGGTGGCGAAAAACGGATCCAAGACGGGCCGTTTGCCGAAACGAAAGAGACTCTTGGTGGGTTCTTCGCAATTGATGTCGAGAATCTAGATGAGGCGCTGAAATGGGCTGAAAAGTGCCCCGCTGTTTACTACGGCAAGGTCGAAATTCGCGCCTCTGCTATGGGCAGCGTGTGACAAAAAACGACGCACAAGCGCGGGCGGAAGATGTCGCCCGCGCCGCATATGGCAAACTCCTCGCGATGCTGGCGAGCCGATCAGGCGACATCATCGCAGCAGAGGATGCACTCGCCGATGCTTTTGTAGCGGCTCTCAAAATATGGCCCGAACGCGGCATACCTGAAAAGCCCGAGGCCTGGCTTTTGACTGTGGCCAAGAACAAACGCATCGACCAGGCGCGCAAAGATGCCCGTTTGGTCATCACAGATGAGGTAAACGATATGGCCGACGCAGACGCAATCGAAGCCGAGGAGGAACAGCTGGATGAAAGGCTTAAACTGCTCTTTGTATGTGCCCATCCCGCTATTGATGCAGGGATCCGCACGCCGCTCATGCTTCAGACTGTTCTGGGCCTTGAAGCAGAGCAAATCGCAAAAGTGTTTCTTTTGTCTCCCACTGCTATGGCGCAGCGGCTTGTCCGCGCCAAAAAGAAAATCAAAGCCGCCGGAATACCCTTCAGTGTGCCAGAGCCTGAAGCGTTTCCCGATCGAATGAGCGCCGTTCTGGAGGCTGTGTATGGGGCCTATGCTGTAGATTGGTTGGAAGGAGAGGGTGATCTTAGTCACGAAGCCTTTTTCCTTTCGAATATCCTTGCAAATCTGGCCCCTGATAACGCCGAGGCTTTGGGCCTCACGGCGCTGATCGGCTTGATCGAAGCGCGACGTGATGCCCGGATCAATGACGGCATGCTGGTGCCTGTTCCAGAACAAGATATCGATCTCTGGGACCGCCAACTTCTTGATCATTCGATAGGTCTTTTGACACAGGCTTCTGCGAAGCGTGCAAGCGCGAGCTTGCCCGGACGGTTCCAATTAGAAGCCGCAATTCAATCGGTGCACGCAGCTCGGTCTGTTACAGGCAAAACTGATTGGCGGGCCCTTTCACAACTCTATCACGGGTTGATGCGAGCTTACCCATCTATCGGCGGTGCCGTGAGCCGGGCCGCCGTTGTTGCCGAAGACGCAGGTCCTGTTGAGGGGTTGAAGTTGCTCGATATGATCGACTTCGCGGGCCTTGAAAGTTATCAGCCTTTCCATGCCGTTCGTGCGCATTGTCTGGCGGAGCTCGGCCGTGTGGCTGAAGCTGCTGAGGCCTATAGCGTTGCAATATCTCTGTGTACGGATCGTCCGTCTCAAAGGTGGCTTGAGAAAAAAATCAAAAATCTGCGCAAAAAAATGTCTTGAAGTGTCGATTGGGCGTTTCGGCCTTCGTCGTGTGGTCAGAAGGGACAGAAGCACCCTTGTAACCAACAGACCAAAAGGACCAAACCAATGACCATCTTTTACACAAGCATCACCATTCTCGCAGCCATCGTACTCATCTCATTGCTCTTGCCGCGAAAAGTCGTCGTGATCCGCAAAGCGGATGTTGCCATGCGGCCCGAAGATATTATTGCCCGTGTGGCAAGCACCGAAGGGTTTCAGACATTTAACCCTTACTGCACGACGGACCCCGAACTCAAAATTACACCAATCGGAAAGCCCGAAGGCGTCGGTTCCGGTTTCCGCTTTGAAGGCAAAGAAGGCAAAGGCACGCAAACAGTTACTGAAGTGACAGCGACAAGCGTCACTCACCTTATCGATCTGGGCTCAATGGGCAAACCAGTTCAAACGATTCAAGCTGAAGCAACACCCTCAGGTTCCCATGTAACGTGGACAGTGACGTCTGACATGGGGTTCAATCCTGTTTTCCGCATCTTTGGACTCTTCATGGATCGCATGCTTGGCAAAACATATGAATTGGGCCTCAAAAACATCTCTGCACTGGCTTAACAACCCGCAGAAAGTTCGAAACTGGGCGGGCCAAGTGGTCCGCCTCTGTTGTCTCAACTTGGTTTGTTGTCACCCGTTTGCCCATAGCTTCGATGATCCAAAACCACTCAGCCATCATACACCTCTGTTGGCCCATCAGCCGTTTGCGTCAGGCATGCTCGACAAATCAAAAGCTTATTCAGCTGTTTGCAAGCCAAAGCGTCTCAGCACTTTTCGGTCCATGTAAAAACAATTTGATAGTGCAACACCGACACTGCGGTCGAGACGAATGTAACAGTCCATATCATCCCAAAGTTGGGATGGCTTCGAGAATTGTTTAGCAAGTTCCCAAGCCCGCGTCCGAAGGCAAAAACCAAAAGCGGGACTAGAGCAACGAATGACATTGTCTGTGAAATAAGGGCAACAGGCATGAAGGCACGAGTCGCTCCAATCACGCTGCAGTTTATCAAAGAAAAGAGCAAGTATCCGAAGCAATCAATTTATGCTATCGCATTGCCAATGAGAAACCCGGCGCCAGAGGCAATATACACCGCCATATATGGCGGGGATAATCGGTACGGCCCTTCCGCAAACGCAAGAGTATCTCACTAAACCCCGGAAATGTGCCGCTCACGACCAGATCCATGCGCCCCGCGATCTCCGATATCAACAGCACGATGGCAGCATTTCACAGGCTTTGCGGGAAAAGGGTTTTCAAATCCTTTTCGCCGGACAAGTTCAACCATTGCCCGCGGCTGTTCGGCGTAGGCTTTTTGGTTCGGGCCAATAATTTTGAGAGGTACTTCAACATTGCGCCGTACACTACGTCAGGCGAGCCGCGCGGAACCCTTAAACGCAACGTCGATCCCGCCCGATTTTGCCGCCACTAAAAGCGCTTCACCAGTGATCAGAACTTCGCCGGCACCTGCAGTCTCAAGTTTCAAGGCGATGTGCAAAGCTGTGGGTTTGCCGCAAAAAGCGGTGTGGTGCGTGTGGGAAAGACGCTCTTTTCACGGTTGCGCCACGATGTTCGCTATCTCGATGGCGCTGGGCAGGATTAGGGCAAAGACCTTGCGATAATGGGTCCTCAAGGCGCGCTCATAGTAGCCCATCTATTGACGCGCCCTAAGCTTTTACGCTCGCTTTAGGATTACGAGCAAGTCTGACCTTCGCACCATAACAATCACGTATCATCGGTATCAGGCGCAAGCAAAAGAGGTTGTTAGAAATGGCTTTGGCTTGCCATGTTTCCAGTTATGGATCGCTCAAAACCCATGCAACTGTGGTTACGATGTTGCGGCTTCCATGGGAAAATAGGTGTCTGCACATATAAGAATTGCCAGCGTCAACAGCAGACGCGCCACCCTTGTTCACAATCCCGCAGGCTCGGTGGAAATCGTGGACTCTCAAGTAGATCTCGCATGCAAATTTCCCGTATGGACGCCGTAAACGCCGCGAGTGGTAGGTGGTGCCCAAATCTCAACTACGGCCGCTTGAGAGATTATGCAACGATGGCCACTTGCCCTGTCCGAGCGCCCTCAACAGACTTCGCGTATGCCAGCCTAACATCCTCTGATCGGACAGGCTTTTGACCGACGAACCATGCGCCGTAACGCGGTTCGGATACTTCGAGCATCCCGGGGCTTACAACATTTACACTCACGCCTCGTGGCATCTCTATGGCTGCACTCTGAACGAAGCCTGCCAAAGCTCCATTGGCTGCAGCTGCATTTGACCCCATCCGGGTGGGGTCGCGGTCAAGGACGCCGCTTGTAAGAGTGAATGAGCCATTTGCGGCGATGATACCCATGCCTGCCAGGACAAGATTCACTTGCCCCATGACTTTCTGTTGGAGACCAACCATAAACTGGTCTTGTTCCATATCTGCCAAAGATAGGAAGCGTGCGTCGCCAGCACAGGAAACGACCGCGTCGATGGCGCCGACTTTGCCGTAAAAGACCTTCTCTGCATCAAAATCGCCTATATCGACTTGATAGTCTCCTCCGGAGCGGACCACGGTGATGATCTCATGCCTTTCGACAAGTTCTTTGCAGGCGGATTTGCCGATACCCCCTGCGGCTCAGACCACGACTACTCTCATCTCTTATCCTTCCAATTGGCCTCATTTCGAACGTGAGCCTTTTTGGGTAAAGAAGTCTACGCCTATGCGATCGTGGGCATTGTTAGTGGGGCGATGCGTGGCTCTGGTTGCAACTCAATGTGGCGCCAAAAGCTGTCGCAGCTTCAGCGGCTTTGTTAGCCCTTCTGACGGGAAATGACATAGCGCAATCATTCAGCTATCCAACACGGCGATCTTTGACAACGGATCTTTGCCCGACGGCCGGATGTCGAAAGATTAAGGGCCCAGCTCCGGATCTCTAAATAGCCTAAACCAACAGGTTCGTTGCTTCGCTACGCAAAACTTGGCGGAGATTTTTTCCAATAGCGTGTCCAATCGTCAGCCACATCCGGCAGCACGGTGGATATCTCGGTACGGTTCTGTGGGGACAGGATGTTCATACATTCAGACCCTAAGTACAGGCTCTCCGACCACATACCGATGGCTTTGATCAAACTGTGTTGATCAAGCAAAACATGAAAGTAGCTGACTGACGCATCGCGGCTTCGGAAAGCGTAGTCTGATTGCAACAAAGACTTCGCAGGGGGCAGTACCTCATCGTCGCCAAAGTACAAAGAAGCTTTCTAATGGTCATTCAAAGCGTTGTGGTGCGGGGACAGCTTGGTGTTGCGAGATGGGACGTTTTTGCCAAACGTATGCGCTTTGATTGTTATCGGTTGGATGGTCTCATGAATGGAGCCCAAATCGACAAACTTCACATGTCCAATCCAACGAATTTGTTTCAGTCCAAAGTCTTTGGTTATGACCTTATCCCCAACACGAAGGGTCTCAACCGCGTGCTCGCCGCTTGGCGTGTAAATCTTCGTACCTTCACAAAAGCAAATGTAAGTGGTGCAGGGACTAGGTGTTGTGGCAAGCGTGTAATCGCCGTTGGGTTGCCGTTCGAGTGATGAAACCTCATCGATCTGGCCAGTGGTGTCTAACTGTTCAGCGACTAACCCGGCGAATGGATCGCCTGAGTTTGTTGAAACAGAATGGGCTGTGTTGGTCCAGTTTACAGCCCGTAGGTCTGTCCTGTCACAACGTTGTAATGAGCTACTCGCCATTTCTTGGACAGGATCTGGCGTAAATTAAGCTACTCTTTGCACCTGCTGATCGAGGTTGGTTGTTTCATTTCTCCGCCAGCAGATCACGGTTGGTGGTTTGCCGCCAAGGGCGGAATGTGGGCGCTTGTGATTGGAGAAGTCGATCCACGTCCTGACACCTGCCTTTGCCTCGGATCCGGTTGCCCAGGCATGCAAGTAAACACATTCATACTTCAGGGATCGCCAGAGCCGTTCGACAAAGATGTTGTCGAGGAACCGACCCTTGCCGTCCATCGAGATCCGGGTGCCGACCCGCTTCAGTCGGTCAGTCCAAACGAAGGACGTGAACTGGCTGCCCTGGTCTGTATTCATGATCTCGGGCGGACCGAACCGGTGGATCGCCTCGTTCAGCGCCTCGGCGCAAAAGTCAGCCTCAAGGGTGTTCGAGATGCGTCACGCCAAAACCTTGCGGGTGTGCCAGTCCATGATCGCCACCAAATACAGGAACCCACGCCGCATCGGTAGGTAGGTGATGTCTGCACACCAGACCTGATTGGGCCGATCAACGCGCAACCCGCGCAGTAAATAGGGGTAAATCTTGTGCCCCTTTGCCGCCTTGCTGGTGTTGGGCTTCTGATAGATCGGCATCAAACCCATTAGCCGCATGAGACGGCGGATGCGCTTCTCGTTCACGAGATGATCCTCATTGCGCAGGTGCCACGTCATCTGACGCACGCCATAAAATAGCGTCTCTAGGAACTGCTTATGGATCAACCGCATCAGATCCAGGTTCATCTCGGTCTCGCCTTTCGGCTCATAGTAAAACGATGATCGCGAGATCGACAGCAACGCGCATTGCTTGCCAACTGACAGCCCGGGTAGGTTCGGTTCAATCATCTTGCGTCTCACTTGCCGGTCCAAGGTTTGAGCTTTCTTGCCAAAAAATCGTTGGCGACGGCCACCTCCCCGATCTTGGCGTGGAGGTCTTTCACCTGCTCCTCATCAACCTCCGGTGTTTTCCGGACTCCGCGTTCGAAGACGCCAGACGCCCCTTCCAGCAGCGCACGCTTCCATTGATGG
Organism: uncultured Paracoccaceae bacterium; assembly: GCA_937995865.1. GTDB lineage: Bacteria > Pseudomonadota > Alphaproteobacteria > Rhodobacterales > Rhodobacteraceae > Shimia_B. The sequence goes on along the minus strand of CALKJA010000214.1, from coordinate 22,965 downwards.
ATCATTGTCGGATGCACGCCGAACCGACTGGCCAACTCGCTGACCGTCTCCTCGCCTTTCAAGGCTTCCAGTGCGACATTGGCCTTAAACTCTGGATGATGTTGCTTCCGTTTCGACATCTTCGATCTCCTTCGTTGTGAAGATCACCAGACAACAAATCGTAGCTTACGTCAGTGTCCGATCCGCGGGGCGTAGCTCAGGGTGGTGGATCCGTTGTGACTTCTATCATAAATCACAAGCCGCAGGTTCTGCGGGACAGGGTAGGTTTCAGGAACGCGAACCCTGAGAAAATCGAAGGTGCCTACTCTCAAGTATTTGGTTCCAGAGATAACTGGATCTGCCAACAACCAGCCTCAACTCAACCAACCACACAGTTTCAATCTCTTCTCTATTGCAACAATGAAGCGATTATCAACTTAGAGGCGCGTAGTTAACAGTTGGTGAGTCTTTTGAGCTACGCTGGTGCATGTAGAGTTTCTGCGAACCAACCTATTTTGCATCCTTGGAGCGACGCAGGATCGGAGTGCTCAAATCGCCCTTACTTTCGCATTGGAAGGCAATTTACTAGGGCAGCTTCTACCAATGCTTAAAGGCCATTAGAGATGCGTGCAGCGCATCGCGATTGGCTGCGGTTATATGATCGGTCGGCAAAGCAACGCGCAAAATACCGTGTCGGACCGACTCGCCCGTGCTTGACTTTGCCCGTGCTCTACATTGCGTCCCGGCGGAACAACCGAGTTGCTGCCCCGGTCTATTAGCTTATTGTCCAATCCATGACGCCACCCCAGAATTTTGATCTGAAATCGCTCATTGCGTGTCCCAAATGTGATGCGCTCTATCGCGTTGGGCCGGTTGAAAAAGGGGATCAGGCCAAATGCTTGCGCTGCCGTACCGTTCTTTATGCACGGCGCCGGGACGCTGGGCTGATCATAATTTCCACGGCACTGGCGTCGACAATTCTTGTTATAGCGGCTTTGTTTTTGCCGTTTATCGAGATCAGCCGGCTTGGGTTCAAAAACGGCTCAACACTGATTGACGCGGCTTTGGCATTCTATGGCGGGCCGCTGTTTGTGCTGTCGTTGGCGGTTATTGGCTCAATCATTGCGTTGCCGCTGACGAGACTATTCCTAACACTCTACACGTTGACGCCCTTGGTGCTGAATCGGCCCGCTTGGCCGGGTGCCAAGCGGGCCTTCCGTCTAAGCGAAACCCTGAGACCTTGGTCAATGGCCGAGATATTTTTGGTTGGTTGCGCGGTGTCTTTGATCAAGCTTACGGATCTTGCGAGGGTGGAGCTTGGGCCAGCATTTTGGATGTTCGTATCGGTCATACTCTTGATGGCGATCCAAAACAGTTTTATGTGCCGCTGGTCCGTCTGGAAAGCTCTTGAACGATGATCGTCACAGCACGAGATAAAGGGCTTGTTTGTTGCCAAAGCTGTGCGCGGGTTTGGCCCATTGATCAGCCACATTGCGGAGCCTGCGGAACCCGCCTGAGATCCCGCGATCAAATGAGCCTTCAGCGGGTTTGGGCGTGGTGGATTGCGGGCGTTTTGGCCTATATTCCGGCCAACCTCTATCCGATGCTGCATACACGCACGCTCCTTCATTCTTCTGAAGACACAATCATTGCGGGGGCTTTTGAGATTGCGGCCCATGGCTCGATCATAGTGGCGGGCATTATCTTGGGGGCTTCAGTTATTATCCCATTGTGCAAATTTTTCGCCATTGCGTATCTTGCACTTGCGGTAACCCGTGGCGCGCATTGGCCTGCCCGCCGGCAGTTCGTTCTGTACGAGGTTGTCGAATTCATTGGTCGCTGGTCAATGATCGACGTTTTTGTCGTGGCTATCCTGTGCTCGGTTGTGCAATTGAGCGTGGCTGCGTCCATTGCTCCGGGCGTGGCTGCTCTGGCCTTTGCTTGCTCAGTGATTTTTACGATGCTTTCTGCCCAAAGTTTTGATCCAAGGCTCATTTGGGACCGGATCGAAACGCCGCCAACAAAGGACGCTACGTGAGTTCTGATATTCCCGAAATCGCCCAAACTCAGCACCGGCGCAGCGGCGTCTTAGGCGGCGCATCTTTGGTGTGGTTGGTGCCCTTGGCGGCACTTCTCACGGCGCTGTGGGTGGTTTGGCAAACCTATGCTGAGCGCGGTCCTGTCATACAGATCATTTTTGAGGACGCGGCTGGTATTCTTGCGGATGAAACAGAGGTGAAGTTTCGCAATGTTTCGGTAGGCCTAGTTGAAGCAGTCTCTTTCAACGATGATCTGTCCCACGTTGTGGCAGATGTACGAATAGACAAAGACGTCGCGCCATTTGTGGATGATAGTGCCGTTTTTTGGATAGTTCAGCCGGAGGTCACGACAAGCGGTGTAACCGGGCTCGAAACCGTTTTGTCCGGCATCTATATTGAAGGAACTTGGGACTCAGTTCCTAAGGGCTTAGCGGCGATACACGAAGCACAGGATCGCGCACCCTTAAAGACCGCTGATCGTACAGGCACCGTGATCGAACTTCGGTCCATGCGTGCGGCGGGCCTATCAGAAAATACGCCCCTGCTTTTTAAGGGTATTGAGGTTGGACGGCTCGGGGCCACCGCGATTTCCGTTGATGGCCAATGGGTAACGGCTGATGCGATCGTATACGAACCCTTTGACGAGCTTGTTACAACGGCCACGCGGTTTTGGGATGCGTCCGGCTTTAGCCTTTCGGTGGGCGCATCTGGAGCGTCGCTTGATTTTTCGTCACTTGCATCACTGATTTCGGGTGGGATCACCTTTGGAACATTGGTGTCTGGTGGACAGCCCGTTCAAGAAGGGATGCTCTACGAGGTTTATGCGGATGAAGCGGCCGCGCGAAATTCAGTTTTTCAGGGTGCAAGTGGGGAAGTGCTTCGTCTGACAATGATTTTCGATGACAATATCAGTGGCTTGGCCACAGACTCGATTGTGGAGTGGCGTGGCGTGCGTATCGGTCGGGTGCTGAATGTGTCCGGTGTTGTCGATCCCGAAAAGTTTGGCGATGCGCGAGTGCGCCTGTTCTCCACTGTTGAGATTAATACATCGCGCTTTGGCTTGGAAGATGCCATGAATTGGGATCAGGCAATGGCGTTTTTGGATGCGCGTGTTGCTGAAGGGCTCCGGGCGCGATTGCTGAATGCATCCATTCTTGCTGGTGGCTTGAAAATTGAATTGATTACGGAGGAAGGCGCGCCAGCGGCTGTGATAGATCCCTTGGGCGATCCATTTCCCATCTTTCCTGTCACCGAAAATGAAGTGTCGGGTGTGGCTGTAACGGCAGAGGGCGTTTTTGAACGGATCAATGCGCTTCCAATTGAAGAACTTCTCGACGGTGCGATCCGGTTTCTTGACAATGCAACGATCCTTGTTGCCAGCGAAGAAATCCGTGAGGCGCCGGGTGAAATCCTTGGCTTGCTGAGCGATGCGCGGGGGGTCATTGGTTCAGAGCAGGTGCAGGCATTGCCCGAGGATATGCGCGCGGTCATGGCGGACTTGCTAACGGCAAGCGGCGATTTGAGGGCGATTTTGACGGACCTCAAAGAAGGGCAGGCCGTGGACCGGCTTTTGGTTGCGATTGACCAAGTGGGGGCTGCTGCAGAGCAAGCGGAAACAGCTTTGGTGGGTATTCCAGATCTCACTGCACGGATTTCGACCTTTGTTGACGGTGCGAACGATCTGGCGCTTGAGGTGTTGGTTGAACAAGCCACAGGGTTTGCCCAAGAGGCGCAAATCCTGCTGAGCTCTGAAGATGCGCGCAACTTGCCTGCGTCTGTCACCAGCGCTTTTGACGAATTATCGGCGCTTCTGACATCGTTGAGCCAAGTCCAAACCGCCGAATTGATAAGCTCGGCTCTCAGGTCCACAAGTGATGCAGCCGTCGCTGTGGAAGAGGCTGTCGCTGGAGTTCCAGCTATGGTCGAACGCCTCGATGGCATTGCGCAGAACGCTGAAGACGTGCGTTTGGACACGCTCGCTGCAGAGCTGCAAGAGGTTTTGGCAACAGCCAATCGCCTATTCGGGGATGCCAGCGAGGCGAACTTGCCCGATGCTCTTGCTCGCGCTTTGGGAGAAGCAGAAGCGGCCCTTGCGGAATTGCGCCAGGGCGGCTTGATCGAAAACGCAAACGAAACACTGGCATCCGCTCGGGATGCCGCAGGCGCGTTTGAAGCGGCTGCAAATGAGCTGCCGGCGCTTGTCGCGCGTCTATCGGCAACGCTTGCTGAAGCGCAAAACACCATTGGTGACTATGGCGAAGGGTCTGCGTTCTCACGTGAAACCCTGCGCTCCTTGGCAGAGATACAACGCGCGGCAAAAGCACTGACTGACCTTGCCCGCACAATTGAACGCAACCCGAATTCCCTTTTGCTTGGACGTTAAATCATGCGGTATGTTATCGGCCTTTTTCTCTTTTGCCTTTTGGGTGCGTGTAGCGGCCCAGATCAGTTCATCGCATCACCCAAGCTGGTGGCGCAGGAAAGGATCAGCTCTAAATTTAGAACGATCGAAGTGGTAGAAGTTTCGCTACCGTCTTATGCGGCGCGCGATGAGATCACGGCACAAGAAAACGGGCTTTTGGTTTTGTCTGATGTCCTTTGGGCTGATGATCCGACCCGCTCAATGACGCTCACGCTGACGCGTCATCTCTCGGAGTTAACAAGGGTTCGCGTCGCGTCCGAGCCTTGGCCCTTCGATGGCTATGCAGCCGGCCGAGTGGAGGTCCGTGTGGAAGAGCTTATTGTTACGGCTGATGCTGTGCGGCTTGCGGGGCAATATTATGTTGTCGATCTGGATGGGCTGGGCCGCGACCATGCCCATCTGTTTGATCTCTCAACCACGATTAAGGGAAGCGACGCGGTTGCTGTTGCACAGGGGCGCGCGCGTCTTATGTTGAACCTTGCTAAGATGATCGCACGTGACGGGCTGTAGTGAGATCTACTTAGCGTCGGGTTATGCTGGCTTTAGTCTGCAACGGCTCGAGATAAAGCCGCGAGTGCGTCACTCACCTTGGAGAATAGCATTCTCCCATTCCTTGATGAAGGTGCCCCGCTTGAGTGCATCAAGATAAGTCATCAACGCCGGGTTTAGGCTGATGGTGGTTTGCCCGGCTGTTTCCGGCGCGGCGGATAGCGGCGGCAGGGGAAAATTTGCCGGGTCGCCGGCTGACTGTAGTGCGATGAGATGGGTCACGAAATTCGCTGCGGATTGAAGTTGCGCAGTTTGCTGAGAGACAAGCGCGGTGCGCATCATGGTCGTCGGGAATTCTGACGGGAGGATCACCGCAAGCGTTTGCCCATCGTCCGACACTGTTTGTGCCTGCGCAAGCGCATAACTGCCCAGAACGTTGTAGGCCACCAAAAGCTGCCCTGAGCGCAAATCCCTGATCATTTCGCCTGAGCAGCAATACAGCTGCGCATCCATGCTCCCCATGACCTCCATCAGGCGCCAGAACGTCTCAGACGCACGTGCGTCCTGAGTAGCAAAGAGATATCCCAACCCAGATTGCCTTACGTCATAGGTCCCGATTTTGCCCGCAAATGTATCAGGATGCGCGCGCATGAGCTCAATCAACTCTTGTCGCGTGTTGGGAACCGGCAGAGCGCCGAGCGCGGATGTATTGACGACAATCGCCGCGGGTTCGCTGGTAAAGGCAAAAAGGCTCTCTCTCCACTGTGCCCAATCGGGGTGGTCGATGTCGCTTAGCCGCGCGGCAAACCCATCATTGGCCAGCTTGAGTTGCAGGTCCATCGCGCTTGAAATCACCACATCATACTGTGCAGGTGAGCTGCGGAAAGCTGCATCAAGTTCAGCGGTGCTGGTGACAAGATATTCAACTGCGGTGTCAGGATACGTGGTAATGTAATCAGAAATGATCGGCGCAAAAAACGACGTATCCGTGCTGGAAATGATCCTCAGGGTTTCCGCAGCACCTTCAGGGCCAAAAACCTGACGATCTTCCCAAATCTGCGCGATGCTGCCCACTGGGGCAGCAAGAAGAATCAAAAATGCAAGGATGCGCATGCGCCGCCCTCCGGCCTGTTGATCAAACTCAAATGGCCACCATGGGCTTCTGTTGCCGCTTGTGCAATTGTGAGCCCAAGACCGGATCCGATCTTGTTGCCTGTATCCTTGCCTCTCACAAAGCGTCCGGAAAGCGTTTCAACTTCATCAGCGGCAAACCCAGGGCCGTCATCAAGCACTTGGATTGTTAAGGTAGGCTCGGTTTTGACCCTGATCTCAACAGCGGTCTCAGCTGCCGCGTATTTCAGCGCGTTGTCGATCAGATTTCTAAGCGCATTCTGCAAAAGAATAGGGTCACCAAGAATAAGGGCAGGGCCTTCCGTTTCTAGCGTGAGGGCGATATCTTTCATTTCAGCCACGGGCTTCATGCGCTGAACCAGCTCGCTCAGCAGTTCATTAAGATCCACGTCCACCTGCTCCAGATTCTCGGCACGGAACGTAACCATCGCGTGGTCTAAAAGCTGCCCGGCGGCGCGGCTGCTTTCATCAATTGCGCGGATCATAGCGTGCAGAGCTTTGCGATTTTCCGGATTTTCGACCCGCTGTAGAGTGGCCTCGGCATGGGCGCGGACTGTGGCCAAAGGGGTGCGGATGCGGTGCGCGGCCTCAGCGATGAAATCTTCGGATTGGGTCAGCGACTGATCAAGCCGGGCCATCAGAGTGTTGAGCGATCCTACAAGCGGTACCATTTCAGAGGGCACAGGCTTTGCCACGGGGCTAAGATCTTGCGGCCCGCGACGGGTCACAGAAGTGGTCAAACGCATGAGTTGGTCACTTGTGGTTGCGGCCGCCCAAAGTGCCAGTGCCGAGGCCATCACAAAAAAGCCAATCCCAAGGATCGCCACATTGCGCGAAATCCCGTTAAGTCTTAGCGCCAATGCGTCTTGGGTTTGAGCAATCGAAACTGAGATCACGCGTGGGCCGTCCGTGCCAATCAGTGTGCGCGCACCGGTTGCTATGCGAACAGGGTCCGCATTGAATAAATGTGTGGCAAATTCCGGCCGGTCTATGCGGAGTTGCTGCGGGGCCGGAAGATCACCATAGCCAGAAAGGAACGTTTCATCCTCATAGATTGCGTAAAACACTCTGTCATCGGCTGGGGTGCCAAGCATCGACAATGAGGCATACGGAAAATCCAACTGAAGTTGCCCATCAATGATTGCGGCGGAGTCTAGGATCGAAGATAGGGACGCGCTGAGGATATTATCTTGCTCTTGCTGTGCGATCTGAGACGTCAGCGCCCGCACAACTACAAACAAGATCACTGCCAGAACGGCAGCTCCCCCAGTAAGGATAAGCGCGAGCCTGCGGCGCAGAGACCCTGTGACGTTGACCTCAGCCGTCATGGTCAAGCCGATAACCGATGCCGCGCAGGGTCGTTATCTGTACCGAGGAGCCATCAAGATGTTTGCGCAGCCGACCCACATATACCTCGATTGCGTTTTCCGAGATGTCATCGTCATAAGAAAAAAGACGGTCCACCAGCTTTTGCTTTGAGAAGACATGCCCGCGTGCGTTCATAAACAGCTCTAGAAGCCGCAGCTCGCGATTGCGCAAATTGATTGTCTCGCCTTTGATCGTAAGCTCGCCCGCGACGGTACTGAAACTCACATCGCCGATCGTGATGCAGGTTTGTGCAGGGCCCGCACGGCGTCGCAGCACGGCTCGGCAGCGCGCCTCAAGTTCCGCATGATCAAAGGGTTTGGTCACATAGTCATCTGCCCCCAAGTCAAGCATGCCGATTCTATCTGACACCTGAGAGCGGGCCGTCAGAACAATGATTGGAGTGTCATTATTGCGCGCGCGCTGTTCACGAAGAAAGCTGCGCCCATCACCATCGGGCAGCATTATATCCAGCAGGATAAGATCGTATTCGCTGGCCTCTACAAAGGCGATTGCATCGCCAATTTGTGCCGCGTGATCAACGCTGTGACCATCAAGCCGGATGCGCGCTGCGATCGCGTTGGCTAGCTCCTGATTGTCTTCGATGAGCAGATACTTCATCGCGCCGTACCGCCTAATTTCTGTGCGTGACAGGTTGATGTCAGGTTGCCGTGTTTCTGTCCACGCGTGAAGCCGTGGAGACAACGGCTATCAAATGGGAGACTAAAATGAAAACGATGAAAATGGGCCGTCGCGTCCTGATGGCGGCAGCTGTTGCCACATTTGGACTTGGATCAATCGCACAAGCGGGTGGTCATCAGGTTCTTGATGATGTGCATTTCCTGATCCCCGGCGGCGCCGGCGGTGGCTGGGACGGTACAGCACGCGGCACAGGCGAGGCGCTCACAGGGTCTGGTCTTGTCGGGTCCGCATCTTATGAAAACATGTCCGGCGGCGGCGGTGGTACAGCCATCGGTTACCTGATCGAAAACGCCGAAAGCAACTATGGCACGCTGATGGTCAACTCTACGCCTATCGTGATCCGTTCGTTGACAGGTGTATTTCCGCACAATTTCCGCGACCTGACGCTCGTTTCCGGCACAATCGGTGACTACGCGGCGCTGGTTGTTCCCGCGGGCAGCGATATCGACAACATGGAAGAATTCCTTGCTGTATATGACGCGGATCCAAGCGGCACACCTGTTGGTGGCGGCTCTGTTCCCGGCGGCATGGATCACCTTGTTGCAGCGATGGTTATAGAAGCATCCGGCCGTGACGCGCTAGGTGTAAACTACATTCCATACGATGCTGGTGGTACGGCAATGGCGGCTCTGCTTTCGGGTGAGATCAAAGCTTTGTCCACGGGTTTCTCTGAGGCGGTCGATCTTGCCAATCAAGGGGAAGTGAAAATTATCGGCGTGACCTCAGACGCGCGTGTTGATGCGGCTCCGGACGCGATGACCATGGCCGAGCAGGGTATTGATACCACCTTCGTCAACTGGCGCGGGTTCTTTGGCGCACCCGGCATGCCCCAAGAGCAGCTGGATGCCTACAAAGCGGCCATCGCCGCGATGTACGAAACAGAAGAGTGGGAAGCCGTGCGCGCGCGCAACGGTTGGGTCAATATCCACAACCCAGGTGACGATTTTCAGAGTTTCCTTGAAGAGCAAGAAACAGTCATCGGTGACCTGATGAAAAAGCTCGGCTTCCTCTAAGGACGCCAACGAAGCAATTGGGCGGAGCGTTTTGCGCTCCGCCTCACAAAAAATATCAAAAATACGACGTTAACGGGAGGATGGGCCAATGGCCTTGGATCGATGGATCGCACTTGTCCTATTGGGCATCTGCATTGTCTACGGCTACACCGCATGGTTCACGATGGATGGCAATCTGGCCCCATTCATGCGCCGAAACCCAATCTGGCCCAGCACCTTCCCCAAAGTGCTTTCGATCTTTGGCATCATCGCTTCGCTGGTGATCTTGTTGGGCATCGAAAAGGGTGAGCAGAAAATCGGTGAAATCGATCATCGGCGCCTTACGGATTACTTCCTTGGCCAGGCGATATTGTTGCTCTTGCTGATGGTTGCTTACGCGCTCTGCTTGCGCCCGCTTGGCTTTCTCTTTTCGACATCCGCGTTTTTGATGATCGGCTCGCTGATCCTTGGGGAACGAAAGTTCCATGTATTGATACCGGTGGCCCTGATCGCAACCGGCGCGGTTTGGTATCTTGTGCAAGAGGTGCTTGGCATCTTCCTGCGCCCCTTGCCGCTGTTCTTGGGAGTGTGACGACATGCTTGAAGGTATCCTAATCGGCCTGCAAACGGCCCTCTCTTTCCAGAACCTCATGGTGGTGATTGGCGGCTGCTTGATCGGCACATTCATTGGCATGCTGCCCGGGCTTGGCCCGATGTCCATCATTGCAATCATGATCCCTGTCGCGATTACAATGGGTGATCCGTCTGCAGCCCTGATCCTACTTGCGGGCGTGTACTACGGAGCGATTTTTGGCGGCTCCACATCTTCGATTTTGCTCAATGCGCCGGGTGTTGCGGGCACCGTCGCGTCAAGTTTTGATGGCTATCCAATGGCCAGACAAGGCAAGGCTGGCAAGGCCCTGACCATCGCCGCAATCGCGAGCTTTGCTGGTGGCACCATCGGTGCGATCCTGCTGATGATCTTCGCGCCGATGCTTTCTAGCGTTGCGTTGCTGTTCCACTCCGCAGAATACTTTGCGCTTATGGTCGTTGGGTTGTCGGCCATCGCCGCTTTTGCCGGGCCAGGGCAGGTGACCAAAGCGCTCATGATGACAGTTCTTGGCCTAATAATGGCCACCGTCGGAGAAGGCGCGCTGTTTAATCTTCCGCGCTTTACGGCCGGAATTATGGACCTGCAATCGGGCTTTGGGTTCATTACTCTGGCGATGGCCATGTTCGCATTGCCAGAGGCGATCTTCTTGGTTCTCAAGCCGAAAAACCTTGGCGAAGACGGCGGCGATATCAAGAACCTGCGTATCTCGCGTGCCGAGGCGAAGGCCATCGCGCCCGTGATTGGGCGCCAATCGGTGCAGGGCTTCTTTATTGGCGTCCTGCCGGGAGCAGGTGCCACAATCGCGAGTTTCCTTGGCTATGCGGTTGAGCGCAATATCGCGCCCAAAGCAGAGCAAGAGGAATTCGGGAAAGGGTCCATCAAAGGTCTTGCTGCACCAGAGTCCGCCAATAACGCGGCCTGCACCGGGTCTTTCGTGCCGCTTTTGACGCTTGGCATCCCCGGATCAGGCACCACGGCGATCTTGCTGGGGGCATTGATAGCACTGAACGTGACACCGGGCCCGCGGCTGATGGTGGATGAGCCACAAATCTTTTGGGCGGTCATTATGTCCATGTTCATCGGCAACTTGGTGCTCTTGATCCTGAACCTCCCGCTTATCCCTTACATCGCGAAACTGCTGGCGATCCCACGTAACTATCTGATCCCGTTTATTTTGTTCTTCACCCTGATGGGTGCTTATATTGGACAGAACAACGCGACAGAACTGTTATTGCTCGTGGGATTTGGTGTGTGCGGGATCGCTTTGAAATTCGCCAACTACCCACTGCCGCCGCTTTTGATCGGTTTTATTCTTGGCGGGATGATGGAAGACAATTTCTCACGCTCGATGCAGCTTTACGGCGGGCCATCGTTTATCTTTGAACGGCCAATGACGCTGGTGCTCTTGCTGGTTGCGGCGTGTCTTATCTTGCTTCCTACGCTGCGCGCACGCCGCGGAAAGAAAGCCTAAATCGGCGCGCCCTTAAAAGGCTTCCGTTCGATTTGCTGAAACTGACCATCGGGGCGTTCACCACACAAGGTGAGCGCCTCAATTGCCATTGGATTCGGCACCACCGGTGCAAAAGCGGCTTCAGCCAACGGACGGATTTCTGCCATTTGCGGCTTTGGCAATCGGCCTGTGAGCGTTATATGAAAGCGGAACTGATCCAGCACATGCGGGTAGCCATAGCGGGCAAGGTTTTCCTGCTGTGCAGGATTGAGAAACGCGCTCTTGCGGCGCGCGTGCTCTGTGGGGCTCATCGGTGCGCGAAAGGGCTCAAAGAATGTGACTACGGCGCTGGCCAACTGGTTAAGCGCCGCAACATCCCCCACCGGAGTTAACGCCAAAAAGCGGCCGAGCGGCGTCACCTCAAGCGCATCCAAAGTCACGGGTGCTTGCGTTGCGCAAAATGCTCCTACTGCTTTGCTTAACGCGGCTTCGTTTTGATTTTCTGCAAGCTGAAAGGGTGGCTTCATCGTTGCGTGAAACCCATATTTCCGAGGGTTTTCTGTGATCTCAGACAGCGCCGGATCACGATGAGCAACCTGCGCACCCGCAACAAGATCCCAGCCCAGCCAAGCCGCACCCATATCGCATAACGATCCCGGTGGGGGCGTGAAATACAGTGCGTAGCGTGTAAACTCAGCCACGTATCAAAACCTCTTAGCTGCTTCATTGAAGAAGTCTGGACCGCCAAAGTTGCCGGATTTCAGGGCAAGGGCCAATCCGCTGTCCAAGGCCCGCAACGCAGGCACCCCGGCGGCAAGCCGTGGCCCAATGTTAAAGCCCCGAGGCTGTAAGGCTTCGACCACTGCACCGGATGTCTCACCCCCGGCGAGCACCAGCTTGCGTGCGCCGTTCGCAACAAGAGCAAGGGCAGTTGCTGCATAAAACCCCTCAACTGCTTGTGCAGTTCTGTCTAGGCCGTGTGCTATCTGAGCGGCGGCCACCTCGGCGGGATCCGCCGACGAATAAATCAAAAATGCCGGTGCGTCTTGGGCTTGAGCCCAGTCAGCCGCCGCATCCGGTGTCCATGTCCCATTAAGGATATCAGCAGCCGTCACTTCAATCTTGGGGCCGTTGAAGGCGGCGACTTGGCCGCGTGTTGCGCGCGAACAAGATCCCAAAAGGATGGCGGCGGGTCCAGCCTCGCGATCCCAAGGGATTGCCGCCCGGGCGAAGCCATATACAGAAGGTAGGCCAAGAGCGATACCAGACCCGCCGGTCAACAGCTTACGTCCTTGCGAAGCAGCCCCAATTACACGCAAGTCTTCATCTCGGATAGCATCTACGATAATCTGGCCCGGTGGCAAATCTCCGATAGCGGTTTCCAGCGCGTCCGCCCCCTGCCACACGATATCAGCAGCGACGTGATGCACCGGACCAGCGCTTTGCGCCGCCAATACGCGGCGCAGATCTGCATCCGTCATAGGCGTAAGCGGGTGATCTTGCATGCCGCTCTCGCTTAGCAAGCCATCATTTACGAAAAGATGCCCCTGAAACACCGCCCGTCCATATGCAGGAAAGGCCGGGCACACAATCACATGGCTTTCGCCCAGATCGGCGGCCAGTGCCTCGGTCACGGGGCCAATGTTGCCTTGGTCCGTGGAATCAAAGGTAGAGCAAATCTTAAAGATAATCTGGACTGCACCCTGTGCCATAAGCCACCGCGCAGCAGCACGGCTCTGCTTGATAGCATCTGCAGCCGGGATTGAGCGACACTTGAGAGAGATCACCGCCGCCTCTGCGTCGGTTGGCCCGGTAGGGATGCCGACGAATTGCTCTGTTGGCATGCCACCTTCGGCGAGCATTAATGCAATGTCAGAGGCGCCCGTGAAATCATCTGCGATGACCCCGATCTTCATGAAGTGGGCTCTGTTGTCGGGCCCTGATCAAGCCGATGAATGCCCTCATGCACCTCTGGGAAATGCAAACGCACCAATGGATCATGCCCCGGCACAATCAGCCCTGGGCGCGATGCAAGACGGCGTAGAGTGCCAAAACCATCTAACATGTTCTGCAGATCCACCACGATCGGGAAGGGTTTGTTTTTAAGAACATTCTCATAGTAATGCGCCGCATCCGACGCAAGGCACAGCCACCCAACGCTTGTTAGCACGCGCACCGCCTGAAGCCCGCGCGAATGCCCGCCGATGCAGTGAACTGTGACGCCTTGGGCCACTTCGCCATCGCCATCGTGAAAGGTTACACGCCCAGAGTAAATACGCTTTACTGCCTCACAAATGTGATCAGCCGTAAAAGGATCACGCAATGTACCGTGGCACATGCAGGGACCGGTGGCATAAGCCATCTCAGCGGCTTGCATATGCAAATGCGCATTGGGGAAAAGGTGCAAGCCTCCTGCATGGTCATAGTGAAGGTGGGTGACGATTACCTCGTCAATCTCTTCGGCTGCCAAGCCCAACGGCTTGAGTGCCAAGCGCGGATCAGTCGAGATTGGGCGGTTGCGGCGTTCGGCTTCGGCGCTGTCATATCCCGTATCTACAAGTATTGTTCGCACTCCATTGCGCAATACCCATACAAAATAATCCATTGCATGTGGCGCATCATGGTTATCTGCAAATATGAAACTATCCGCTCGGGTCCGTGCGTTTCGCTCTGCGTATTTGACGGCGTAGACATCCCACATTAACTCGCCACCTGCTCAAAGGTGCGCACGTCCTTGTGGGCGATCATTGGACCAGTCTTTTCACTGAAGTTTTTGAAATGCGAGCTGTTGAGATGCGCATCAAATGCAGCGCGGTCAGAGTAAAGCTCGTAAAGGAAAACTTCGCCTGTGCGGTCTTCTGACGTGCAGACATCAAATCGGTGACACCCTGCTTCGCCGTGAATCGAAAGCGAGGCATTCTCACGCATGAGCGGTAGAAAGTCACTCCAAGCCTCGGGCGTGATTTGAAACGTGACGACAACGGCAAACATAGCTTCTCCGATGCTTTTGGGCTGGATCAACGCATCTATTAACGTATACGTTATGCCAAGCCACTTTTATTGAGAGCGCCACCCATGTCCAGCCTTTTTCAGATTGCCGTTTTCGACGGAGACGGGATCGGCCCTGAGATTACGCTGCCTACATTGCGCCTGCTTGAAAGAGTGACGCAAGGCCGCCGGTATTCCCTTGTGTTTGAAACGTTGCCTGCGGGGGCACAATGTTATGCAGATACCGGGGCGGCGCTCCCGGCTGCCTCGGTTGAAAAAGCGCGCGCGGCGGATGCAATTTTGCTTAGCGCGATGGGCTTGCCCCATATCCGGTATCCGGATGGAACAGAGATCACGCCTCAGATTGATATCCGTATGCTGTTGGATCTTTACGCCGGAGTACGCCCCGTGCGTGTTGTGCGGGGGCAGCCATCTCCGCTTAAGATCGCAGATACAACCGCGCTGGATTTCGTGCTGATCCGCGAGAGTACGGAAGGCCTTTTTCACACGCTTGGCAAAGGCGAAGTGACCCAAGACTACGCTCGCGAGACCTTGCAAATCACGCGACCCGTAAGTGAAAAGCTCTTTAACTTTGCGTTTCGGCTCGCCAATCAACGCAAAACAGCCGGGATCGGCCCCGGCAAAGTGACCTGTGTTGATAAGGCCAATGTCTTTCGAGCTTTTGCGTTCTTTCGCAAGATCTTTGATGAGGTCGCTCAGGATTATCCCAATATTGAAGCCGACCACACGTATGTAGATGCCACGGCTCTTTGGATGGTCGAACAACCCCAGCGGTTTGATGTGATGGTGACCGAAAATATGTTTGGTGATATTTTAAGCGATCTTGGTGCGGGCCTAATGGGCGGGCTTGGGTTGGCGCCGTCAGCCGACATCGGGGACAATCACGCGGTGTTTCAGCCCTGCCACGGAACGGCCCCGGACATCGCCGGGCAAGGGCTGGCAAATCCAATGGCCATGATCCTTTCTGGTGCGATGATGTTAGATTGGCTTGGTCAAGAGCATGGGCGGCCAGAGATGATCGAGGATGCTGCACGCATGCAGGCTGCGGTAGATGCAGTAATTGCTGAGGGTAATGTGCTGACACGCGATTTAGGTGGAACGGCGGGAACGCTAGAGGTGGCTGCGGCTATCGAAGCTGCGCTATGAAAGTCCTTTGCGTAGGAGCGGGCTATTTCGCGACGTTCCACCTTGAAAGCTGGCAAAGGATGCGCGGGGTCGAGCTGGCCGCGGTCGCCGATCCGGATATGGCACGGGCGCGTGCCGTTGGGGTGCCTGCGTTTCCTAACCTTACGGCGGCTTTACAGGCTGTTCAGCCGGACATTATTGACCTGATTGTGCCCCCATCAGCACATGATACGCTGGTGCGCGAAGCATTGGCAGCAAGACCCCGAGCGGTGATCTGCCAAAAGCCCTTTGCCACATCACTTGGGCAGGCACAAAGCTTGGCGCAGGCCGCTGATGCAGTCGGTATCCCCCTAATTATCCACGAAAATTTTCGCTTTCAGCCGTGGTATCGCTTGGCGGCAAAGATCATCACTTCGGGCCAGCTTGGCATGATCCACCAGATAAGCTTTCGGCTTCGCACCGGTGACGGGCAGGGGGCTGATGCGTATTTAGATCGACAGCCGTATTTTCAGACCATGCCGCGCCTGTTGATCCATGAGACGGCTGTGCATTGGGTGGACACGTTCCGATTTCTGCTAGGACCAATCACCAGCGTTTACTCCGATCTGCGCCGCATGAACCCGGCGATCTTGGGCGAAGATGCGGGTCACGTCATTTTCGATTTTGCTAGCGGTGCGCGTGCGATGTTTGACGGCGACCGCCACCTTGATCACGCCGCAGAAAACACCCGCCTAACATTCGGCGAAGCCTTAATTGAAGGTACTCTTGGCACGCTAACTCTTGGGGGAGATGGGGCTTTGACCCAGCGTGGTTTTGGGGAAGTTGAGGGCAGGGTGGTTTTACCTCCACAAGCGTGGCCGGGCTTTGCAGGTGATTGCGTGCACAGCTTACAATCGCATGTGGCGGCGGCTCTCAGCGGCGAAGGTCAGTTCGAGAATGAGGCGCGCGATTACGTCAACGTTCGACAGGTAGAGGAAGCGATCTACCGTTCAAATGACGAAAAACGCAAAGTGAGCATCGTATAATGTCAGAAAGCGCAACAACACGCGCAACAGAAGCGCTCCGCAAATTGATCTTTGATGGCAGCCTTCCACCGGGGTCCGATCACCTTGAGGCCGAATTGGCCCAGCGGCTTGGACTTTCTCGAACTCCGGTACGTGAGGCAATGGGCCGGCTTGAGGCACAAGGTCTAATCACAATCCGCCCGCGGCGCGGGGCGCGCATCGTTGGTCTTTCGCCAGAAGACATGAACGACATTTATGAGGTCCTCACGGCACTCGAAGCAGCGGCTGCTGCGCGTGCCGCGGGGCGCAGACCAACGCCAGACGAACTTGCTCCGATGGAAGAAGCGATTGCGGCGATGAATGCTGCACTTGATGCGCGTGATCTTTCAGGATGGGCGCATGCTGATGATAATTTCCACCGTGCGCTTGTGGCGGCCTCTGGCAATCAAAGATTAATCGAGGCCGTTTCGCTCTATGTCGATCAAGTGCGGCGCGCGCGTGCCGTAACTCTTCGCTTGCGCCCGCTACCGACACGATCCAATGAAGATCACGAAGCGGTGCTGGCCGCAATCCGCAGGGGCGATGTACAGGCCGCAAACAGAATCCACTCAGCGCACCGCGAGGCCGCTCGCGCGCTTTTGATTGATCTGTTAAAGATACACCAATTGAACTGGGTGTGAGGGTGATCATGGACCGCGATGACATGCAATCTGCCGCGATGCGGCTGTTCCAAGCCGGTGTTGCCGCTGCTGATCCCTTTGAGGCCGTGAATTCAGCACTTTCGGCCAAGCCTCCCGCGCCCGGAACCCGTATTGTTGCTGTTGGTAAGGCTGCGATGCGCATGGCAGAGGCCGCATTGCTGCATGTTTCAAACCCTGCCGCGTGCTTTGTTGTGACAAATCCCGAGAACGCAGGGGAGCTATCTGGCGCTCAGGTGTTTGCCGCTTCCCACCCTATCCCTGATGCGATTGGCCTGAGTGCGGGGAAAGCGGTTCTTAAAATGCTCAATGAGGCCAGCAACGGCGATCATGTACTTGCGTTGATATCTGGTGGCGGGTCTGCTTTGCTTCCAGCTCCAGCCGAGGGCCTCACGCTGGACGATAAAATTGCGGTCAATCGCCTGCTTCTGGCTTCGGGCGCTGAGATTACCGAAATAAACCTGATCCGGCAGGTGCTCTCGCGGCTCAAAGGCGGTGGGATGGCGCGTGCGGCTGCTCCCGCTCAGCTGCGTGCCTTAATCCTCTCAGATGTCGTTGGTGACGATCTCAGCGCAATCGCAAGCGGTCCAACAGCGCCACCGCTTGGCACCAGATTAGACGCACGCGCGATGCTGAACCGCTATAACCTACTGGACAAAACGCCTTCAGCCGTGCGCGTTTTGCTTGAGGCTCCCAGCGACCCGCGGGCCGAAACCACTCCGTCGGCTGACAACGCACTGATCGGATCCAACACACAATCAATTTTTGCGATGGCGCAAGCCGCACGCGAAATCGGCCTTCCCGTCCATATGCATTCGCCGCCGCTAACTGGCGATGTCGAAGACGCGGCGCGCCGCGTTGCAGGCACCACAGACAAGGGCATTCACCTTTTTGGCGGCGAAACGACGGTACAGCTCACTGGCGATGGCAAAGGGGGGCGCAATCAAGAGCTCGCCTTACGTGTTGCACTCCATTTTGAGCGCAAGCGAGGGCCGTGGGTCTATCTGCAAGGTGGCACAGATGGCCGCGATGGGCCAACGGATGCCGCTGGTGGGCTGGTCAATGATCAAACGATGACCGCGCTGCGCGCCAAGGCCAACCCAGAAGCGCTTTTGCTCAACAATGATGCATATACCGCTCTAAAGGCCGCACAAGCGCTGCTCATGACCGGGGGCACCGGCACTAATGTGGCAGACCTTGGGATTTTGATCCTTTAGTCTACGGGGAGCCCGCTAGGAACCGCACTTGGCCGCCCCATCGGGCGATTGTTGCCCGAAGCTCCGGTCAAGCTGTGAAGGAACGCTTCGAGATCTGCAATGTCTCGATCGCTTATCTGGATTGGCGGCAGATCGCGTTTGGCACGTTGACGCGCCATTTCGCGTTCATCGGATTGGATGACAAAATCAATGGCTTCCAGCCACGGAGCATCTGGAAGATTAGCCATCTCCCGCCGCCACGCAGCACGCTTACCGATCGGGTCGCGCTTATGTTCCAACATATCGCGCATCGTTGGATAGGCTCCGTTATGTCCATAAGGCGCATTCAATGCCACATTGCGCAATGAAGGTGTGCGAAAACGGTACGCATCCTCAAGCGCATCCGTTTCGCCCATCCGGCCCACATCACGCGCCATCGGATCAAAGCGCCTTGTGCGCCCGGGCCCAAAGGCTGGCAAGCTCAGGGCATGAAACTGCTGATCGCTGAACAGTGGCCCCGAATGGCACCCAGCACAGCCTGCATCCCCAAAGAAAAGCCGCCGCCCGCGCTCGGCATCTTTGGGCAAAGGGATGCCGTCCAAATACGCGTCGTAAGGGCTGTCAAAACTCTGCCATTCGCTGCCAATGAACGCGCCCAAGGCATTTGCGATCTCCACGATCGTGACGTCTTCAGGCGTCTCAACATGCGCAAAAGCCTCAACAAACATAGCCCCATAGCTGGGTATCACGCGTACGCGCTTGGCAATAATCGGCCACGCTGCATCAATGCGATCATGCACGGCCCCGGCAATCTCGTTTTCCTTGGGATTGCCCGCCATCTCAAACTGCGCGGTCAGCGGAAAAACCGCCTGTGCTGCGATGATATTGTCTAAACCCTTTGGCAACCACTCTTCAGCAGGCGAGTTAAAACCGTTTCCATATATATCGGAAATCGAAAGCCGCCCGTCGTGGAATAGAACCTCTATGGATTTATGCCCAAGGTTCCAAAGCGTCGGGGCTGAACGCGGAATGCGCTTGCGAATTTGGTCTGGTCCTGTGCCTGCGGTGCGCTCATGGCCAACACCCACGCCGCCTTCGCCAATCCCAAGGCTCAATCCGTCTCCACCGGCAAGGTCATGGTGGTGGCAGGTCCCACACGAGATGTTGAGATTTCCAGATAAAACCTTGTCATAGAATAAAAGCTGGCCGATCCGGGCTTGATCTACATCGAAGCTCAGGAAATCATCAGCCACCAGACGCGGGGCATCTGCGGCCGCCATACCGGCGGCAGATCCCGCCAACAGCATCGAGAGAGCCACCGCATGCGCAAATTCCTGCTTTTGACCGCCCTGACCCTTGCGTTCGCCAGCCCAACCAAAGCTGAGATTGAACAGGCACGCGATCTTATGGAAGAAGGCCGCTTCGAAGAAGCGCTTCAAGCATTCTGGCCCGCAGCCCGATCTGGCAATGCCGACGCCGAAGAACTGATCGGCGTGATGTATGCTCTGGGCCTTGGTGTTGAGCAAGATTACATCCGTGCGTTTGATTGGTATCTGCGATCTGCAATGAAAGGCCATCCGGGCGCACAATCCGGTGTCGGTTGGTACTACGAAGTTGGCCTTGGCATGCCTGCCCCAGACCTCACACGTGCCTATATGTGGTACGTCCTCAGCGCCATCGGAGGAGACCCGGACGCCGCGATTAGCCAAGAAGAAGTGATCAAGAAAATGACCGCGGAACAAATTGAGAAAGCGCATGAGCTGATCGATGATTACCGTGTATGGATGTATCCGTTCCGGTAACTCTAGCAACGATCGCACCCTACACAAGCACCCCGCTCTCAATCTTCGCTTTCATCTTTCTCAAAATACCTCGGAGAGCGCGAGAGGCAGAGCCTCTCGTTCGCGGCGCAGCCGGGACCCCCGTTAGGTTCAAGCCAAAAGGCGCAGAAGGGAGGCGGGTGGGCCCGTCTTAACGAAAGGCTCAGGCCTCCAAATGGATTGGGGCCCGGCAGCATTAACCACCGGGCCCCGCTCATTCTTCAAACAAGCGCTTGGCGCTTATTGCATCTCAGCTTCGCGAACAGCGTTGATACGGGCTTCAACCTCGGCCACTGATGCGCGCAGCGCTTCAAGGGCAGCCGGGCCACCATCAACATTGCTGCCAAACCAATCATAGACCGGAGCGGCTGCCGCCGCGAAAGCGGCTTTCTCATCAGGTGTAGGCACATAGATGTCACCGCCACCAGCAACGAAGTCTTCGTATGCTTGGATGGATTTTCGCTTCGGCGACGCAAAAGTCGCTTGCTGCAGCTGGTAGAACCCGTCAACGATCACGCGCTTGGTGGCATCATCCATGCCCGAGAACTGCTCGTTGTTCATGAACCAGAGTGCGCCCATGTAGCTGTGACCGTCCAACGTGAGGTATTGCAGACCGGCTTCTGGGAATTTCATGCCCATAATGTCGGTGATACCGTTGGCTGTCCCTTGAACAACACCAGTTTGCAGTGATGTGAAAAGCTCGGGCCATGGAATCGGCGTCGCAGACGCATCCATTGCTTCGACCAACTGAACTGGCAGGTCTGCAACAACCGTCCGCATTTTCAGGCCACTCATGTCCGCAGGCGTCTGAACGCGGCGCTCAGTATTGGCAAAATTGCGCCAGCCGCCAGTGTTGCCTATTGTCATTAAGCGCACCGCGCCGTCGGACGTTTCAAGAACACTGTCTTGCATGGATTGCATGAAGGTTGAACCATTGGCCAAAACGGCCTCGGCCACACGGTCGTCAGACATCAAGTAGGGCAGGTCCAGTACCTGAACGTATGGGAACAGGCCTGCTGCACCGCCGGATGTCGAGATGTAGATATCGATGCTGCCTTCGGCAACACCTTGGATACATTCCGTACCGTTAGAGCACAGCTGCGTGCCGATGAAGAGTTCAACGGCAACTTTGCCGTTAGATGCTGCTTCAACATAGTTTTTGAAAACAACCAGACCGTCATAGTCTTCGTCATTCTCATTCGAGTTTGCCGTCGCGCGGAGCGTGATTTCGGCGTGGCCCGCTGCCCAGCCGGCCAGTGCCGACGAAGCCAGAAAGCCCGCGGCAAGCGCCGCCTGTGTGAGACCTTTGAACATGGTATTTCCTCCCAGTTGTGTTGAGGTCGTGAACCGGGTTTTCCCCGGCGTTTGGTGGTCAGTTAGCAAACCCCGTAAGGCGCGGGATCGTCATTGAGATGAAGGGGAAGTATGTAATCAAAAAGATGACGAACACTTCCACCGCAAGAAACGGTAGAATGGCCTTTGAGATCGTTTCGACCTTTTCGCCAGACACAGACGCAGCCACAAAAAGCACAAGCCCCATTGGCGGTGTTGCAAGGCCGACGGTCAGGTTCACGGACATGATGATCGCAAAATGGATCGGGTCCACACCCAGATCCACGAAAATCGGGCCAAGGATCGGCCCAAGAATGATGATCGCAGGACCAGCGTCAAGGAACATGCCCACCACGAAGAGGAGCAAATTGATTAGCAAGAGCAAGATAAGTGGGTTGTTGGACAGGCTCAAGATGAACTCAGCCATGATCTGAGGGGCGCCGGAAAGTGCCACAACTGTCTTGAAACTGACAGCAGCGCCAACGAGCAGCAAAACAGCCGAGGACGCAAGAGCAGAGCGCGCTAGCACAGGTCCGAGGTCTTTGAACGTCATCGAATTGAGCACGAAGACCGAGACGAACAATGCATACGTGACCGCGATGACCGACGCTTCTGTCGGTGTCATAAAGCCGCCAAGTATACCACCCAAAATGATGATCGGCGTAAGCAATGGCGCGACAGCCTTTTTGCAAGTGTAGCGGAAATCCTGACTTACTGTTTTGCGATACCGCATCAGCAAGAAATGAGCGGCTGCAACGCAGGCAGCGTATAGGGCGATGTTGATCCAGACCTGGCCGTCCGGCGCGTCCCCGTCGAAGAATCCACCAAACGAGCCGATAATCTGAAACAGAATAAAACCGATTGTCGCGCGCAAAAGGACGTAAGAGGTCCAGAACTCCACGGGCGAGATGGTTTGGTTTTCGATGACCACACGTTTTGCTGGGGGCAGGTCATAGCGGTCCGCCATAAGCCGGACCATGACCATGAGGCCAACACCCACAAGAATGCCAGGCACGATACCAGCCAAGAACAAGGCGGCGACGCTTTCACCCATGACATATGCATAGATGATCATAATCCCCGAAGGTGGGATGATCGGACCGATGACTGATGATGCCGCTGTGATTGCCGCCGCAAACTTACGGGAATAGCCGTTCTTTTCCATTGCAGGGATCAACGTGGAACCAAGCGCGGAAGTGTCAGCCACGGCTGAGCCGGACAGGCCGGCGAAGAGGATCGAGCTTAGGATATTGACCTGTGCTAGGCCGCCTCTCAAGTGCCCCATGATTGCTTGAGAAAATTCGACCAACCGGATGGTAATCCCACCCCGGTTCATAATCTCACCGGCTAGCATGAAAAAGGGCAGAGCCATGAGCGGGAAACTGTCGATCCCATTGTAAAGGTTGCGATACAGCACAGCCAAATCGCGGCTTGATCCATCCAGCACCAAAAGGGCACCGGGGGCGAGCAAAAGGCCAAACACGACCGGAAGCCCGATCATGAGCATGATCAAAAAGACGGGAAGGAACCAAATCAACATGTGTGTGTTTCCTTTCTAAAGAAGCAAGAGTTTTGGGAAAATTCTTTGCCTCCGGCGGG
>CALKJA010000213.1 GCA_937995865.1 uncultured Paracoccaceae bacterium | reverse complement strand
CTCTGTACCGTTGACTTGAACGATATCCCTTTGCGGCAGCGTGTAGTGCAGAAACCCCGCCACGATCAAAAAGAACACAATGCGGATGAACCAACGAACATAAAACATGGGGTGTCTCCTTACATGAAGTTCTGCACGTAGAGCATGATGCTCACAAAGGCCAGAAAGGCCATAGGCAGGACGAAAACCAGAAGGATCAGCCGCCGCTTCAGCGAATGATCGTATTTTTCCAGCTCCTCGCGGAGCCACGCTTCGCGGTCACCGACGCGCAAATCCGCGCGCCACTGATGCTCCAGCTTCGCACGCCGCTTGCTGCGGCTATAAAATGAAATTGAGATATAGAGGATGGTGGAGATCACCATCACAATAATGAAAAGTCGCAACACGACCATCAGTTTCTCCTCCTTACAGCGCCCCAAGGCCCAACGCGCGATATCAAATCATCCTCAGCATTGGGCACACCACTCCACGGGCCAGTTTCAGCCAGCTTTGGCTGGGCGGGAGGCTCCGCCATCTCAGGCTCATGACCAAACAGCGCCGCGCGCGCGCCCGCTTTGTCCACTTGATACTCCCGCGCGAGGAACTCCACCACAAAGGCCTGTTTGGCTTCGGGCCAATCGGCGTAATGCCGATAAAATAGCTCCTTGTGGCAGATAAAGAGCTGCCGCACATCCAACGGCGCAAGTTCCGCCAAGAGCCGGTTCACCAAATCGCGCTGGGGCGTATCGGCGGCGCGCATGGCGTAAAAATAGGCGGGGTGTTCACTGGTGATCTGCGGCCAACGCCCACCTTGGCTTGACCAACGGTGCAGCGCAGCAAGACCCTCATAGGCGCTGGCAAAGGGCTCTTCCATTTTACCAGCAAAGCGCCGCGCGAGCGCACGCAGGGCCCGCCGGTCAACGCGCGTGATATCTTCGCCGCGCTCAGCCGCAAAGCTGACCATGATAAAATCCATCTTCTGCTGAAGGATTGCCGCCGCATCGATCCCGCGCGCTTGCACAATCGGTTCCACCAGCCCCGTCTCTTGCAGATAGGCCGCGATCAGGGTGGAATCGCTTAGCGGATATGTATCCAGCGGCATCTCAACCGGCGCGCCAGCTGTAAGCACAGCGGGGGCTGATACATCGCGCAGCACGTAAAGCCCGCCAAAATGCGCCGTCCAAAAACTGTCTTGCGCAAACTCCATTTGCGCCAACGACACTGGGTTGCGGATCACATCGCCGGTGCGCTTTGCGAGCCCGATCATATCAGCGATCAGCACATCGTCATACCAAGCATCGGCTTGCGTCTTGAAGGCATCGATCTTGCGGCCAAGCTCAGCCGCATTGGCCACAACTTCGCCGGTTGTATCGGCCTCTACGCGCACAGTGCGGATTCCCAAAAGCCGCGCAGGCTCTGCAACGGAATACACGGAATTGACCAGTTCACCCGCGACAGCATCCTGTGCTGTCAGGGCAAATAGCTCGCGCTCATTGGCGTCAAAAAACTGCCGCAGGATATCGCGTGATGTTGAGAACTGCGCTTCCAGAAGGGGCGCGTGGCGTTGCTCCATCGTAAGCAAGATGAACTGACGGTTCACGCCCGCATGGTTGAGGTAAAGCTGGTCTTCCAGCTCAGCCCCGATTTCAGGCGAGTAGCCAGATATATCGATGTGAAAATCGCTCAGCGTCGTTTCGCGCCCCGTCAGGTGCTTAAGCGCGCGATTGTAGCGTGCGACCAAGGCAGGCGCCGTGACAGGCACAAGATTGCCAAACATCAGTCCTTTTTCGATTAGCTTTCTCATAGCTCAGGTCTCCAATGTTGCGGCAGCATGGCAAGCGCAAGCAGCACGACCGGCCCCCACATCATCGCCGCCAGCGCACCCAGCCGGGCGAAATGTAGGGTGCCTTGGCTGATCTCGCGCAGCGGTACACCCTGTGCTGCGTAGCTGGCCGCAAAGCCCAGCGCCGTACCAGCCCACACCACAAGCGCAGAGACGATAAGATTCACCCCCAGCCCCGGCATGGTCTGCGGCAGCATGCGCCCAAGCCCGGTTGGCACCAGCCACGCCACCGCTACAAGCACGACCCCAGGCAAGATCAACGCGAGCGAGAAATCCGTGGCTTCCTCAAAGGTCATGCCCGATCCCCCTTTGCGCATTGAACACATAAGAAATCATCAAAAGCGGGAACCACACGACAAAGGACACCGCCGTCTGAAACGCGGCCCCGCCAACAAGCCCCTCTGCCGTGCCCGTTGAGACTGAGGCTGCGCCCAGCCAGATCACATGCCACGCAAACACATAAACAAGCCCGAATAACATCGTCCAAAACGCGCCAATCGCAAAGTCCTTGGACGTCCGCGGCTTATCACGATAGCCTCGAACGCCCGTAAGGAGCGCGATGAGGCCGGGGATGATGAAGGTGAAGGTTAGGGCCATTGGGTGACTTTCATTCCTCAGCTACGCGGCTTGTTGGCAGGCAACTAGATTCCAGCAAAGAACTCTTGCTCAACAGAAATTTCTTCTACCATTTTCGTTTTCACCCCTAACTCATTTTCTTTGAGCAATAGGCAAAGTCGCTCACCATCAATCAGATCGATTGCGGTCGCCCCATCCCTCGTTGCTTCGTCGCGCGCGTGGGCTGTGTAGGTACCAGTTGTGATGAAAAGCCCTTTATCTGCTCGACCCATCATAGCACCGCGAAAGTCCCGTATTTCTGCGGAACCAACACTGCCTTTATACCTCTTGCATTGGAAAAATACCTGAAACGATACGAGGTTGACGCTAAGGACGCCAACACCGTCGATCCCTCCGTCGCCAGTCTTGCCACGCACTTCAACTTTACTGAAACCACTCTCTCTTAGAAGGCGTTGAGCTAACCTTTCAAAGGCGGATGGGTCCATTTTTTTCAAAACAGATATTAACTCTTGATCCCAAGCGCCGTGATGACCTCCGCTTGCCAGCTCTGCGGGAAATGATAGGTCCGCTTCTTTGCTGTCTTGTTCAGCCACTAGGTCACTATTCCGGTCCTTTATACGTTTTGCGCGTGCACGCTCTCGCTCTTGCGATGCAACCAAGGAATAGATCTCCTGAGTATCCTCGATACTTCCGAGACCTTTGCCAAACTCAGTTAGTGACCAAACCGCCCTAGACGAATTAGCAACGGCGCCGCCGCGCTTGAGATAGGTTCGGGCCCAAGCTAGATAATAGTTCAGTCTTGGCTGCCCGCTGTTGGAACCCGTCATTTCGAACGCTTGTTCTTGTTCGGTTACACCCTCCAATTCGGCGACTTTCTCATCCAACTCTTGGATTTTGGCAGAACCACCAAGGGCTTTGAGTGCAAGAATAGTAGCGAGCATCATACCTTGTATGTTGGGAAACCCTTCGGCCTGAATCGTAAAGCTTCGTTTACTCACACCTTCCCCTCCAAATACCGGCGCTTCGCCTCTTCCTGACGGCCAAAGTCTCGCACCATGCCGTCAATCGCGACTTCGTCGGATTTGTCGGCATAGCGGAACTCGCTGTCGGCGTAGCGGTTGATCTCTTGCACGACCATCTCAATGGTGATCGGCACGCGCAGCTCTGCGATCATGTTGCGTTTGGTGTCGTAGTCCTTGCGCAAGAACAGGTCTGGCGCCTCCATCCATTCATCAGGCAGCTCAAAATCCATCGCACGGACCTTGACCGCATCGGTGATGTTCTTGATCGCGCGCCCGGTAAAGCGCGGGTCGGCTTCTTGGATACCCTTAAGATACGTGCCCATTTTCGCCAGCGTATCCAGCTCACCGACATCTGAGGACACGCGGTCAAACACCTCAAGCAGCCCCGGTTCCGCTGGGCGGCTGTGTTTTTCAAATGACGCTGAAACAGCGGATTTGATCTCTTGCGCGCTCATCAGCTCATGCGCGCCCACGGGGATATCGTGGTTTTTGCCCATCAGCAGCGCCAGGATATCAATGTAGTCTTCCCGTGTTTGCGGGCCATCCACCAAGAACCGCGCACCTGCGCGTTGGCGCAGGGCGTCATCCACATTTTCGGGGTAGTTCGAGAACATCCCAAACGTGCAGTTCCCGCGCACAACGGTATTTGCACCTGCAAAGCTCTCCATCAGAACGGCTGTAATCTCAAGCTGGCCCGCGCTTGATTGACGGTCCCCGCGTTTACCGGCCAGCTGATCAATATCATCGATCGTCCCAAACCCGATCACGCCGGGATCAAGCACATTGTTGATAAATGCCTTGGCATTCTGCCCGGACTTGCCTTGATAGCTGTCGATATTGTCAGTGCTTAGGTTCTGATAGCGGAACGGATAGCCCGCCACAGTGCAGTAGTCATTGATCAAACCCGCCATCATCTGAATGAGCGTGGTCTTACCCGTACCCGGCGCGCCGTCCCCCATAAAGGTAAAGATGAAGCCGCCCAAATCCGCAAACGGGTTGAGCCGCCTGTCAAAATCATAGGCCATCAGCATCTTGGCCAGTTTCATCGCCTGATATTTGGCGATGTGGTTTCCCACCACCTCATGCGGCTTTTTGAAAGTCATCGTGAGCGTGGACCCTTTGGCCTTGGCGGCGGCCTCAAACCCTCGGATCGCAAAGTCATCGGCCTCCACATGCCATGCGGCCGTGCGGAACGGTTCAAGCCTTGGGGCAGCATCCGCACGTGCGGCAACCTTGGCCATGAGCGCTTCGGCATAGGCCAGTACAACCGCAACGAGTGCCGCGTCATCGGCGGCATGCAGGCCCAATGCCTGATCCAGTTCCCAAAGCGCGCCATGCAGCGCCAAGGGAGCGTTGTCTGTCAAAACCTCTTCGACTTCACCGATATCTACAGATGTTTCGGACGCGTGTGGCGCAAGGAGGAACGCAGCTGCGGACCCGAACACGAATAACACAGCCAACGCTTCGGCGGCCATGAGTTCCTCGAACGCAGCTTTCTTGGCACTCGACACACCGCCAGACAGGTTCTCGCGCTTCAACGCACCCAGCTCTGTGCGTTCTCCGAATTCTTCGCCAACAGCCAATGCGATCGCAAGCGCGCGCCGCAACCCCGTCAGGACCGAGGCCTGCATCGGCGACATCAGCGCATCACCATCGTCCGATGCCTCAACCCGCGCGCGCAATTCGACGCCCGCGGCACGCACCGTGCGCCGCGCCGCCAATCCCGGCGTGGTGGACCGGAACCGGCGCGAACCTGTGGTCACACCCGACGAGCGCTCCACCTCTTTCGCCTTAGACGAGGCCACTCGCGGCGCATGGTCAAACCCTTCCAGCATTGCGAGGGCCGCACCATAATGCGCTTTAACTGCAGCCTCCCGCAGTTCCATCTGATCTGACATCTGGCTCATCTTACAGCCTCTCCTTCAATGATCCGGCTACTCCCGCCGGAGGCAAAGGCTTTTGCAAAAGCCTTCTCTGCCTCAAAGTTAATAAACCAACACCCGCCCTGACGGGCTGACCACATATTTCCGTACATCCGAAAAGCCCGGTGGGCGCATCTCATCAAGCACCTGATAGGGGCGCGCTGGCAGCATGACCGCACGGCGCGTGGCCGTGGCCCCTGTATCGCCGCCTTGCCCGGCCATAGGATCAAGCGCGAAAATCTGGCGTTCTACGCTTCCGAACCAGCCGCTCTTTTCCATCTGTGCACGGTCCGCAATCAGCTCCTCTTCTGTCCAAACCAGCGCCCAATCATCGCCCTCGGGCGCATCGGCCTGTGCAAGGACTTGCTTCATTGGACCGGTCTGCTTGGTGAACGCATCCGAATACATCGGACCAATGTGAAATCGCCGCAGCCGCTTGGGGTGCAGGTCGTCAAAATCCTGATCAAAGCCGCGGGCGATGGTCAAAAGCTTCAGATCACCTTGGCTTTGTGCCATCAAATGCGCCTGAGCTTCGGGCCAACGGCGCGGGTCTTTGGGCAATGACGTGTGCCCGGTGTCTTCCAGCTCCATCAAATAGATCGTAGGCAGGTTCACCTGGCTATCATAGACCGCCCAGTGCACCAGAAAACGGCGCCGATCACCCTCCGTTCCCTGCCAGATTACGTCAGGATCGTTACGCAGCCAAAAGAGATGCCCTTTGGCAAGTTCCTCGTAGTAGAGCCGCTGGGACAAGGCATATTGCAACCGCGATGGGATCTCATGATCGCCGACGATCTTGCGCACCATTTGGTCCTTGAGTTTCTCTGGCGTGTCCGACTGCGCCAGATGCCTATCAACCTGATTGGCGTCCACGCTCATCTCAATCAACTCAGCCGCGACCGGAAAGCCGCTTTCGCGAAAATCGAAATACATCTGGCCCGCGCCACTCACACGGCCCGCAAAGAGATATTTGTAGCTCAGCGCCTGAAACGTATAACTCAGACCAACAAGGTAGCGCGACATCACCGCAACCTCATCCTTTGTCAGACTACCGTCGACCTCCATCATCGCCGCCACGCGGGACAAATGCCCGGTGATCCGCTCAAACTTGCGAAAGTAGCGCCGCGTAACGCGGGTGTCTAAGATTGGGGTCTTGTCGTTCATATCCGAGCCTTCTTAACCTCCATAAAGTTCTCCCAGCGCACCGCATATTGTCCCGCTTGTGGGACCCAACGCGATAAAATCCATAACACGTAATGCCCCCCGCCAAAGAGCCCGGGAATGAAACTCAAAGCGAGGAAAAAACCGACCACAGCACCGGGAACGCCAAGAAACATCAAAGGAACGCCGGCGCCAAAGATTATGACAACACTTGCACAAGTGTACCTACGGTAGCGACGCTTAAAGAATGGCTCGTGGTCTGAACGTTCAAACAGCATTGGCACAATCGTTTTTCCCAAAATACTCAAACTGGCGCCCGAGTTTAGCAACCTCACTATTGGCAAGCCGGCTCGGGACATAGTGCAGGGGTCACCGAACAGTTCATAGGATTTGATCTCAAGCGCAAAGGGTAGGGGTTGCCCGCCGATGCCGCAGGGCGCTCCGTCTACTTGGGGTCAGCCACCATAGGTGTTGCTGTCATGCTTTTCGACAATCGCAGAGAACCGACGCGCGAACCGCTCATCCGCTTTAGCCTTTTGCTCCAGCACATCACGGGCGAATACCATGTGATCTTCGTGCTTCTCTAACATCTCTGCCATGCGCGAGTTGGTGGCGGACCCAATCGCTGCCATCGCGGTTTGAGCTTCTTGGTCCGTTTTCACACCGATCTCATTGATCCGGTGGGCCACGTCCTGCTGTTGCGCGGTTTTCAGCGATTTGGTCAGCGCGTCATACAGCACGACACGTTGCTTGGTGTCTGTCTGCAACTTGTTGATCAGAACCATTTGCGTGGCCGCCTGATTGGTCAAGGAGTCGACCCAAGTCTTGCCCTTTTCGATATAGCGTTCAAGCGTTTGGCTGCGCGCCAGCTTGACCTGCTCCTGCCGGACCAGTTCGTTATATTGGGCGTTCTTCTCGGCCAGTTCCGTCTCAAGTGCGGTGCGCGCAGCGGCGTCCGTTTCAACGCTGATTTTATTCTCAAGCGTGATGATCGCGGGATCCATGCCGCTGATCTCAGCTTTTACAGCCTCCAGCTCAGAAACGACGGTTTCGCGCTCTTGCAGTGTGTCGCCAAGATTGCCCTCAACCTTGGTCTTTTGATCCTCTAAGACAGCCAACTGGCCCTCAAGCAAACCAACAATCGTATCGGATTTCGCGATGAGGTCCTGCAATTTGTCATCGATTGACGCAGTGCGAAGGCGTTCCTGCCGCATTGATTCAGAGCGGTCTTTGGCGAAGATGCCAACAAAGCTTTCCCAGCCGGTTTTGCTGCGCAGTTCATCGAAATCGCTTTGAAAGCCTGCCGTCACATCGTCCAATCCCATGATCAGCTCTGCGATATTGGCGTTCATCTGATCGGAATGCGCATGCACATCGTCAAGCGAGGCGTTCTCGATATCCACGCTGATATCTTGCCCTGCCTCCATCTTCTGGCGCGCAGCTTCGATGCGGCTGGTCAGTTCGCGCGTTTTCGCTTGCGCGGCTTCAACCTGCGTTTGGCTTTCCCGGATCTGGCTTTCAAAATCGCTCATTTTTGTCCTTTCGTTCACGGTCTCGTGAACTTTACATAGGAAGTGTTAACGGGATTTACATCCCCCCTTACCCCCAGTTTCGCCTGAAAACAGCCAAAGGCAAAGCGGTTTTACGCACGATCCCTTGAGCAAGGCGTGCAAGTCTGGATTTCCCGTCTGGCTCTTTACGCGCTACGCTTATGCTGGAATCGGGAGGCACCATGAGACTTGCAGGAAAAACAGCCATCGTCACGGGCGGTGCATCAGGCTTTGGCGCGGGGATCGTCCGAAAATTCGCCTCTGAGGGCGCGCGAGTGCTTGTTGCGGATATCAATACCGTCGGAGCGGATACTATCGCACAAGAGATCGGCGGCCATGCCGCACACGTTGATGTGTCTGACACCTCATCCGTCGCCGCCCTTCACGCCGCAGCGCAAACCCTTTGGGGCGAGACAGATATCCTTGTGAACAATGCAGGCATCACACATATGCCCGGCCCCTTGGAGGATATCTCCGAAGAGGATTTTGATCGTGTCCTCGCTGTAAATGCCAAATCCGTCTATCTGTTTGCGCGGCATTTCGTGCCAGCCATGAAGGCACGGGGCGCCGGTGCGATCCTGAATGTGGCCTCTACGGCGGGCGTTTCACCGCGGCCTCGGCTCAATTGGTATAACGCCTCAAAAGGCTGGATGATCACGGCGACCAAGACAATGGCCGTTGAGCTGGCGCCCTATGGCGTTCGTGTGAATGCGATTAACCCGGTGGCCGGAGACACCCCACTGCTGGCAACATTCATGGGCGAAGATACGCCCGAAACCCGCGCCAAATTTTTGAGTACGATCCCAATGGGCCGCTTTTCAACGCCGCAGGATATGGGCAACGCGGCTGCGTTCTTATGTTCGGATGAGGCATCGATGATCACCGGGGCCGCGCTTGAGGTTGATGGCGGGCGTTGCATCTGATGGCCAAACGCGACGTGCGGGTTGAGGTTTTGAGTGGCACATTTGAGAGCCAGCCACTTGTCTTTGCGCATTTATTGGATGCAGCACCACAGCTGAATATGGAAGCGGTTGAAGTGATCTGCAAGCAAGATCCAACGCGCCGATTATTGCACTATTTCGTGCCTCAAAGCGTTGATCACATCATTGATAGACTTGGGCTGGACACCACCGTTGTGCTGGTTTTCCCAGAAGCGGGGGACACTGTGGGAGATACCAAACTGCTGCGCTCACTCAGCCACTTTCCCGGCGCGATCATTGTACCGTGAGGCCAGGATGACCACCAATTCGATTACAGATATTGCAGGCTTGCAGGTAGGTAATGCACAGGACTCAGCACTTGAGTCTGGCGTAACAGTGCTCACTTCCGCCGCGCCCTTTACGGCTGGTGTACACATCATGGGCGGTGCACCGGGGACGCGCGAAACGGAGCTTCTTTCCCCGGACCGGCTTGTTCAGCAGGTCGATGCGTTGGTGCTAGCGGGCGGGTCCGCTTTTGGGCTCGCGGCCGCAGACGGCGTTATGGCGGGGTTGCGCGCAGACGGGCGCGGCTTTGCGGCTGGCCCAGCGCGCGTGCCGATTGTGCCCGCTGCAATCCTGTTTGATTTGGGGAATAGTGGCCAAAAGCAGTGGTCCACCAACCCCTATCTTGAGCTTGGCCGCGCGGCCTATGGCGCGGCAGGCGCGCGCTTTGACATTGGGCGCGCTGGCGCCGGGTTTGGGGCTACAACGGCAGGCGTTTTGGGCGGGCTTGGCACGGCATCTTGTGTCACACGACGGGGGCATACTGTGGGTGCGTTGGTGGCAGTAAATGCAATCGGAGCTGCCCATCAT
Organism: uncultured Paracoccaceae bacterium; assembly: GCA_937995865.1. Taxonomy (GTDB): domain Bacteria; phylum Pseudomonadota; class Alphaproteobacteria; order Rhodobacterales; family Rhodobacteraceae; genus Shimia_B. The sequence continues at coordinate 23,721 of CALKJA010000213.1, read as the reverse complement.
CCAAAGACCGGGCAATTTTATGCAGCACCCTTTGAATGCAGGGCTGAGTTCGGTGGGCGCGGCGCGCCGCAAACCGTGCCGCAGGATCCACCAACGAAATTAAGCCAGCACAACACGACGCTTGCCATCGTGGCAACAGATGCCGCCCTTGACCAATCTGGCTGCACACGTATGGCGATTGCGGCCCATGATGGAATGGCGCGCGCGCTTGTGCCTTCGCATACGTTATTTGATGGTGATCTAATCTTTGCCGTTTCAACCGGCGCTCGGCCCCTTGCCGATCCCGTCGCTGACCCAATCACGCTGGGCCACACGGCCGCGACTTGCCTTGCCCGCGCGATTGCGCGAGGGGTATTCGAAGCGCAGGGCCCCGGCAGCTGGCACGCCCAATTCGGATAAACTCAGTAAAGGATGCTTTTCATGCTCGACCAACCCACAAACCTTGCCGAGATGCTGAACGATCCGGCGCTGCTTGCTACGCGTGCCTATGTGAATGGTGCATGGGAAGACGGGAGCGGGCGCTTTGATGTTGTGAACCCGGCACGCGGCGATGTGATCGCTTCGGTCGCGGATCTTTCTCGGGCGGATGTGGCCCGCGCGATCGACGGAGCTGCGGTTGCACAAAAGGCGTGGGCTGCACGCACGGCCAAAGAGCGCGCCAATATCCTGCGCAAGTGGTACGAGCTGATTATGGCCGCACAAGACGATCTGGCCGTGATCCTGACGGCAGAGATGGGCAAACCAATCGCCGAAGCCAAAGGTGAGATCGCTTATGGCGCGTCTTTCATCGAGTTCTTTGCGGAAGAAGCCAAACGCATCTACGGCGAAACGATCCCCGGCCATGCCCCGGACAAACGGATTACGGTGATTAAGCAACCCATTGGCGTGGTGGCATCGATCACACCTTGGAACTTCCCAAATGCGATGATCACACGCAAGGCTGGGCCTGCTCTTGCTGCGGGCTGCGCTTTTGTGGCGCGCCCTGCCGAGCTAACCCCTCTTTCAGCATTGGCGCTTGGTGTCTTGGCCGAGCGTGCTGGGATTCCAGCGGGTGTTCTGCAAATCGTTCCGTCCTCAGACGCGTCTGCCACAGGCAAGGAATTCTGCGAGCACCCAAAGGTGCGCAAACTGACCTTTACCGGCTCAACTGCTGTGGGGCGGATCTTGTTGAAGCAGGCCGCTGATCAGGTGATGAAATGCTCAATGGAGCTGGGTGGAAATGCGCCCTTCATCGTGTTTGACGATGCCGATTTGGACGAAGCGGTGATTGGAGCCATCGCCTGTAAATTCCGCAACAACGGGCAAACCTGCGTCTGCGCCAACCGTATCTATGTGCAATCGGGCGTCTATGACGCTTTTGCGGAAAAGTTCGCGGCGGCCGTTCAGAATATGTCTGTGGGGGACGGGTTTGACGGCGTGGATTTCGGGCCTCTGATCTCTCAAGCTGCTGTGAACAAGGTCAAAGATCATATCGCAGATGCCACAGGAAAAGGCGCGCAGGTCATTCTTGGTGGTACCGGGCACGACATGGGCGCGCAGTTTTTTCAGCCCACGATTCTGACCGGTGTGACACAGGACATGAAGGTCAGTCAGGAAGAAACCTTTGGCCCAATGGCCCCCTTGTTCCGATTTGAGAGCGAGCAAGACGTGATCGATTTGGCCAATGACACGATCTTTGGTCTGGCCGCCTATTTTTATGCCAAAGATCTGAGCCGGGTCTACAAGGTCGCGGAAGCACTGGAATATGGGATCGTTGGGATCAACACCGGCATCATCTCAACCGAGGTCGCGCCTTTTGGGGGTGTAAAGCAATCGGGGCTTGGCCGCGAAGGGTCTCATCACGGGATCGAGGAGTTCTTGGAAATGAAATACCTTTGCATGAGCGTATAAGGCGCGCTGATTGCGTCTTGCGACGCCGCATGCTGCGGGCGGGGTAAAGCCGCCTTGCGGCGGCTCCGAGAGGCGCTGCCTCTCGGGCTCTCCGGGATAATTGATCCACAAAGACAGGCGGAATGGTAAAGAGACTGGCCCTGAAAAAATGACAAGGGCGCCCGATCGGGGCGCCCTTTTGTTGTTTTGTTCTAGACGTCGACTGTTTCGGCTTCGATGGCTTTGGCACTGCCATTGCCGATCTCAATTTTACGTGGCTTGAGGGCTTCGGGCACTTCGCGTGTCAGGTCGATATGCAGCATGCCATTTTCATGCGCAGCACCTGTGACTTTGACATGGTCTGCGAGGTGAAAGCGGCGCGAGAAGGCGCGGGTGGCGATGCCGCGATGCAGGAATTTACGCTCTGCGTCTTCGTCACCTTTGCGGGCAGAGACGTGTAGGGCGCGATCCTTCACTTCAATCTCAAGTTCGTCCGAGCTGAATCCAGCGGCTGCGATGGAGATGCGGTAGGCATCATCTGCGGTTTTTTCGATGTTATAGGGCGGGTAGCTTTGGCCGCCTGCGTCATTTGTGAGGACGCGGTCCATCATATCGGCGAGTTGGTCAAAGCCGACAGTGGCCCGGTAAAGGGGAGCAAAATCAAGGTTACGCATAGGTCATCCTTCCAAAAGCGATGTGTGCGAGCCCTGACCCAAATGGGGCGTCAGGGCGGAATTGCCGGGCCCGTTTTGGCTCCCGGTAGATCTTAGGTAGGAAGGGGTTTTGAGGCATTCAAGGGGGTGGGCGATTGGCTTAGATCAGACTGGCGCGTAGGCACTACGCCATTCGCCTTGCGCCTCACGGCTTGATGAATTTTGCGCTTCCCGCAGCCCCGCCGCTTTCGCCCAGCCGCCGGATTTTTGGTGCCGAGCTTTGAAACACGCCACCACCGGACGCAAGCTGAGCCTGAAGATCCGCAAGCTGCACCGTCAGACTTGTTCCAAGAGAAACATTGCGGCCCTCGACCTCGGCCTTGGCCGAGATCACGGACGCGATGCGCGGCACACCACCGTCAAAGGTAAAAACCGGCGCTCCTGAGCTTCCGAAATCCACATCACAGCTCAGGATCAACATGCCAAGCTGACGGGCCATGACGCTGCACACCTCTTGGAGGCTGGGAGCGTCTTCGCGACCCTTCGCATAGCTGACCACACCAACCCGCGCATTTTTGGCCGGGCGTTCTGCAATCTGAAAGGGGGCAATGCGCCCGTTTCGAATGGGATGGGCCAGCTCAATCAGAGCCACATCATTGCGCACCCGTTCGGCGACTTGCGTCTGATCAAACACATAGTCTGGATGCACGACGGCGCGGCGCACTGCGCGGTATGCCTCGGCCCGGCCGTTGCGCCAGCCCGCGCGGAATTCGATTGTTGTGGGGTCCACGCGTGCACCAGTGCGCTTTGAATACAGGCAATGCGCCGCCGTGAGCACCAAAGTTTCGGAGATCAGCGCGCCGGTACAAAAGCCAGTGTCGGCGATTTCCAAACGGCCCACGGCCTCCCAATGGCGTGCGTCATCTCCAGTGTGCAGGGCACTAAGAGAGGTATCATCGGCAGCCGCAGGAGCAGCCATGAAAAGCAGACAAAGGAAGGTCAGGATCAAGGCGCGCATGCAGTGTCTCCGTTTGGGCCGGCGCGAATAACCGGGTCGCCGCGTCATATCGGAGAGCTTGGGCAGAAATGCGGCAGGGGGTGACAGATCTACGGCCCGTGTTATGTGTTGCTGATGAAACACGCCCTCCCAATTGCCGCGTATGCCATTTTAGCTTCTCCGGCCATAGCCGATCCGGCGCAAATTCTTGATGTCATGGCGTCGCGCACCGATGCGGGGTGGCGTTTTGTGGTTACGGTTGAGCATGGCGATACTGGGTGGGATGATTATGCCAACGGGTGGGAGATCCGCGCGGAAGACGGCACCGTGTTTGGTACACGAACCTTGTTTCATCCGCATGTAGACGAGCAACCGTTCACGCGGTCTCTGGGAAATGTAGAGATCCCGGAAGGCACTGAAACGGTTGAGATTTTCGTAAGCGAAAGCCTCGGGGGATACGGCGAGGCGGCGTATGTAAAGACGTTGCCCAGCCGCATCGGAGAGTAGCGGATCGGGTAACAAGAGACTTGATCAAGTCACCTGAATCCAAGCGGACCAAAAAAGGCGCTGAGAACGAACTGAGCGTTAGCGCCGCCCCTCTCTAAGCCACGCGCCAATTGCAAGTGCCGCTGCAAGCAAAAGAAATGCCCAAGCCGGGATCAACGCATCAACGCGCACATCGGAGGTGACATAAGCCGCGCGCGGGGTCACGCCAATCCAGCCTCGTCCGGCAGCGGGGCGGCCCTCGCGGACAGAGCGCAAATCGGGCATCCCGTCTTCCAGCCGCACAATACCGCCACGCAATGGGGCAATGATGGGCTCAAGAACCTCACCACTGGCCAGCGTTTCTTCAAATTCACGGGGTGCGGCGGGACCCAACGCAATGACCGTATCCTGATCCCCTTCTGATAGGCGGTAGAGGCCGATGGTTGGTCCCTCAAATGTGCCCTCCCAGCGTCCCGGGCTGACTTCGGAGAGCGAAAGTTCTTCGGTTTTACCGTCCGGGCGCGTGACAACAACGCTGCCAACGTCTTGGCCCAAGGTGCGGCGGGTGACGGTCATGACTTGCCCTTCGGCGGAGGCGGTCAACGCTTCTTCTTCAAGCTCCGGCTCTTTCATCATCCAATGCGCCAAACGGCGCAGCAGCTCAAGCTGCGGCCCGCCGCCTTCATATCCACGATCCCACAGCCAAGCATGATCGGATGCCAAAAGCGCCAACCGGCCTTCGCCCACACGATCAAGCACCAAAAGCGGGCGGTCATCAGGGCCGGACATCACCACATTGCCGGACTTTGGCGTCAGATCGACCAGCCGGAACCAACGGCCCCAGCCACCTTCGGGTGCAAAGGCTTCAAGCCCTTCTGTTACGGGGTGCTTCGCCCCAACATCTGTGATGGCGGGCACATACCCTTCTTCGAGCACACGGGCCGTGGGGGTCGCGGGGATGACACTTTCCAAGGGCGAGCGATACAGACTGTCTGCAGACGCAAAGTCAGGGCCTGCAGCGAACAACACAGCCCCACCATCCACCACGTAGCGACGGATGTTATCAAGATAGATCGAAGGCAGGATGCCGCGCCGCTTGTAGCGATCAAAGATGATCAGATCGAATTCATCGATCTTTTCCTGAAACAACTCGCGGGTGGGAAACGCGATAAGCGATAGCTCTGACACGGGCACCCCGTCCTGCTTTTCTGGCGGGCGCAGGATGGTGAAATGAACAAGATCAACGGAGGCATCGGATTTCAGCAAATTGCGCCATGTGCGCTGGCCGGGATGTGGCTCGCCGCTCACCAAAAGGACGCGGAGCCTATCGCGGACGCCATTTATCTGCACGATTGCCGTATTATTGCGATCCGTCAGCTCACTCTCTTCAGCGGGTGTTGTGAACTGTAAGACGTTGCGCCCCCCGTGGGGCAGCGTGAGCGGGATCTCAATATCTACGCCGGTTTCCACCTCAAACAGCTGGGGCGGCGCGCCATCGATGGATACTTCTAGCGGCACAACAGGGTCTTCCGGCGCGGCACCCATATTATCAATGCGGAGCGTTAGGGTCACAGGCTCACCCAGAATGGCAAAGCCCGGCGCATTGCGAATTTGCAAGCGGCGGTCCCAATCGCCCTCGCGCCCCGTGAGCAGCAAGTGCAGCGGTGCGGGCAATTCAGGCGCGGCCCCAACATCATGCGCCTGCCCGTCCGAGATCAAGACAATGCCTGCAATGCGCGCTTGAGGTGCCTCGGCCAAAGCTTCGGCAACGGCTCCCATCACGGCGCTGCCGGTGTCATCCTCCCCATCCGGGAGCCGGGTCACCCTCAGCGTGGTGTTGCCCCGTTCCGAAACTTCGCGCGCCAATCCAGCAAGTGCTGTTTCGGATTGTTCTGCGCGGTCGCTTAGGCCCTGCGAGGACGTATCATCAACAATCGCAATCACGATATCGGATAAACCGTCCCGCTCTTCGCGTTGCAGTGCGGGATTGGCGATGGCAGCGATAAGCGCGGCTAGTGCCAACCCACGTAGCCACCACCCGGCCAGCCCCCGCCACGCACCAAAGATCACCAACGCCAAAGCAACGGCTAGGGCCACATAGATCGCGGGCCAAGGCAGCAGCGGGTCAAAGATCACATCACCATTCATTGGCCCAAACGATCCAGCAAAGCAGGCACATGAACCTGATCGCTTTTGTAATTCCCGCTGAGCACATGCATCACCAGATTGACACCAAAGCGCAGGGCGATCTCGCGTTGGCGCTCTCCCGCAAAGCCGCTTCCGACACGGAAGCGCCAATTTCCAGCACCATCCACCGCCCAAGCCGAGGCCCAATCATTTGCGCCGACAACCACAGGCGTAACCCCATCATTAAGATTGCGAAAGGGCATCCCCTCAACTGCGTCTTGTGCACTGGCAGGTGCCGCCTCAACCCAAACAGGCGGGCCCATGTAGCGGCCGGGGAAGTCTTGCAGCAAATAGAACGCACGGGTCAGCACATGATCCTCAGGGATCGGCTCAAGCGGCGGGATGTCTAACGGGCGGGCCAGCTCTTGCAGGCGGCGCGCAGCGGGAGAAGTTGCGCCAAAGCGCGCTGTATCTCCATCGCGCGTATCAAAAAGGATCATACCCCCGCCTCTCAAATAGCGGTTCAGGCGGGCATACGCTTCGGCACTTGGGGCAGGTTGGTTCGCCGTCACCGGCCAATACAGGAAGGGAAAAAAGGCAAGCTCATCCGTTTCGACATTCACCGCAAGCGGCTCTGCCGGTTCCACACTTGTGCGCTGAAACAACGTCCGGCCAAGGCCACGCATGCCTTGCTCGCTCACCCTGTCAACCTGGCGGTCGCCAGTCAGAACATAGCCCAACACCACCTCGGACGTGGCGCTAAGGGCAAGGCTATCTTGCGCGCGGGCATCCGTAGGCAACAGGAAAGCCGCGATCACGAAAGCCGCAGTTTGCGTGCGCGGCCCAGTCATCCGCCCAGACAGCCAAAGCGACGCGACAAAATCGATTAATAGCAGTGCCATCCCGGCCATAAGAATATACCCTTTCAAGGGTAGCTCTTGGACAACGTCCAACCCCTCGACAACGATCCGCGCGGGCCAAAGCATCCGCTCGAACTTAGCCTCGCGCGGGACAGCGTTCACAGCAACAGAACGATCTTCACCCGCATAAAGACCGGGCGGAAGGTCAGCAGACGCGCGGCCTGTGGCCAAAGCCTCACCCGCGATGCCTGAGCCGGTTTCAGCCGGGAACACTTCGCCAAACCCATCCACATATTGGGCCGCAACCCATGTGGTCCCGGTCAGGTCTTCAAGAGTTGGTACAGCAGGTCGCGAAGAAATAGCCAAACGCTCGAGCATCTCAACAAAAAGCCCAGACAGCGGCAATGTGGACCATTCCGCATTGGCGGTGACATGAAACAGGATGACTTGCCCTTCGCCAACACGCTTGCGGGTCACAAGCGGCGTACCGTCGGCGAGACTGGCAATCGTTCGCTCAGCCAGCGCCGGGTCCGGCTGTGCCAGAACTTGTGCGGTGATCTGAACGTCTTGAGGCAAGGCCAACCCAAAGAAGGGCGAATCCGGTCCAAAGGCACGCAGAGATTTCGGCTCACCCCAGCTCATCGCGCCACCCACACTGCGGCCCCCGGCACGCAAACGCACAGGCAAAAGCGGATCTTCGTTTTCTTGTCCGATATCAGCGGCCGCAAGCCGCGGCCCAGCAAACCGCAAAAGTGTGCCGCCGCGGTCCACCCAATCCAAAACATCCGGCGCGTCGGAAACTTGGGCAACATCCGCAAGCACGATCACATCCGGGTTCGCCAAAAGGATGTCAGACATTGCGCCATCAATCAGGTCTGCCGTGGGGATCAAAGCCTGTTCCAGATAATGCAGCGGTGACAGTAATTGCAGCCCCTCACGGTCTTCCTGCCCCGCCATCAAAGCAACCTCACGGCGGCGCAAACCATCATCGGTGAGCGTGACAGCCCCGGCTGAGCGGACGCCGGCGAGAGTCATTCGGGTGATCCGGTTGCGCAATTCTGGCGGCAGGATCAGTGCGGTTCCTGCCTGATCCGCACCATCCTCAAAGCTCAGCGTCGCGGTGGACAGCACCCGCTCGATTCCTGCCGGATCCCTGCCCTGTGCCTGAACGGTGACCTCAGCGGGACCTGCCCCGCGCAGCCGGTGACCTGTCAGGCGCACTTCGCCTTCCTCAAAACGGACCGGCTCAATCGCATAAACGGGGCGCGGGCTTTCAAAGGCGCGTATGCTGCCTTTGGCCTCAAGCGCGTCAAGCAAAGCGGCCCGTCCAGAGCGGTCCAGCCCGTCAGACATCCAAAGCGTGTCAAATGCCCCTGCCCCCGCGATGCGCGCAGCAAAGGCTTGATGCGCGCCTTCATCGGGTAGCCAAGGCGCAGGCACGAACCCAGCCAAGCGGCGCTGCCAGCTTTCAGCAGTTTGAAAAGTGATCTCCCCAATCTGCGGATCTGTCAGTGCGGCTACTGCGACGGGGCGCCCCTCGCGGGAGGCTTCGTCGAGCAATGTATCCACTCGCGCCATGCGCGCAGCCCAAGTAGGGGCTTCAGCCCAGCCACCATCCATCAGCACCAAAAGCGGGGCGCGCCCATTTTCTTCGGCTTGCGGATTCAACACCGGGCTCGCAAAACCAACAATCGCAGCGGCCAGCGCCAGCATCCGTAGCACCATCAGCCACCACGGGGTGCGGTCCGTTGTCGTTTCCTCATCGCCAAGACCAAGAAGCAACGCAACTCCGGGAAAGCGCCGCCGGATGGGCGCAGGCGGCACGGCGCGCAAAATAAGCCAAAGGATCGGCAGCGCAATCAGCCCAAGCAAAAGCCACGGCGCGGCAAAACCTATGGGACCAAGCGACCACATCAGCGGGCCTCCATCGCGCCGTAAAGCCACAAAAGCGCGGCTTGCGCGCCGTCATCCGTATGATGCACATGAAATTGCCAACCCGCCGCCCGTGCCCAGCCCTGCAATAGATCCTTGCGGGCGGCCAAACGCTCCAGATAGCGGCCTCTGAGATCACCAGCCTTGAGGGTCTCATGACGCAGTGCACCACTCATGCTTTCGAAAATTGTGCGGCCATTATAGGGGAATGCCTCTTCCTCGGGATCAAGCACCATCAACAACGCACCGCCAACGCCGCGCTCAGCCGCCTTTTGTAGCGCAGCTTCAACCGGTGCCGGATCGCCCAAAAAATCACTAATAAAGAGCGCGCGCGAATGTGGCAGCATACCCCGTGCTTCGGGTTGGCCAAAATCGGCGTCACTGTCTTTGGACAATGCCATCGCAAGCCGCTCAATCTGATTTTCTCCTGCCCGCGGCGGCAAACTGAACCCGGTGAGGCCCACACGCTCCCCCGCCCGCAACAAAAGAATAGATACCGCCAGAGCAAGCACCCGTGCGCGGTCAGACTTGGGTGCAAGCCCTTTGGACGCAAACCCCATTGAGGCCGCATGGTCGACCCACAAGATCACCGATTGCGCAATTTGCCATTCACGCTCACGGATAAACTCTGTGTCCGCCATCGCAGAGCGGCGCCAATCGATGCGGCGCACCGGATCCCCAACTTGTGCCGGGCGGTATTGCCAAAAATCGTCACCCGTTCCCGCTCGCCTGCGCCCGTGATCCCCCAAAAGCACCGTTGATGCCAATTGCTCTGCCGCCGCCAAAAGGCGGGGGAAGGGCGCCGAGAGCGTCTCGGCGTCAGCTCGGAGGATGGCCGGGTTTGTCACGCAGCAGCTTGGGTGCGGGTCACGCTCGCCGTGACCTCATCAATAATTGTGCCAAGATCTTCGCCCCGTGCCCTCGCACTAAACGAAAGCGCCATACGGTGTGACAAAACAGGCCGCGCCATCGCAATGACATCCTCGGCAGATGGGGCCAGCCGCCCTTGCAACAATGCTTGCGCGCGCACGGTCAACATCAGCGCTTGCGCCGCACGTGGCCCCGGCCCCCAGCTTACATTCTCGCGAACGATCGAAGGGGCATCCACTTCGCCCGGCCGGAATGCCCGCACAAGATCAAGGATCATCTCAACAATACCTTCACCCACAGGCATCCGCCGCACCAATTTCTGGGCTGCGATCAATTCTTCGGTAGTAAACACGTTGACCGATGCTGCGTCTTGAACCCCAGTGGTGGCAATCAGGATGTCCTTTTCCGTCTGGCGATCCGGGTAAGGCACGTTGATTTCAACCAAAAACCGGTCCAGCTGCGCCTCAGGAAGGGGGTAGGTCCCCTCTTGCTCAATTGGGTTTTGCGTCGCCAACACGTGGAACGGACGGCCCAAAGGACGATTCGAGCCAGCCACCGTGACCGATTTCTCCTGCATCGCCTGCAAAAGGGCTGATTGCGTGCGTGGGCTGGCGCGGTTGATTTCATCCGCCATCAAAAGCTGACAAAAAACCGGCCCTTCGACAAAGCGGAATGAGCGTGTGCCGTCAGTTGCTGTTTCCAAAACTTCCGAGCCCAGAATATCGGCAGGCATCAAGTCCGGCGTAAACTGTACGCGGTTGTCCGCGAGCCCCATAACTGTGCCCAGCGTATCCACCAAGCGGGTTTTGCCCAAGCCCGGCAACCCGATCAACAGCGCATGCCCGCCTGATACAAGAGCGGCCAACACCAGCTCAACCACCCGGTCTTGCCCGATAAAGCGAGCCCCTATGGATTGCTTGGCCGCTGAAAGTTTCTCACCCAACGCTTCAATTTCGACAACAAGGTCGCCTGTATCATCCATGACTTTTCTCCGGTTGCCGATATACTCCATATTGGAACGTAACCTGACCGACGGGAATGGCAAAACGGATGAGCGGACAAAACATTGTGAAACCCTCGGCTGAAAGCATCGCTGCATCGGCACAAGCGGCCGGAAAAGGGGCTGGCATGCCCCCTGTCCACCTGTGGAATCCGCCGTTTTGCGGGGATATGGACATGCGCATCGCGCGCGATGGCACATGGTTCTATTTGGGCACACCAATCGGGCGGCCCGGGTTGGTGCGTTTATTTTCATCGATCCTTCGCAAGGATGGTGACGCTTATTTCCTTGTAACGCCTGTAGAAAAGGTAGGAATCACGGTCGAAGACGCTCCCTTTGTCGCGCAAGACTTCACCCCGCGCGGGACGGGCCGTGATCAAGTCCTGACCTTTACCACCCATGTGGGTGATAGCGCCGTCGCAGGCGCTGATTGCCCGATCCGTGTGGTGCGCGATCCTGAAACAGGCGAACCTTCGCCGTATATCCGAATTCGCGCGAATCTTGACGCGCTGATTGATCGCAAGAGCTTTTACCGTCTGGTGGACCTGGGCTGCATTGAGCCGCACGAGGGCATGGACTGGTTTGGCATTTGGTCCAGCGGCGCTTTCTTTCCAATCATTCCCGCAAGCGAGCTGCCTTAGTGCCAAAGTTCTGTGCAAATCTGACATGGCTCTTTACGGAACTGCCCATGATCGAACGCGTACGCGCAGCGGCAGAGGCTGGCTTCACCGGCGTTGAAATGCTGTTCCCCTATGACCTGAACGCTCAAGAGTTGCGCGATGAATGCGTGATCAACGGGGTTCAGATGGTCCTGATCAATTGCCCACCACCAAACTATACCGGCGGTGAGCAAGGCTGGGCCGCGGTCCCAGCGCTGCAAGATCGCTTTCGGCGGGATTTCAATCGGGTGCTGCGCTACGCATCAGTCCTCAAGCCGCAAATTCTGCAAATCATGCCGGGCATCGCCAGCGGGCCCGAGGCCGAAGCATGCCTGATCGAAAATCTGACATGGGCGGCAGAACAGGCGCCCAAACAACGGCTCACATTAAAGGTCATTAGCGACACAGCGATACCAGGTTATTTCCTCAATTCTTACGATCTGGCCGCACGGGTCCTAGATGCTGCAAACGCACCGAACCTTGGTTTGCAATTAGATACCTTCCACGCGCACCAGATCACCGGCGATGCAAGTGCTGCGTGGCAGGCACATGCTGGAAGAGTGACGCATATCCAAGTTGGGCACGGCGAAACGCGCCACGAACCCACAAATGCGCCGTTTGACCATCCAAGCTTCTTCAAAGAGCTGAAAAAAAGCAGGTATTCCGGCTGGATCTCCGGTGAATACAACCCCGCGCAAACCACTGTGCAAGGTCTCAATTGGATCAAATGAACCCAGGTTGCGCGACCTCAGACCGCGCCTTGAGGCGCCGATCACAAAGGCGTGACCAAGATGCCTCTCCAAATCCAACTCTTTGATTGAGCGGGCCCAATCAAAACTCTACGCTGCACCGATGATCTCACAATTTATTCCTGCCCGCTTGGCTCCCGTCGCATTTAGCTTTCTGCTGTCGGGTATGATGTCTCTGATCGTGTCTGGACTTTCGACCTTCAGAACCTTGGGCTGGGCAGAAGGGTTCCCCTCTGCATGGATGGGCAATTGGGCGGCCTCTTGGCCCGTCGCCTTTACGATCGTACTGGTCGCGGCCCCTATCACGCGCCAGCTCGTCGCCCGTTTGACAAAACCCTAACCTTCATCTTTCCCAAAATACCTCGGCGAGCACGAGAGGCAGCGCCTCTCGTTCGCGGCGCAGCCGCGACCCCCCTCATGTTCAAGCCGAAAGGCGCAGAAGGGAGGTGGGTGGGCCCGCAGCCCGGTTTTCCGCACTCTTTGCTTTATTGACAGCCGACCAAGCGTTTTGCTTTTGCCCGTGATGCACCGCAAGCCACGCTCGGGTTTGGATTTCAATCATCTCAAACTCAGTGAGTTGAAAGCAACCCTCCACAAACCTGGAGCCTGCAAACACATCTCAAATACGTTTAACGACCCTTTGCTAGGCCTACCCAAACTTGGCCGGGCGCTTTTGCATATTTGCCATCACCGCCTCAATTTGATCAGGCGACCCGATAAGCCCGGTTTGAAGCTCGGCCTCGATCGCAAGCGCAGCGGTTCCGCCGCCCCAGGCCTCTTCGACCAAACGTTTTGTACCAGCCACGGACCCGGGTGACCGTGTGGCAAGCTCAGATGCCATCGTGCGCGCTCGCGCCAAAGGATCTTCGGACAGCTCCGTGGCAAGACCATAAGCCATCGCTTCTTCGCCCGGCATTACCCTTGCGGTCATCATGATATACTTAGCCTGATCCGCGCGCATCAGCTTTGGCAAGCTCGCAGTGACACCCATATCCGGGATCAACCCCCAACGCGCTTCCATCAGGCTCATTCGCACATCCGGGTGCACGATCCGAAAATCCGCTCCAAGCGCCAGCTGCATCCCTGCGCCTAGGCACACGCCCTCAACGGCGGCAATAACGGGCACGCCCAGCCCTGCCCAGCACGTCACTGGGCGCTGAAAGAAGTTTGCGCCTGCGGCGTCCGGTTCTGCCAGCTGTGCTTTCACCTCATCCAACCGCCCACCAAAGGACATCATAACACCCAGATCCAAGCCAGCGCAGAACGCGCCGCCCGCCCCGGTCAGTACAACCGCACGCAAGCCCGCCGTTTCGGCCAACTCTGCACAGGCTGCTGGAAGTGCCTCAAACATCTCAAGGCTCATTGCGTTCTTTTTTTCAGGGCGGTTCAGGGTGACGGTCGCGATACCGTCTGCAATTTCAGTGGTAACGGTCATCGGGAGTGGCCCTTATGGTTGCACGGTCGTTGTAATCCATTGACCGGATTGTAACCCACCAAGCGTCCAAGGCCCAATAGCCTCGCGCACCAAACGCAGCGTCGGATGCCCCACGGCAGCGGTCATGCGGCGGATCTGACGGTTCTTACCTTCGCGCAGGGTCAGACGGATCCAGCTATCGGGTACGGTCTTGCGGACACGCACAGGTGGATCACGCTCCCACAGGTCCGGCGGCTCAATTATGTCAGCCCGTGCAGCACGGGTACGCCCATCTTTGAGCTCAACACCGGCGCGCAAGTTGACAAGCGCGTCTCGCGCAATCGCCCCTTCGACCTGCACAAGATAGGTTTTCGGCAGTTTGAACTTGGGCGATGAGATGCGGGCCTGAAGCGCGCCGTCATCGGTAAGCACCAGCAACCCTTCGCTATCGCGATCCAGCCTCCCCGCCGCATAAACACCTTTTTGATGAATATATCGTGCAAGCCCGGGCCACTTACCTTCATCGGTGAACTGGCTCAGCACATTCATTGGCTTGTTGAACAGAACAATCATCTAGGTCCCTTTTGATCATCCGCCCGGTTCAAAGCCGCAAAGCTTAACCAACCCAGAAACACTGCGCTCACTCGGTTTCGCTTAAGAAATTGGCGATCCGCTGCGCTATGGCACGTGATCCTTTAATCGAGGGATGGATACGGTCGAACGCATGAAAGCTACGATCCCCCGATGGAACAAGGTCTGCGTTGGACAGATGATACGTATCGCGCAGTTTGCTCGCCATCAGCGCAACACGGCGTTCCATCTCATCGCCTTCATCACGGCAATTTTCAATCGGTGACGAAAAGCCGGGGGACCGCAGATAGCCAACATAAAGAACCTGGGCCCCATCTTTTAGAATCCGTGCAACCAGTTGGGGTAGGCGGCCAGACATGCCATCTTCCCCGATCACCATGTCCATCCGTTCCTCGCATTCGCGGCATCCGCAGCCCAACCACATGTCATTGCCACCACCGTTGAGCACGACCCAATCATACTCACCAGATTCGTACTGCCTTGAAATGCCACGGATCATTGCGCCGCTCGCAGCCTGATTGGCGATCTCAACATCAAGCGTGCGCCCCAGCACATCTGGGATTGAGCGCCCGATAAGACGGTGTGTCGCCATCATACTGTCACCCAACAGCTGAATTCGCGGAGCCTCTTGCGCCACAGCGGCCCCGCTCCCGACCAACGCCACGCCAAATAGCCATCCAATAAGGAGAAAGATCCGGTGCATTCGATGTTTGTCCTGCTTTGCTTGCTCTAACTTTCGGTGCTCAGCTGGCCCCGTTTGCGTTTAATGATCGCAAATATCGCGGCCAAGCGCTACCGCTTAGGTGGTATTGAAAACCGGACCCTCTAAAAGCGCCATAATATCTCCGAAATACCCGCGCGAGCGTGCGGGACGCGTTGGGTCTGATGTGATCGAAACCGCAAGCCCACGATCGCGATTCACAGCGATCACCTGCCCGCCATAGCCCCGTGCCAACATGTAGCCTGAGCGCGACAAAAACCATCCATAGCCATAACCCAGCCCCGAAAACTGCGAGCGCGTGCGCGGCACGGCACTTTCTTCAATCCAAGTCGCAGGGATGATCTGCCGTCCCTCGAACATGCCGCCATCGCGGACCATCACGGCAATATCAAGCATCGCACGCGGGCTGAGCGCCATTTCATTCCCGCCCAGATAGCGCCCCTGTGGATCACGCGTCCACGGCGCTATTTCAATTCCCATCGGGCGGCCCAGCGCAGAGCGCATTAAGGACAGCAAGCTCTCGCCCGAGGCTTCGGCCAATGCGGCACCCAAAACATGCGTCGAGCCGGTTGAATACAACATGCGCCCGCCCGGACGATCCAACATTGGACGGTTAAGCGCATCGGCAACCCAATTGCTTGAATTGACCCAGCCGCCGTAGTTCGCACCGGATGTGCGCTCAAGACCAGCGCGCAGGGTCACAAGATCTTCCAGCGTGATCTCATTCACCGCAGCGTCAGCTCCGCGCGGTATCAGCCGCGGCGCAACCTGTCCCAAAGTGGCGGTCACACTGGGCACATAGCCGCGCGCAATTGCATCCCCAAGAACCAATGAGACAAGGCTTTTGGAACAAGATTTGATATTGGCCAGCCGGTCCAGCCCCGGACCACGAGGCGCGGCTGAAAAGATCACGTCATCACCCAAGCGCACTTGCAGGCTGTGCAATTGGTCTAACGGTGCGATGGCCGCCTCTAAATCAGAGTCCCGCGCGCGCGACTGCCCGATTGCAGGCGAAGCAAGAGCGGCGGTTGTGACAGCAAGAAATGCACGACGGGTCAACATGCGATGACCCTATGCCCTTACGCCGTGGCGTCCAGCCCCCGGCAATCACATCCGCGTTTGCCAGCCTGCTCTTAACCCTCAATCGCTGTGATCATATCCACTCGCGTACCGTGACGCCCGCCTTCGAACGCAGTATCCACAAAGGCATCAACGATCTCCAGTGCCAGTCCCTCACCAATGACACGCGCGCCAAGGCTCAGCATATTCGCATCGTTATGCGCCCGGATCATCGCCGCACTAAACGTATCAGAACAGACGCCACAGCGGATGCCCTTTACCTTGTTGGCTGCCATCATGATACCTTGTCCGGTGCCGCAAAAGATGATCCCTAGATCTGCGTCACCAGCGGCCACAGCTTTGGCGGCTGCTTCCCCATGCATAGGGTAATGCGTGCTTTCAGCCGTCTTAGGTCCGATATCTTCGACCGACAGCCCCCGCGCCCCAAGATGCGCGGCCACGGCCTGCCGCATCCCAATCGCTGCATGATCCGAAGACACCACAATCCGCTTCGCCATAGTCTCTCTCCCTCTCGCGCAAACCTATTTGCAGCCTGCTTTGTAAATGGCCCTCTCCTCCTGTCGGAGGAACTGTGCCGCCTTAATGCGCTTCTGCCCAGTTTGCACCCTGCCCGGCATCCACGACCAGCGGCACATCAATTTTCACCACCGGCATCGCGGCGTTCTCCATCACGTCCCGCGCCACACCGATCAGATCATCAACCGCGGCGTCCTCGACTTCGAACAGCAGTTCGTCATGAACTTGCAACAGCATCTTTGCGGGCATCGCTTGAATCGCATCCGGCATCCGCACCATTGCACGGCGAATGATATCTGCAGCCGTCCCTTGGATCGGCGCATTGATTGCTGCGCGTTTGGCAAACCCGGCGGTTGGCCCTTTGGCATTGATCTCAGGCGTATGGATCCGGCGGCCAAACAGGGTTTCAACTCGCAAATGCTCTTTGGCAAAGGCGACTGTATCATCCATGTAGGTGCGGATGCCGGGGAACCGTTCAAAATAGGTATCGATAAAGGCCTGCGCTTCGGCGCGCGGGATGCGCAGGTTTCGCGCCAACCCAAAGCCGCTGATTCCATAGATCACGCCAAAATTGATCGCCTTGGCCTGTCGCCGTACATCTGGCGTCATCTCCTCCAGAGGGACATTGAACATCTGCGAAGCCGTCATGGCATGAATGTCGATCCCATCGGCAAAGGCCTGTTTAAGCTCAGGGATGTCCGCGATATGGGCCAATATCCGCAGCTCGATCTGAGAATAATCCAACGCAACAAGGGTCTTGCCCGGCTCCGCAACAAAAGCCTCGCGGATGCGGCGGCCCTCCTCTGTGCGGATCGGGATATTCTGAAGGTTCGGATCGGTGCTTGCCAAGCGGCCCGTATTGGCCCCGGCGATGGAATAAGACGTGTGAACGCGGCCGGTATCGGGGTGAATATGTTCTTGCAACGCGTCCGTATAGGTCGATTTCAGCTTGGACAACTGCCGCCAATCCAGCACCCGTCCGGGCAAATCATGCTCTGTTGCAAGATCCTCAAGGATATCCGCACCGGTTGAAAACTTGCCCGTCTTGCCCTTCTTGCCACCCGGCAAAGCCATTTTGCCAAACAGGATCTCACCCAGCTGTGCAGGCGAGCCCACGTTGAAACTTTCCCCGGCGAGCGTGTGTATTTCTGCCTCTAGCCCTGCCATCTTTTGCGCAAAGGCGTTGCTCATCCGGCTTAGCGTATCGCGGTCCACTTTGATGCCGTGCCGTTCCATTTGCGCAAGAACCGGAACCAAGGGCCGCTCCAGCGTTTCATAAACAGTCGACACCTGACTTGTGTGAAGCTGCGGTTTCAAAAACTGCCACAGCCGCAAGGTGATATCGGCGTCTTCCGCGGCGTATTTGGAGGCCTCGTCAATCGGAACCTGATCAAAGGTGATCGCAGATTTGCCCGACCCAAGCAGCGTTTTGATCGGGATCGGGGTATGGTTCAGATAGCGTTCTGACAAAGTATCCATGCCGTGATTATGGCTGCCCGCATTCAACGCATAAGACATCAGCATCGTGTCATCGATCGGGGCTACTTCGATGCCAAGACGCACAAGGATCTTGGTATCGTATTTCATATTCTGCCCGATCTTGAGGATCGCCGGGTCCTCAAGCATCGGCTTGAGAATGCTCAAAGCTTCGTCAAAGCTCATCTGCCCCTCGGCCAGCGCATCGCCGCCAAAGAGATCATCACCGCCAACCTTATGTGCCAGCGGCAGGTAGCACGCGTGCCCCGGCTCTACACACAAGCAGACGCCAACAAGATCGGCGCGCATATCGTTGAGACCGGTTGTTTCGGTATCCACGGCTACGTAGCCGCGTTCGTAAATCTGGGCGATCCAAGCCTGCAATGCTTCTGCGTCCCGCACGGTTTCATAGGCGTCCGGATCAATCGGAGCGGATTCAATCTCAACCGCCGCAGGGGCCGCCGGTTCTTCGATCACCGGCGGTTCAACGTTCATCTGATCCGCGATCCGGCGGGTGAGTGTGCGGAACTCCATCTTGGCCAGAAAGCCCAACAGATCATCTGCGACCGGATCTTTCACCTCAAGATCGTCCAGAGTGAAATCCAGCTCCATTTCGCAATCCAACTGCACCAACCGTTTGGACATCTCAATCTGTGCACGGTTCTCTATCAGGCTCTCGCGACGCTTGGGTTGTTTGATCTCGCCGGCGCGGTCCAAAAGCTCTTCGAGCGTTCCGTATTCGTTGATCAGCAAAGCTGCTGTTTTGATCCCGATGCCCGGCGCGCCCGGCACGTTATCGACGCTATCACCAGCAAGCGCCTGAACATCAACAACACCTTCTGGATAGACGCCAAATTTCTCATGCACGCCATCGCGATCAATCACGCGGCTGCCTTTCATCGCATCCACCATGACCACTCCGCCACCGACCAATTGCATCAGATCCTTGTCGGATGAGATGATGCTCACGCGTCCGCCGGCGTCTCGTGCGCGATGGGCCAGCGTGGCGATGATATCATCCGCCTCGAAACCCTCTTGCTCTTTGCAGGCGATATTGAACGCGACAGTGGCCTCACGGGTGAGGGGCATCTGCGGCCGCAGATCCTCGGGCATGGCATCACGGTTGGCCTTATATTGATCATACATGTCATTGCGGAACGTGTGGCTGCCCTTGTCAAAGATCACGGCCACATGGGTCACGTCGCCGCCTGCATTCCCTTCGACATATCGCTGAAGCATGTTGCAGAACCCGCTGACCGCACCGATCGGCAGTCCGTCAGATTTGCGCGTGAGGGGGGGCAGCGCGTGATAGGCGCGAAAGATGAACGCCGAGCCGTCAATCAGGTGAAGGTGATGCCCTTTGCCGAATGCCATGTCTTGCGCGCTCCCTTTGGTTCCCTTGCGGTTTTTGCATAGGGACAGGGTTTTGCCCAGAGAGACGCGGCCGATTGCGTAGTGAAATTTGTTCGGCGCATAAGGCAGCGAGCTTCGTCGTACGGAGCCTAGGCCCGTTTGCATCCAAGCTTGGGGCCTTCAGCCCTTCGCGTGACCGAACCACCAGACGGACAGCCGGACAGATCCGGTCAGCGGCGTGGCCCAACCCATGCGCAATCCTGACATCCGAAGACGCTCAGACACCCATTGATTGCAGGTGCGCCAAAGCCCGAAGCGCCCGCGTGTGGGGAAGAACTGATCCCCCGGCGCCAGATGAACATCAGCAAGGGCAGGTCCGATTACATCCGTCGTAAACGCTTCAAAAAGCCGGGCGTGTTGCGTTCCGGTGAGGCTTACAGGATAGGCACCAATGGCGGCAGGGTCTGCAATTTCGAATCGAAGCGGTAAAATCCGAAGCACCCCAGAATCGCCGGTGCCCGCGCGCAACACTGTGCGTGCCCGCATATCGCGATAGCTGCCTGTGGCTGTGTAAAATGCTTCGCTGCCCCAGCCGACAACGATCCATTTGGTGGCGTCAGATAGATCCGCAAAGCCAAACTGCGCAACCGTTAGCGCATCATAGCGGATCAAGAAATCCGTATGGATTGGCCCAGGCAGCAACCAAACCGTTTCATCTGCGTTTTCGCGTGGGTCGTCCAAGATATCCGTTCGACCGGGGATCATTGCGCCCGCACATAAAGCCAAACCAAGAAAAAGGGCGGAGCCGAAACCCCAAAGCCCAACGCGGCGTAGCTTAGAGGCCAAATGCCTTGAGCACTTCTTCCGACCGGCTTTCATGCACATGAAGCTTGTCGCAATAGTTGCATATCACATAGCCGGTCTCGCGGTTCAGGCTAAGATAGACGCGTGGGTGGCCCAGCGCGCCCTCTCCACCATCACAGGCAACACGCCAGACATTTACGATCTCATGCTCGGGGGGAGGATTGGACATGCGGGCCTCGTGTTTCGTTTCGTCTTGGGCAGCGGCAGTTGGGTTGCCGCTATGGCACCCGCGCTTTAAGTCGCCATAGCATAGCGAGCGTGTAAGTCCACGCAAAGAGAAAGGCGGCGCACAACATGACGCAGAACGCGATTGAAATTGAAAACTTGCGTAAAACCTATCGCGGGAGCCGCACTCAAGAATCTAAAGAGGCACTCAAGGGCATAGATCTGACGATTCCTGCGGGATCCATCTTTGGACTATTGGGGCCAAACGGCGCTGGAAAATCCACTCTGATCAATATCCTTGCCGGGTTGGTGATCAAATCTGCGGGAACTGTGCGCATCTGGGGTTTTGATCAGGACCGCAACCCGCGCCAATCCCGGCGTGCGATCGGCGTGATGCCCCAAGAGCTAAATCTGGATGCGTTTTTTACGCCCCGCGCATCCTTAAACGTGCAGGCAGGGCTTTATGGCATTGCGCGCAAAGACCGCAAAACTGACGAGATCCTCGAAATGATTGGCCTCACGGACAAGGCAGACGCCTATGCACGTTCGCTTTCAGGTGGGATGCGCCGGCGGCTGCTGCTGGGCAAAGCTCTGGTGCATAGCCCTCAGGTGCTTGTTCTGGACGAACCCACTGCCGGCGTGGATATCGAGCTGCGACAAATGCTCTGGGCCAATATTCGAAAGCTGAACGCAGAAGAAGGCACAACCATCATTCTCACAACGCACTACCTCGAGGAAGCGGAAGAGATGTGTGACGATATTGCAATCATCGATAACGGCACCGTCACTGTGCGCGACACGACACCAAACTTGCTGTCGCGGCTGGATAGTAAAACGCTTGTTGTGACCCCGGCAAGATCAGCGCAGTTGCCCGAATTGCCCGCCTATATCGCAGGTTCTATCCGGACCGATGGAAGTTTGGCTTTCACGTATAGGCAATCTGAGGCCTCCCCAGAGGACATTCTTGACGCTTTGCGCGCTGCAGGCATTGCCATCGCAGACGTCACGACAGAGCAACCACATTTAGAAGATGTGTTCCTCTCATTGACAGGTTCGCGCGCGATACAGACGTAGAGCCTGCTTTTAGCGACGGGCCCGCCCGCCTCCCTCCTGCGCCTTGCAGGCTCGGACACATGGCGAAGCCGCCTTTGGCGGCTACGAGAGGCGCTGCCTCTCGCGCTCTCCGCGGTATTTGGGGAAAGATGAAAGGCAAGAGACATCGGTCCCTTACGCGCGCCGCGGGCACGCCGCGCAGCGGCGCCGCCGAAGGTTCAAGCCTGAAAGGCGTAGAAGGGAGGCGGAAGGGCCCGCCGCAAGAAAAAATGCGCGGCGGAGATGTTTAGCTCGCAGGGTTCAGCATGCGCCCCAGATTGCGCCCAGCGACGAGGTGTACGTGAAGGTGCGGCACTTCTTGCACCCCATCAGTTCCCGCATTCGATAACAGACGATAGCCCGCACCGTCTTTTCCCGGTTGCACCCCAAGCATTTGGGCGACTTTGCCTATCACACGGGTGAAATCGACAATCTCGGCCTCACTGGCCTCCAAAGCGAAGTGATCGAAGCAGACGTAAGCGCCTTTTGGGATCACCAAGACATGCTGCGGCGCTTGTGGATAAATATCTTGCAGGGCAAGGCAATGCTCCGTTTCCAACACTGTTGTGTTGGGGATTTCACCTCGCAATATCTTCGCAAAGATATTCTCATTGTCGTATTCATAGGCCATATCGTCAGTCCACAAATAGGTAGTCGGCGGCCGCGATAACTTTGGCCGTTTCAGCGTTTACGGTCAGGAAGGTCGCAAGGGGCGGAGCGTTCTCCTCAACGGGTACATTCTGACGGATGCGGCTATAGCGGTTGAAATCCGCATCTCGCAGCCTTTCGTGCTCAAAGCTCACGTCGTGCCGGATGGTTGGCAAAAGGCGCCGAATGGTATCTTCCGGAGTATGATCGCCCGCAAGTCCGACTCGTGACGCATGCCCCAGCAGATAGTCATCCGTAAACTCGCATTCGATCTCAAGGATTCGCGTTGTCGCCCGATCGTTTGCGAAGTCCTGCATCAATTCAAAGGCAGACGGATCGAGGCATATTAACAGGCGATCTGTTTCATAGTAGTCAAATAACATACGCATGAGAGCGCGGCGGTGCCGTGTCCGTTTTTCAAGCGTGGTTTGGATCCCGCCAAGATCCGGCAGCCGCGTATTCACCTCGTTGAACAGATATTCGATGACCGGCAGGTTCGTCTCTTGCTTAATCTTAGCAACAAGGCGTTTGGCGACGTGCCACTTTTTGCACACCACAATCATCAATTCACGATCACGCCCTAGCGTTGCCTCAGCTTCCCAAAAACGGGGGGCAAAGCGGCGCCCATCACGGCCTCTGCCAGTCAGGAACCTGAACAGCTTGACCCCTTCGTTCGAGATTTGAAAGGTCACGCCTGTTTCCGAATAAAGCTCTCCCAGCCGCGCCTTTAGGGTTTTGGCCTCGGGGCTGACTTTGCGTGCAAACAGAAAGTCCTGACTGAGTAGCAAATCATACTGATCGTCATAAAAGGTGACCGGCATGCCATAATCACTGAACATCAGGAATGTCAGGGTGCGGGTCTCAATCTCTTGTTTAGGGATAAGATGGGGAACCAGCGTTTGAAAGAAGGTCTCGTCCGGGATCCAGGTGGTTGAAAAGAAGCGCATCACGTCTTTGCGCGCGCGTTTGAATTCGATGATCTTTTCGACTGTTGTGCGGCGCAGGCACCACCATTGGCTGCCAATCATCACCTGAATATCCGCCGGAACGTCGCGCGAGATGCCCAGTTTCTGCTGTAAGTGGTAGGACCAGTAAAAGAGCTTCTTCTGGGTCCGTTCGTTAAAGTAATGGCGGTAGATCAACCGCTCTTCCTTCATGCCGGTCTTGATCCAGTCGCTTTCGAAAAAATCGAAGCTCTCAATATAGTCAACATCTTTGGCATCAAGAAAGGCATGCGCGTACTCCGCCGTTTTGATCGCCATGCAATCGCCTGAAAGCATATAGAAATGCGTGGCATCCTCAAACGCATCGACGGCCGCTTCGACCGCAAGAAGCGACGCTTTGACCAACGACCATTCGCCCCAGCCACAACTAACGCGCTTCTTTGAAAATGTGACGTTGGGGTTTCCGGCCAACGCCGCGCGAATCTTGTCATAGTTTTCGCGGCTGGCACTCTTATCGAAGTGAATCGCCATGTAATCGCCTACCGCCGTCAGGCGATTTGCCTGATCGATGACGGATTTCGGATCTTTATGGCACAAGAGGATAAAGGCAATTTTTGCCATTTTGGAAACACTAAGCTCGGCTGATTGTCACTGT
>CALKJA010000212.1 GCA_937995865.1 uncultured Paracoccaceae bacterium | reverse complement strand
AAAATACGATTTTTCGGTTTCAGTTTTCGGAGCGCATTGGTATCTAATATGAATTCCCGAACTGATGTTCATATAGAAGGCCCATAGCAACAATGCAGTTTTCAACCCAAATCGAAGAATATCGCCGCAAGGCCGCAGCGTTTGAGAATGATGCGATCTTTCTCCAGAGGCTTCTTTCGAAAGCCCAACAGTTCCCGCATGCGGTAAAAGAGTCGGACAAACTAACAGAAAAGACCCGGCTCAAACTTAAGATGCTTGATGCGCTGATAAGCATTCTCGGTAACGGAGATAACTACTTGTACGGTGGCGCGCCGGTGCAAAGAATCTATGAAGCGATGATGGCGCTCGGCGACGAGAACCCATTGCTCCTTGGAAATGACGATAATGCGGAAAAGAAATTTGTTCGTAAAACCGCGAATTCCAAACTTAGGTCTCATCTCACGGTCTGTGGGCGCGAAGGTCGAATTTTTCATGATCCATCATCTTCAAAATGGCGCATAACCCCGAGCGCTAACCCGCTCTTGGAGCAAGAAGGAAATGATCCGTTGATGCATTAAGCATCGTGCGGAAGGCTATTAATTGGCTGCAAGAATACGCTTCTGCGTGGCGGGGATAATGATTTCCGCAGCCGGGGGTCTATGGCATCCTGCGGGCGAGACCTTATTGAAGGACTAAGAAAACACATGGCTGCCAAAGCGATCAATCCAAAGCTGCAAGCGCTTTTAGAGTATGGGCCCATCGCGGCGTTTGTGGTGGCATATCTGGTCTATAGGAATGACACATTCCTAGTCGGCGGTAGGGAATATAGCGGCTTTATTGCCGTTACGGCCGTTTTCTTGCCGATCTTCGTGCTGGCGATTGGGGCGCTTTGGGCTTTGACTGGTCGGATCACGCGGATGCAGATCGCGGTGACGGGCATGTTGGTTGTGCTTGGTGGGCTCAGCATTTGGCTGAACGACCCGACCTTGATCAAAATGAAACCCACGATCGTCTATGGGCTTCTTACGATACTGCTTGGAATCGGGCTATTGCGCGGGAAACTCTGGCTGAAATTTGTGATTGAGGAGATGATCCCGCTTCAACGCAAGGGTTGGGTTATTCTGACCAAGCGGGTGACGCTGGTCTTCTTTGTGTCTGCTGTCGCGAACGAAATCGTCTGGCGCACACAATCCGAAACGGTTTGGGTGATTTTTGAGACGCTGGTTATGCCCTTGGTGATCTTGATTTTCTTCCTGACCCAGATCGGGCTGTTCGTAGAATATGCGCAGCTGAAGCCCAAAAAGGCGCGTAAGAGGCCCAAAAACCGGAAAGGTTAGGCCCATTCGGTGGCGGCTATTGCAACAAAGCCGCGTCAAACGGGCTCGCTTCTGACGCAATTCTCGTGATTTCTGTAACATTCCAAGCTGTCCAGTCAACGCGGCGTGAGAGGGGTAGGTTTATGGCCCTGTGAGGGGCATGTGTTCATCATCAGACACCGCCAGACACAAAGGCCCCGACCGATGAGCACCACCATGACCGATATGCCAAAAGCATCGCCCCAAAAATCTACGATAAGGCGTTACGGCCCGCTTGCCCTGATTGCGGCAGGCGCGATCCTTGGGGCCGTGTTCCTGCGTGATTACCTGAATTTTCAAACACTTGCCGACAATCGTGAGGCGCTCTTGGCGTTCCGCGATAACAATTATCTGCTTTTGACGGTGATCTTCATTCTTGGGTACGCAGCCATTGTGGCCTTTGCATTGCCCGGCGCGGCCATCACATCAATCACTGGCGGATTTCTGTTTGCTCTCTTCCCGGGTACTTTGTTCAACATGGTCGCCGCGACACTGGGCGCAACGCTCACATTTCTTGCAGCGCGCTATGGGTTTGGGGATGCAGCAGCCGAGAAGCTCAATAACAGCGACGGCGTTATCGGGCGGATCAAGAAAGGCGTAGACGAAAACCAGTGGGAGACCCTGTTTCTGGTGCGCTTACTGCCGATTTTTCCGTTCTTTGTGTCTAACCTTGCGCTTAGCGTCGTTGGCGTTCCGCTTTGGAAATACGTCATTGGCACGTTCTTTGGCATCCTGCCGGGGGCGATCGTTTACACATGGATTGGCGCCGGTCTGAGCGAAGTCTTTGCGCGCGGCGAAACTCCAGATTTGGGCATCATCTTTGAGCCACACATCCTTGGCCCAATCCTTGGGTTGGCGGTGTTGGCAGTGTTGCCGATCCTAATCAAAACCTTACGGGGCGGGAAAAAGGGGCTTTAAACAGCTCCATTCCCTCGGGGCCTCGCGTCACGCTCGGCCTCGTCCCGCTGGAAGCGGCAGGGGGCCCGAAACATACTCCAAACATGCCTTCGAACGGCGTCACCGACCCAGAAAGACCAAGACGATGGAAAATTTGAAAACAGACCTCCTTATCATTGGAGCAGGCTCCGGCGGTCTTTCTGTTGCAGCGGGGGCCGCGCAATTGGGTGCTGATGTCATCATGCTTGAAGGGCACAAAATGGGCGGGGATTGCCTTAACTTCGGTTGTGTTCCGTCCAAGGCACTGCTCGCCGCTGGCAAGCAAGCGCATTACATGGAAAGTGGCGCGCCTATGGGGGTGACGCCGGTTATGCCTGAAGTGTCCTATGCGGCGGCCAAAGACCATGTGCAGGCGGTGATTGAAGAGATTGCACCGGCAGACAGCCAAGAAAGGTTCGAAGGTTTCGGCGTTCGCGTGATCCGCGAATTTGGTCGGTTCACAGGGCCAAACACCGTTGAAGCAGGCGCATATAGCATCACCGCGCGCCGGGTGATTGTGGCAACCGGCTCTGGCCCGTTTGTGCCCCCGATCCCTGGGCTGGACGGGGTGCCGCACTATACAAACGAGAACATTTTTGATTTGCGCGAAAAGCCCGAGCATCTGATTGTCATTGGCGGGGGCCCTATTGGAATGGAGATGGCACAGGCGCATGTCCGGCTTGGGTCCAAGGTCACAGTCGTCGAAGGCCAAAAGGCTCTGGGTAAAGACGATCCCGAGATCGCAGCCATTGTGCTCGCGCGTTTGCGGGCGGAAGGCATCGAAATCATCGAAGGCGCGCAGGCCGAAGAGATTACAGGGACCGCAGGAGCTGTCAGCGTAAAGACATCTCAGGGCGTGATCACGGGATCACATTTGCTGGTTGCCGTGGGTCGCAAGGTCAATATCGACAAGTTAGACCTTGAAGCAGCGGGCGTTGAATACGACCGCGCAGGCGTCAAAGTGGGCGCAGATCTCAAATCCGCCTCCAACAAAAAGGTTTATGCCATTGGCGATGCCGCAGGTGGCATGCAGTTCACACATCTGGCTGGATATCACGCAGGAGTCGTCGTGCGCTCGGCGGTGCTGGGCCTTCCGGCTAAGGCCAAGACAAATCATATCCCATGGGCCACCTACACGGACCCAGAGATTGCCCAAGTGGGTTTAACCGAAGCGCAAGCGATTGAAGCGCACGGCAAAGATAACGTCTTTGTTGCGCGCTATGAGACCGCAGAGAATGACCGTGCCGTCGCAGAGCGGGCTGGCAAGGGGCTTATCAAGGTCATGGTGGTTAAGGGCCGCCCTGTGGGTGCATCGATTGTTGGCAAACAAGCGGGTGAATTGATCGCCATGTGGGCGATGGCAATCGCCAACAATATGAAGATGAGCGCGATTTCCGCAACTGTTCTTCCCTATCCGACCCTTTCAGAGATTAACAAACGCGCTGCAAGTGCGTATTTCTCACCTAAACTGTTTGAGAACGATACAGTGAAAACTGTCGTCCGCTTTGTTCAGAAGTGGATGCCCTAAGAAAGGAAACGCCAGGTGAACACCCTCTCAGGACGCTTTCTGATCCTGACCATCATCTTTGTGATGCTGGCCGAGGTGTTCATTTTTGTGCCTTCTATCGCGCGGTTCCGTGAGGATTTTCTGCTGCAACGCATTGAGCGGGCGCAGATCGCGTCGCTTGTGCTTTTGGCCGAAGATGTGATTTCGCCCAATCTTGAATCCGAGCTTTTAGAGAATGCGGGTGTCTATAACGTTGTTTTGCGGCGTGATGAGGTCCGGCAGTTGGTTCTGTCATCACCGGTCATTCAACCGCTGCATGCGTCTTTTGATTTGCGAGAGCCATCAGCGCTCGAGCTTATCCGCGATGCGATGCGCTGCCTTGTTGATACCGAAGACCGGGTGATCCGTGTGATTGGTAATCCCACACGGGAAGCAGGGCTTTTGATTGAGATCACACTGAGCACGCAGGCTTTGCGTGCGGCGATGTTGGACTATGGGATACGCATCCTGATTCTGTCTGCGGTCATCTCAATTTTCACGGCGGTGCTTTTGTTCTTTGCTGTCCGCCGCCTTCTTGTCACGCCGATTAAGGGCGTGGTCCGCAATATGCGTAGGTATTCCACTGCGCCGGAAGACGCCCGTAACATCATTTCACCGAAAGCCGGCGTGGTGGAGTTACGCCAAGCCGAAGAGGCGCTTTTATCGCTGCAGACTGATCTGACGGCCTCGCTTAAGCAAAAGGACCGGCTTGCGCAGCTTGGGGCCGCGGTGGCCAAGGTCAATCATGACCTGCGCAACATCCTAACCTCTGCGCAGCTCTTTACGGACCGGATCGAGACATCCCAAGATCCCACTGTACGCCGCCTTGCGCCCAAGCTTGTGCGGTCTATCACCCGCGCGGTAGCGCTGTGTGAGGCAACGCTTACCTTTGGCAAGGCGGACGAAGCCCCGCCGAATCTTGCGCGCATTCCGCTGGCACAGCTGGTTGAAGATCTGTTGGAGAGTGAACGGCTTGCAACGCCACACGGGACGATCAGCTTCCATTGCGCTGTGCCTCCGGGGATGGTGGTGCGCGTCGACGCGGAACAGCTGTTCCGCATTCTTTCCAATTTGACCCGCAACGCACGACAAGCGCTTGAAGTCATGGGGCGCCCCGGCAAAATCACTGTAAGCGGTGAGGAAGACGATAGCGTTTGGTGGATCAGAGTGAGCGATAATGGTCCGGGTCTGCCCAAACGCGCGCAGGACAAGCTCTTTACTCCGTTTGAGGGTGGCGCGCGGGCCGGCGGTTCTGGGCTTGGCCTTGCCATCGCTTCAGAACTGGCGCGGGGGCATGGTGGAGAACTTCTTCTGGAACACACCGGCGAGAGCGGCACGACTTTCTCTTTGTGCCTACCTAAAGCGGAGGTTGCCGAGATAACGCTCTCACAGCCCAAGTTTGGGCTTGCAAAACCCTGAGCCCGGGCATACCACCCACGCCGTGGACCGATAGCTCAGCTGGATAGAGTACTTGACTACGAATCAAGGGGTCGGGGGTTCGAATCCTCCTCGGTCCGCCACTACCCCTTATTAGACGTTTTGAATGGGTCGCCTTGGGCGGCCCTTATGCTTTGTTTTCAGGGCTAAATTGCGGTGAATTGCTTGCCATAAATTTCTTTCGATGTTGCCCAGATCCGTGCCTTAAAGTGTTTAGGATATGGTATTTCCAATGGCGCTATTCGTTACGTTGGCAAAGAAGCTGGCCTATAATCTAGGTGCTTGGTGTCACGGCGATGGCAACGGTCTCTACCTTTTTGTTGACCCGTCTGGCGCGCGATTTTGGATCGTGCATGCCTTTTGTCAAAGGCCAGAAGAACAATAAGGGCGCGCCACTGCGTACGGACTTGGGTTTAGGTGCTGCGGGTATCTCTACCCTTAGCAAGCACGCGAATGGGCGCTAGAGTATCGGTGTATAGCAAAGCAGGGCTTAAACCTCTGCTTTGGTGCGCAGTTTGCTCAAAGTGGAATGGCGGCTTGGAGATTGAGGACATGACGATGATTGGTTCCGAGGAACGCTAAAAGACAGGGGATATGTGGGTGCATCTCTAGCCGGAAACAGCGGAAGAAACCGGTGAAATGCCCCTCTCATAGCATTGTTACCCATTGCACTGCCGGGCAGTGGACACGCGTCGCTACAAACGCCGCAATCGGATCAAGATGATGCTGGCAGGATGAAGGGTTGGCGGCGTGTGGCGACCCGTAACAATGGATCACCCAAGATCTTCTTCTCCGCAAACGTCATCTTTTGGGCTCCAGACCTAAGCCTAGATACTTGCGCCCTTGGGGCGGCTGATCCCGCCAATGGCTTTGGTCAACGTTTGAGCGGCTTGCATTACTGAAAGGCTGAGCTCTTCTATATCGGCCAATCCAACGCGGCTTGTCGGACCTGACACCGATATTCCTGCGACAGCTTCTGCGTTGACGTCAAAGACCGGGGCGGCGATGCAGCGCATCCCAAGGTTCTTTTCTTCGCCATCGATCGAAAAGCCCCGCGCGCGGATCTCTTCAAGGTCACGTCTTAGGGCGATTGGATCTGTGATCGTGAACTCTGTAAAGGCCGACAACGCGCGATGCTTCAGCGTACGTGAAAGGCGGTCTTCGTCCATCTGAGCCAACAAGGCCTTTCCAATGCCAGAGGCGTGCATAGGAGAGAGTGTGCCCGGTGGAAAGAATGCCCGGATGCTGGAATGGGTTTCGACCTGACTGAGAAACAGCACATCACCTTCTTTCTCAATCCCAAGGTTCGCGGTTTCACCGGTTTGAGCCATCAATCGACGCAGGACCGGGCGCGCGCGGTCCACAAGACTGGTTCGGCGCAAGAAGCGTGCGCCGATGACAAAGGCCTTGGGGCCGATCATCCAGATTTGCTCAATGGGATCAAACTCGACCAAACCGCGGCCTTCGAGAGTAACAAGAATGCGGTAAACGGTGGCTGGGGATTGGCCCATTTCGCTAGCCAATGCAGTAAGTGCTTTGCCGTTTCCTTCGCTGAGAAACTCGAAAACCTCCATTGCGCGATCAAGAGATTTGATCGTGTTTTGCGCGGTCTTGTCATCCCAACCGCGCGGCCGGCCACGCGAACGGCGGGTTGGGGAATCGGGAGGATCTGGGTTGACCATGTGCGCCTCTTTTTCAAAAGTGAATTGATAGTTCACCATATGAAAAATGTAAGTATCTGACAAGGATGATAAAATCAGGAAATTCGAATTCTGAAATAGGATTTCAAAAAAGTTTATGTCCTCCGAAGGTCCAGCTAGAAACATGGCTACTGATGAAGGAGGTTGATATGAGTTTTCAGAACCCAGTTTTTATTCCGGGCCCGACAAACATCCCAGAAGGCCTGCGTAAAGCCTGCGATATGCCGACGATCGATCATCGGTCGCCGCTTTTTGGACAGATCCTTCATCCAGCGCGCGCTGGCGTGAAAAAGGTTCTCAAAAGCACTGAAGCTGAGGTATTTATCTTCCCGTCTACCGGCACTGGCGGCTGGGAAACGGCGCTGTCCAACTGCCTGAACGCAGGCGACAAAATCCTTGCCGCCCGAAACGGCATGTTTTCGCATCGCTGGATCGATATGTGCCAGCGCCACGCTTTGGACGTGCAGATCGTGGAGACGCCTTGGGGGCACGGATTGCCTGCTGATCGCTATGAGGAGATCCTGACCGCAGACACAGGTCATGAGATCAAAGCGGTGCTGGCGACGCATAATGAAACAGCAACGGGCGTGAAATCGGACATCGCTGCTGTGCGCGCCGCGCTGGACGCGGCGGGGCATCCGGCGCTGCTGTTTGTGGATGGCGTATCCTCGATTGGATCAATGGATTTTCGCTTTGACGAATGGGGTGTGGACGTTGCTGTGACTGGATCTCAGAAGGGTTTCATGCTGCCAGCTGGACTGGCCATCGTTGGCTTCAGCCCGCGCGCTATGGAGGCGACCAAATCCGCGACTCTGCCACGTACATTCTTTGACGTGCACGACATGGCCAAAGGATATGACGCGAACGCCTATCCCTATACGCCTGCAGTTGGTTTAATGAACGGGCTGAATGAAGCGTGCACGATGCTGCTGGCCGAAGGGCTGGACTCTGTATTCGCACGCCACTCTCGTATCGCTAGCGGCGTGCGTGCAGCAGTGGATGCGTGGGGGCTGGAGCTGTGCGCTGCATCACCAGACGTTTATTCCGACACGGTGAGCGCAATCCGGACGCCTTATGGGTTCAATGGAACGGATATCGTAACACATGCTGCTCAAGCCTATGGGGTAGCCTTTGGTGTGGGACTGGGTGAGGTTGCAGGCAAGGTGTTCCGCATCGGCCACCTGGGCAGTTTGACAGATGTGATGATGTTAAGCGGGATTGCCACGGCCGAAATGTGTATGGTGGATCTTGGACTGGACATTAAGCTAGGCTCGGGCGTCGCTGCTGCACAGGACTACTATCGTGCGGCCCCCGCCCTGACTTCGCAACACGCTGCTTAATGAAAGACTTTGCCATGTATATCCCCACTTTGGACGACATGCTGACCGCCCATGAACGGATCAAGCCGCATATCAATCGCACGCCGGTGCGGACGTCTGCCTTTCTCAATGAGCTGACCGGCGCCGAACTGTTCTTTAAGTGCGAGAATTTTCAGGAGCCGGGTGCCTTCAAGGTCCGCGGTGCAAGCAACGCAGTCTTTGGACTGAGCGATGAGCAGGCTAAGGCGGGTGTGGCCACGCATTCATCGGGAAATCATGCCTCGTGTCTCAGCTATGCGGCGATGCGACGGGGCATTCCCTGCAACGTGGTGATGCCGCGTACAGCGCCGCAAGCCAAGAAAGATACCGTGCGCCGCTATGGCGGTGTGATCACTGAATGTGAACCGTCCACGACGTCACGAGAGGAGACGTTCGCCAAGGTGCAGGCCCAGACGGGTGGCGACTTTGTTCATCCTTATAACGATCCCCGCGTTATTGCAGGGCAGGGGACGTGCTCTGCTGAGTTTATTGAGCAAGTCGACGGGCTTGAGGTGATGGTCGCGCCGATTGGCGGCGGTGGCATGATTTCCGGAACCTGCCTGACCCTCTCGAACCTTGCGCCAGATATCCAGATTATCGCGTCAGAACCTGAGCAGGCCGATGACGCCTATCGCAGCTTTAAGGCCGGTCACATCATCGCAGATGATGCGCCCAAAACGATTGCGGACGGGCTTCTTGTGCCGCTCAAAGAGCTGACTTGGCATTTCGTTTCAAACCACGTCACCGACATTTTCACTGCTTCTGAAGAAGAGATCATCGATGCGATGAAGCTTACGTGGAAGCACTTGCGGATCGTCATGGAGGCAAGTTGCGCGGTGCCATTGGCGACGATCCTGAAGAACAAAGAGATGTTTGCAGGCAAGCGCGTTGGCGTGATCGTCACGGGTGGCAACGTGGACCTTGATAAACTGCCTTGGCTTGCGGCATAAATCCGCGCTTTTCGGCTTTTAGACTCATCTAGTTTCCGATAGGAAACGCCCACCCCTTATGCGAACACACCCTGAAATTGGAGTGACGATATGAAAGACCTACAGGCCCTCGACGACTACGAAGTCGGATATGACATCCCCGCAAAGCCGGGCATGGACGCAGCGGACATTCAAACGCCCGCGCTTGTGCTGGATCTTGATGCGCTTGAGCGCAACATCAAGAAGATGGGCGATTACGCCAAATCCCACGGCATGCGTCACCGGGTGCATGGCAAGATGCATAAATCTGTAGAAGTCGCAAAGCTTCAGGAAGAGCTTGGCGGCGCAGTTGGTGTTTGCTGTCAAAAGGTATCTGAGGCGGAAGTGTTCGCCCGCGGCGGCATCAAAGATGTGATGGTCTCCAACCAAGTGACTGATCCTGCCAAAATTGATCGACTGGCTCGCATGCCCAAACTGGGCGCACGCACACTATGTTGTGTGGACGATCCGGCAAACGTCGCAAATCTCTCGGCGGCTGCGCAAAAGCACGGTACGGAGATTGAATGCCTCGTTGAGATTGATTGCGGTGCTGGCCGGTGCGGTGTGACCACGACCGAAGCAGTCGTGAACATTGCAAAGATGATTGACGCCGCCGAGGGCCTCAAGTTCGCGGGCATTCAGGCCTATCAGGGCGCGATGCAGCACCTTGATAGCTATGAAGAGCGTTCGGGTAAGACGCAGGTTGCCATTGATATGGTCAAAGACGCGCTTGCGGGTCTTAGCGCCGAGGGTTTGACTTGCGATATCGTGGGCGGAGGCGGCACAGGCTCTTACTACTTTGAAAGCAACTCTGGCGTTTTCAACGAGCTGCAATGCGGGTCTTACGCGTTCATGGACGCAGACTATGGCCGGATTCTTGATAAAGAGGGCAAGCGCATCGATCAGGGCGAGTGGGAGAATGCTTTGTTCATCCTGACAACCGTGATGAGCCACGCAAAGGCGAACAAGGCCATCGTTGATGCTGGCCTTAAAGCGCAGTCAGTCGACAGCGGGTTGCCAACGATCTTTGGCCGCGATGACGTTGAGTATGTGAAATGTTCTGATGAGCACGGCGTCGTGATGGACGAAGGCGGCGTGCTGAACGTGAATGACAAGCTCAAGCTGGTGCCGGGCCACTGCGACCCAACCTGCAATGTGCATGATTGGTATGTCGGCGTGCGCGGAGGCAAGGTTGAGGTTGTCTGGCCTGTATCTGCCCGTGGAAAAGCCTACTAAGGCACGGGCATGCAAAGCGATGTAGCAGCCGGGCGGCACAACCTGCCCCCGCTGCTATGTTGCACCAAAGGTATTTTTGGAAAGATGAAAGGGTGCCCGCTTGGGCGCGTCTTTCTTGATGAAAAAGGTAAGCAGCTATGTGGATTGTGCCCGAACGTGAGATTGCGGATCTCATGACGCGAGACGCCGCCTTTGATGCGGTGGAAAAAGTCTTTGCGGCTATGGCCTCAAAGGATGCCTATAATTTCCCAGTTGTGAGGGAGGCGATCGGCCATGAAGATGCGCTTTATGGGTTTAAGGGCGGGTTCGACCAAGCGGGCCTGACGCTTGGCCTTAAGGCGGGCGGGTATTGGCCACACAACCTTGAGAAACGCGGCGAGATTAATCACCAATCGACCGTGTTTCTTTTTGATCCGGACACGGGCAAAGCCAAGGCGATGGTCGGTGGCAATCTTTTGACCGCTTTGCGGACGGCTGCAGCATCTTCGGTCTCGATCAAACATTTGGCACGAGCGGACGCCAAAGTGATTGGCATGATCGGCGCGGGTCATCAGGCTACTTTCCAACTGCGCGCAGCCCTTGAACAGCGCAGCTTTGAAAAGGTTATTGGGTGGAACTTCCACCCCGAAATGCTGCCGAATATTGAGAAAGTTGCGACCGAAGCCGGTGTCCCATTTGAGGCTGTTGACCTTCCCAGGATGATCGAAGCCAATGTCATTATCTCTATCACATCGGCTTTTGCTCCGTCGCTTTTGGCAGACCACGTTTCACCCGGAACGCATGTGGCGTGCATGGGCACTGACACGATCGGAAAGCAGGAAGTTGAGGCTGCGCTGTTGGTCAAGGCGGATGTTTTCACGGATGAGGTGGCGCAATCTATCTCAATCGGCGAAGC
Organism: uncultured Paracoccaceae bacterium; assembly: GCA_937995865.1. Taxonomy (GTDB): domain Bacteria; phylum Pseudomonadota; class Alphaproteobacteria; order Rhodobacterales; family Rhodobacteraceae; genus Shimia_B. Next base: position 27,930 of record CALKJA010000212.1, on the reverse strand, counting down.
CCAGCATGCCATTGGTCAGGGTTTGATTTCAGAAGGTGATGTGGCGCAGCTGGGCGCTGTTATCAACGGAACGCATCCGGGCCGCAGCTCTCCTGAGCAAATCACGCTTTTTGATGGCACTGGTGTCGGTCTTCAGGATCTGGCGGTCGCAGCGGCGGTTGTTGATCTTGCGATTGAAAAAGGTATCGCGATTGAGGTTGATTTCTAAAGGCCTTGCCCGCAGAGCAAAGCCATGGCCACACGCATTGTCATAAACGGCTTCGGTAGGATCGGGCGCACAATCTTGCGCCAGATCCTTACCGACCCAGCGAGGTCCGATCTGGACGTGGTTGCGATCAACGATATCGCGCCTTTAGAAACTTGCGCCTACCTCTTTCGATATGACAGCGTTTTTGGGCCGTATCCCGGCGAGGTCACGGCGCAAGACGGTGTACTCACCATCAATGGTGTCGCGGTTCCTTTCTGGCAGCACCAAGATCTGCGCGCGGCAGATCTCAGCTCCGTTGATGTCGTGCTGGAATGCACTGGGAGGGCCAATACACGTGATGCGGCCAAGGCCGGAATAGATGCGGGCGCGCAGGCGGTCTTAATCTCTGGGCCGTCCCCGGCAGCTGATCGCACCGTTGTTATTGGGGCCAATGCGCAAGAGCTCGGGGATGTTACTATAGCGTCCAACGCCTCTTGCACTACAAATGCGATTGCACCGCTTCTTAAGAGGTTGGACGAGACAATTGGTATCGACCGCGCACATGTAACGACAATCCATTGTTACACCGGAAGCCAGCCCACCGTTGACGTACCCGGCCCCTCACTTGAACGCAGCCGAGCGGCGGCAGTTTCGATGGTGCCAACAACGACAAGTGCGGCAGGGCAAATCATCCATGTTCTGCCCGAATTTCAGGACCGGCTGAGCGTGGCGGCATTGCGGGTGCCGTCGATTTCGGTTTCTGCCGTAGATGCGGTCGTACAGGTCAAGCAAGCGCCCAACGATCTGAATGCGTTTTTGCGGAGCACCATTGTCGATGGAGTTGTGATCGGCGCAACAAGCGACCCATGCGTATCCACAGATATGCGGGCGCGGCCGGAATCGCTTGTCCTGGGCCTGACGGAATCGATGCAACTGCAAGATAACCAGCTGCGTATTTTTGGCTGGTACGACAATGAATGGGGCTTTTCTGCGCGCATGATTGCGATGGCGCAACGAATGGCCGCTCGACACTGACCCAAAGGACAAGACCTATGATCGAACGCATTGAAACCGGTGCCCGCTCCTCCAAAATCGTTAAGCATAATGGCGTGGCCTATCTGACTGGTCAGGTCGCCGAAGGTGAAACGATTCAAGAGCAGGTGCAGGTCTGTCTTGAAAAGATAGACGCACTTCTTGAACAAGCCGGATCGTCCCGAGAGAAGATGCTGCGCGTGACGATTTGGTTGGCGGATATGTCAGATTTTGCAGGTCTGAATGAAGTTTGGAATGCCTGGGTGCCAACCGGATACGCCCCCGCTCGCGCGTGTGGAGAGGCCAAGCTTGCCCGTCCTGAGCTGAAGGTCGAATTTATTGTAGATGCTGCCTATGACTAAGCCCGCGAAATCTCAGCAACCCTGAGCAAGAACCGTCTGAGTAACGCGCGCTCGTCTTGCGAATAAGAGGCGAGAAGAGCAGCGTCGTGGCGCTGGGCCTCGGCTAGAAGTTTGTAAAAAGTGGTTTTGCCCGCACGGGTTAGCTGCAACGTCTCGCAGCGCTTATCTTGATCGTCTGGTATCCGCTTTAAAAAACGTTTGCGCTCCAAAGCGGCTACAGCTCGGCTTACCTTGGTCTTATGAGTGCCCGCGCGGTCACAAATGCTGCGCGCGGTCATCTCACCAAAGCGACCCAAATGGAACAGCACGCGCCATTCCGTTCGGAGCATCCCATAGGTATCACGATATTGCGCCTGAAACCGGAGGCTTGCCTGCTCAGCTGCGCGGTTGAGCAGATAGGGCGTAAAATCTTCGATGTCGAAGTTATTCATCTAACGGCCTGCGCTTGATAGTTACAAAAGCAACCAATATTCCAAGTGAAAGGTGATGGGAAGGATTGGGCGACGGTGACAAAGCAACGCGAACATGGGCTGACCACTGCAGCCACATCATCCGGGGTGATGCCGGGTTATATGCCCGGTTTCGGAAATGATTTTGAGACCGAGGCCCTGCCGGGGGCGCTTCCGCAAGGTATGAACAGCCCGCAGAAATGCAACTACGGGCTTTATGGGGAACAACTATCTGGCACAGCCTTCACCCATGACCGGCCCGAGCGGACATGGTGCTACCGTATCCGGCCTTCGGTCAAACATTCCAACCGCTACCTGCGCATTGGAATGCCACATTGGAAAACCGCGCCGCATGTCATCGAAAACGTGACCAGTCTTGGCCAATACCGATGGGATCCGGTGCCGCATGGGGGTGCTGGGCTCACATGGCTCACTGGGATGCGTACGATGACAACGGCGGGTGATGTGAATACCCAAATTGGCATGGCGGCACATGTGTATTTGGTGACGCAAAGCATGGAAGATGCCTATTTCTATTCAGCCGACTCAGAAATCCTTGTGGTTCCACAAGAAGGGCGCCTGCGATTTGCAACTGAGTTGGGTGTAATAGATATCGCACCTCAGGAAATCGCGATCCTTCCGCGCGGCCTGCTGTACCGGGTGGAGGTGCTTGACGGCCCGTGCCGGGGGTTTGTCTGCGAGAACTATGGCCAAACATTCCAACTTCCGGGGCGCGGTCCGATCGGGGCCAATTGCATGGCAAACCCGCGTGACTTCAAAACTCCCGTCGCGGCGTTTGAAGATCGGGATGAGCCGTCAACCGTCACGATCAAATGGTGCGGGCAATTCCATGAAACCCAAATTGATCACTCTCCGCTGGATGTGGTGGCGTGGCATGGCAACTACGCACCCTGCAAATATGATCTCAAAACCTACTGCCCGGTTGGGGCGGTTCTGTTTGATCACCCAGATCCATCAATCTTTACCGTACTCACAGCGCCCTCTGGGCAACCCGGCACAGCAAATATTGATTTCGTCCTTTTTCGGGATCGGTGGATGGTCGCCGAGGATACCTTCCGGCCGCCGTGGTACCATAAGAACATTATGTCCGAGCTGATGGGAAACATTCACGGGCAATATGATGCTAAGCCCAAGGGTTTCATGCCGGGTGGCCTATCTCTGCATAATATGATGCTTCCACATGGGCCGGATCGAACCGCCTTTGAAGGCGCATCCAACGCACAGCTTGAGCCAGTGAAATTGCAAGATACGATGTCTTTTATGTTCGAGACCCGATTTCCTCAACACCTCACGAAATTTGCCGCCACCGAGGCACCTTTGCAAGATGATTATATCGATTGCTGGGCTGATCTGGACAAGAAGTTTGACGGAACAGCAGGTCAGAAATGAGGATAGCAAGCCTCAAGCCGATGCTCGACGGTCAATTGGTAATAGTTGAAGACGACGGCGAAACATGCCGCCGCGCGACGGATGCCACTCTTCGGATCGCATTGCGTGAAGAGGGGGTAATACCCTTTGGTGACCCCATCCCTTTTTCCGCCAAAGAGTGTTGCGCACCTTTACCCAACGCCGCGCAGTTTCTGGACGGGTCGGCTTATGTAAACCATGTCGATCTTGTGCGGCGAGCGCGCGGTGCTGCCATGCCTGCGAGTTTCTGGACCGATCCGCTTATGTATCAAGGCTGCGCTAGTTTTATGGGCCCGCAAGATGACATTGCAGGGCAGGCAGATTGGGGTATCGATTTTGAGGCTGAAATCGCCGTAATTACCCGCGACGTTCCCATGGGGGTCACGGCCGAATGCGCAGCCAGTTACATCGTGTATGTGATGCTTCTCAACGATGTATCTTTGCGTAACCTGATTGCAGCCGAGCTGTCCAAAGGGTTTGGCTTTGTGCAGTCTAAGCCCGCATCAGCCTGTTCACCAATGGCCGTTACCCCAGATGAGCTTGCAGGTTGGGATGGACGCAAATTGCATGGCGTGCTCAAGGTGGATCTAAACGGACAGCCCTTTGGCCGGGCGGATGCTGGGCAGGACATGACCTTTGATTTCGGAGATTTGATCGCCCACGCAGCGAAAACGCGGCATTTGCCGGCGGGTACGATTATCGGTTCAGGCACAATTTCTAACCAAGGTATGGGTGGTGATCCCGGTCAGCCTATAGCGCATGGTGGGATTGGCTATTCATGCATCGCAGAGCAGCGCATGGTTGAAACGCTTCAGGCAGGCAGCCCCGAAACTCCATTTTTGCAAGACGGTGACACCGTTCGTATTTGGATGGACGACTCCAAGGGCATATCGATTTTTGGCGATATCGAGCAAACGGTAAAAATCACAGTTTGAGCAAGGATTTTCCGGGAAAATGGCACCCGGATAGCAAGCGCGCTCGGGGGTGTGCTGCAAATGATGGGATTGTATACGCGGGCAATTCTGTATGAAAGCAATCATTACACTTGGGCATTTTGCGGCATAGGCTGCCATTGAAGATGATCTGAGCGTTCAAAGTTCAGCTGCGAAAGTTTGGGTCTTGTGCCGCGTGGCGCACGCTACCTTGATGACGGACAACCAAGAATAGGGCGAGTGGGGCCCCCGCTTTCAGCTTTTGGTTGATTGAAATCCAGCCATTGGCAACGAAGGTCTATCGGTTTTTGGGTAAACGATAACCGTGACCGTCCCTTCTTAAAGCGGATGCAGAATAATCCCTTGAGCCAAAATCAATCTTTACGGGTGTGAATTCCGGGAATTTTCGGTTCGCGTTCAGGTTTGTGTCGGAAAGTCGTTAGAAACACGCATGTTGCGGTATATTTCATGCCTGCTGAGATTGACCTAGGACGCGTCACACGTCACGTTAAGAGAGTAATAAAGCGCACCCGATTGGTGTGGATCTTAAGGCAAATGTGACATGTCGGATGAACCGATCGTTCGCGGCGTAGTAAAATGGTTCGATCTTTCTAAAGGTTTTGGTTTTGTAGTCGCCGACGGCGTACCCCAAGATATATTGCTACATGTAAACGTAGTGAGAGACTCTGGTCGAACATCAGTGATGGCCGGCGACAAAGTCGAGCTTACTTTTGAAGAAACGCCTAAGGGCCTGCAAGCAAGCCGTCTGCTTTCACTGGATTCACCAGAGAACAGTCAAAAGCCCGGACAAGGCGCTCAACCCCAAGCCAGCGAAAATTTGGCGCCTGCACGTCTTAAATGGTTCGATAAGGGCAAAGGCTTTGGGTTTCTAAACGTCTTTGGGGAAGCGGAAGATGTATTCTTGCATGTCGATGTTCTGCGTGCAGCTGGGCTTGTAGAAGCTCAGGTCGGTGAAGCAATGTGCGTTGTTTTAACCCGCGGAGCCAAGGGAGCATCGGCGGTCGCTGTCTATCCTTGGGATATTGCTCTTGGTTGGGTCTCGCAACGGTCAGAAGATCCGAAAAGTCAGGATGCAAGCGTTCAACATCTGCATTCTGACCCAATCGACACGGATCCGCAGGCTGTTTGACGGCCTTGAGCGTTTAGACGCGCGGCACCGACTAAAAGTCGGAGGTCACACCGGGTAAGTTCAAGGCTTTCACAAGGTCGCGTAGCTCTTGCCGCGCTGAGATGTTTGAGATGTTAAGCCGCTTGACGCCCACATCCCTAAGATCAAGAAGCGTAAGCCCTCGGGGGAAAAGCTCGCGGAAAATGACGCGCTCCGAAAAGCCTGGAATGTGCCGAAACCCGATACGCCGGGCGAGTTTGTCGAGCGCAGCACCCATTTTTTCTTTGTTGAGCATCTGTTGCGCACCGAGCCTGTTGCGAACAACGATCCAATCAATCGGTTCTAGCCCTGCTTGTGCCCTCAGCTGCCGCGCATGCCAAACCATCTCAGAGTAAACCGACGGGCCAAGGATATTTTGTCCATCGGGATCTACTTTGGCGAGCAGATCGAAATCAACAAAACTGTCGTTCAAAGGTGTGATGAGCGTGTCGGCCAGGGAATGTGCGACCTGGCTCAAGCGTGTATGAGAGCCGGGGCAGTCAATCAGAATGAAATCACTTTCAGGCTCGAGTTTGGCGATGGCTGCTGACAGTCTATGGTCAAAAACGTTTTCGCCTTCGTCCAATTGTGCAGGGTCAATTTCAGGCAGGTCGACATAGTTTGGGGTTGGCAGCTCGAGATTCTCGCGCGCAGCATAGGCTACGCGGTTCTCAACGTAACGCCCCATAGAACGCTGGCGTAGGTCAAGATCCAACGCTCCAACCTTGTGCCCCATACGGACAAGCGCTGTCGCAACATGCATGGAGGTCGTGGACTTCCCTGACCCACCCTTCTCATTTCCAACAACAATGATGTGCGCCACTCTTCAACATCCCTACAAACCCGATGACGATAGCATATGTTGTGGTGAGCATAGAGGGAAGCCCAACGTCATAAATCAGAGCGCGTTGTTGCAGGTGCGCCCCGCCTCAGAGCGATCCATCGGGCAAAAAGCCAATCGGATATGCATCCTATGAACGTGCATCCACGGGCCTCCGCTAGCATTGCGGGACTTTCGGATCCGGTTAACATCACAAAGAAAAACGCCACACCCAATGGATGCGGCGTTTCTTGCCTTCTTTGGCCAAAGGCCCAGGGTCGGTCTGGCTTTAGAAGCCGAGGCCTTCGTATTTCTTTTTGAACTTGGAGACGCGGCCGCCAGTGTCCATCAGGCGTGTCGAACCACCTGTCCATGCTGGGTGCACAGAGGGATCAATATCCAGCGAAAGCGAGTCGCCCTCTTTGCCCCATGTGGAGCGCATCTTGATTACGTCGCCGTTCGTCATTTTGACGTCGATGAAGTGGTAATCGGGATGGGTGTCTTTTTTCATCTGAGTTACCCTTTCTTCGGCTTATATGTGGTGTCTTCCGCGATACGCGCGGACTTACCGCGGCGGGCGCGGAGGTAATACAGCTTGGCACGACGGACACGGCCGCGGCGCACGACAGTGATGCTGTCGATATTGGTCGAGTGCAGCGGGAATACACGCTCAACGCCCTCGCCAAAGGAGATTTTGCGAACGGTGAAAGACCCAGCAATGCCAGAACCGTTTTTACGGGCGATGCAAACGCCCTCGTAGTTCTGGACACGGGTGCGCGTGCCTTCGGTCACCTTGTAGCCGACGCGCAGGGTGTCGCCGGCTTTAAAATCGGGAAGGTCATTCCCGAGGGCGGCAACTTGTTCCGCCTCGATCTGTGCAATCAGGTTCATCTGATGCTCCTTATTGTTCTGCGCGGTTTGCCCGCGGATCATGTCCGCCAAGAGGAACGCGTACGTTCGTTGACGGCTGTTCTTTGCTGTGTGGCACGTCCACACAAACGACCAAAGCGGCGAGTCACCTCACCGCCGCGATGGATGGCGTATAGGCGCTTGGGGAGAAGGGAGCAAGAGAATTGAAGGCACGCGGATGTATTGCTCTGTCGGGCCCACCCGCCTCCCCCTTCGGCCTTGTTGCCTGTGGCAAAAGGGGGCGCCGCTACGCGGCGAGGGCCCTTTTGGGGAGTATCGGATCAATGAAGAGTTTGCCGCATTGTCGGGCGCGAAGAGTTAGCTCGTACGCTTGTTCCAGAGGTCAGGGCGGCGTGTTTTGGTCAGCTCTTCTGATTGCATTCTGCGCCATTCTGCAATTTTGCCGTGATCGCCTGATGTCAGCACACTTGGGATTTCGCGGCCCATCCATTCCGTAGGTCGCGTGTATTGCGGATGCTCCAGAAAGCCGTTGGAGTGGCTTTCCTCTTGTGTTGATGCTTCGTTGCCGAGCACGCCCGGCAACAGGCGTACGGTCGCGTCCAGCATGACCTGCGCGGCTAGCTCTCCGCCGGTCAAGACATAGTCACCTATTGAGACTTCTTGCATGCCATAATGCGCAATAGCGCGCTCATCGACGCCTTCGAACCGTCCGCACAAAATTGTGCATCCTGGGCCTTGGGCCAAGGTGTGGGCCATGTCTTGCGTAAAGGGACGTCCGCGGGGGGACATATATAGGATCGGCCCCAAGCGATGGGTCGCTTCGATCGCACGCCCGACAACATCCGCGCGCAGAACCATGCCCGCGCCACCACCGGACGGCGTATCATCTACGTTGCGGTGTTTGCCTTCGCCATAAAGCCGCAAATCCGTAGTGTGCATTTGCCACTTACCGTCTTTGAGCGCCTTTCCGGTGAGGGAGGCCCCAAGAACACCGGGAAATGTATCTGGAAACAAGGTTACGATACGCGCGGTCCACACATTCGCGAGCTCTTCGGGCCCATCCATCAGCGAGCGGGGGCGTAAGCTTGCTCGGATGCTTTTGCGCCCGTGACTTTTGGTGAGTCTATTTGTCATGTCTCGGATGTATCCCGCTCTGCGGTATGGATCAATCAGCGGGGTCGCCGGCCCATAAGCTTGCGTTTGGTTTCTTGAAGCCCGCTCCCTCCAAGCGCGTTCAAGCTAAGCATGTGCTCAGCTTGTTGCGGGTCTGGCCCCACATTTGCTGCGGGCACCATATTGAATTTTGCATAGGCAGACACCGGCACGGACATAGCATCAAGCACCGCCCCGGCCGGCCCACATGGATGGCGTGAGATCTCTTCCAGCGGGGCTGTGATCACACGTTGCGGGGCAAGGTGTTTGGCCAAAGCTGCGGCAATCTCGACGGTGGATGGCAGGGCGATGACACTGGCGGCAAAGCTCTCGGCGCTTTCTGTGATATCGGTTGTACGAACGTGGTGGCCCCAAATGGAACGCACCCAAGCGTCGTGATCACGGGTTGTGAACAGCCACGAAATTTCCGCGTCTGGAAAGCGCCGCACCAATTCAGCGCGCAAAATCTTCGTCAGCGCGGGAGCCGCAGGATAACCCGCCAAACGCCGCCCACGCCAATCTTCGTATCCGGGCATCGCACCCAACAGTGCTTCGCGGCTGAGCACGATATTGTGCCCATCTGGAACGCTCGCAAGGAAATCACGCAGACCCCGCCGGATCGCCCGTTTGCGCCACGGAAAGGGCCGCTGCCCGAAAATACGGGTTAGCTTGCCAACCTCGGGGAAAGCTTCTTTTGCGAAGGGAATGAACCACGGGCGCAGCGCACGGCGGTTTGAACGCAAGAATCCTTGGATCGTTGAGGTTCCGGTCTTGTGGAAACCTGCATGGACAAGGATGCGCCGTTGCATGGCCGATTAGAATACGCCGTCGGGCGGGTCCGCAATGATCCGACCCGCGGGCAAATCAACCGTTGGCACAGCTTCAAGTGTAAAGGGCAACAGCGCAGTTTCGGACCGACCGGGCACCTGAATTTCAAGTAGATCGGCGGCTCCGTGGTTGAGCACCTGCTTGACACTGCCAAGCAGCTCTCCCCCGGGATCATAAACCTTCACACCGATCAAATCGGCAAAGTAATATTCGTCATCGGGTAAGTCAGGGAGCATATCGCGCCCTGCGTAGAGACGCGTGCCCTTAAGAGCGTCAGCGTCTTCTTTGGTGCGCACATCAGACAGCCGTCCGATCACCTCACCTTTGCCAGCCCGATCAACCTGAACGTCATAGCTGCGCGTGCCATCTTCGGTTTGCAACGGGCCATAATCGCCCAATGCCAGTGGGTCGGCGCAAAAGCTCTTGATTCGAACCTCTCCATTGACGCCATACGCCCCAGCGATCGCACCAACACAGACGCGCGTGTCTTCTTCGGTCATTAAATCACCTCTTCCAACACTTCACGTGAGACACATGACAGCCAGGTGCCCCACTGTTCCTCAGCGATACATGCCTCTTGCGCGTCGGCACGTTCAAACATGACCCCCGCCCAAAAGGCGAGGGCTACAATCGCGAGCGAACGCAGCAAGCGAAACATGCGAGGCTTACTCTGCTGCTGCTTCTTCAGCAGGAGCTGCAGCGGCTTCAGCGGCAGCAGCTGCCTTCGCTGCTTTCTCTTCAGCGCGCTCGTTTGCCTTTTTGCCGGGCTTGGCTTTGTTAGGGTTAGAACGCTCTTTCTTAGGCAAAACGCCTGCGGCTTCCAGCATCCGGGCAATCCGGTCTGTGGGCTGTGCGCCTTGGCTCAGCCAATGCTGAACGCGCTCCATGTCCATTTTGACGCGCTCTTCGCTGTCTTTGGGCAAAAGAGGGTTATATGTGCCGAGCTTTTCAATGAAGCGGCCATCGCGTGGCATACGGCTGTCAGCCGCAACGATGCGATAGAATGGGCGCTTTTTTGAGCCACCACGGGCAAGACGGATTTTCATGGCCATTGTTGAGTTCTCCTTGAATGGCGTGTGTGACGGGCGATGCCGTCAGGATTGGTGTTTCTTATGGTGCTGAATGACTTCAGCGATGATGAAGTTGAGAAACTTCTTGGCAAAAGCGGGATCAAGATCCGCGCGTTGGGCCAAATCTTCGAGCCGGGCGATCTGCGCGTCTTCGCGTGCGGGATCGGACGGGGGAAGGTCGTGCTGCGCCTTGAGGACGCCGACGGCTTGCGTGTGCTTGAACCGCTCACCCAATGTATAAACGAGGATCGCATCCAGCCGGTCGATACTCTCGCGGTGCGATTTCAGAACGTCCGCTGCCTTTTGAACGGTATCGCCGGTCATATTGTCAGCTCCTGTGGTGCGGGGTGGCGCCAAACTTGCATGTCTCCAAAAATGTCATGGACAAAACGGCCATCAGGCGCACAGCCCAGACGCTTGCAAACGTTTTCGGACCCGATGTTGCCCGGAGCCGTCAGGCTGATCGCAGTTGTCCAACCCAGCGTTTCATAGGCCCAACGCCGCGCTTCTGTTGCAGCTTCGGTCGCATAACCACGGCCTTCGAACCCGTTCATCAGATCCCAGCCTAGTTCGGCCTCAGGCCAGCCAAATGGGTTCCAAGGCCCGATAAGCCCCACCATCTGGCCCGTTGCTGTTTCTTCGACAGCAAAGCGACCATAGCCGCGCAAGGGCCAATGACCCAACTCACCAGCAAGCACGCGCCATGTGCGCTCTTGAGTAAGTGGTCCGCCCACAAAGGAAGACCGGTCAGACGCATAGAATTCAACCAGCGGTTCAAAATGCCGTTCGGCCAGCGCTGTAAGCGTCAGCCGCTCAGTGGTGAGTGTTGGGATCATTAGACGGCCTCCGGGTGACGGTAAACGGCGCATGCGCCGACCGGTGGGAAGTTCAATGTATCGTCGCGCACGGCGCCCATACGCTCTGCCAATGCCATAGAACGGGTGTTGTCATAGGCGATGTTTGACACGACCACACCGTCCCAACCCAGCGTTTCGCGCGCAAATTTACGTGTCGCCAAAGCGGCCTCATGGGCGATGCCTTTGCCTTCGTACTCAGGCGTCCAGATGTGCCAGCCGATTTCAGGGTAATTCCAGCCCGCAGGAAAGAACGGCCCGGCAATGCCAATGGCTGCGTCTGGCCCGTCTTTCAATGTAATTGCAAAAAGGCCGAAGCCGCAAAGATCCCAGTGCCCAACGAACATCGCAAAAGCGCGCCATGCATCGCCTTCGTTCCGTGGGCCGCCGACACCAACAGAGCGTTCGCTGGCGTAAAATGCCTGTGCGTTGGGCCAATCTTGCGGCCCGGGCTTGCGCAGGGTGAGCCGCTCAGTTTCGATGATGGGGGTTACAGCAGTCATGTACGTGCACCGGTCCACATCTGCGGAATGATCCGGTGGCCAAGCATACTCACCGCCATTGCACCAAAGAAAAGCCACGCATCTGCGCCGCCATAGCTAAGCACGGCCATTGCCGGTCCGGGGCACAAGCCGGCCACAGCCCAGCCAAATCCAAAGAGTCCCGAGCCGATCAAAAGCTTGCGGTCAATCACCGGATCCGAAGGTGCGGGGATAAAGCTGCCAAGTGCAGATCTTTGCCGACGTGCTGCCACACGCCACGCAAGCAGCATCGGAAGGATCGCGCCGCCAAGTACAAAGGCCAGCGTGGGGTCCCAATTGCCGAAAAGGTCAAGCCAGCCTTGAACCTTGGCAGTGTCCGTCATCCCGGACACAGAAAGACCCACGCCAAACACAGATCCGGCAAGAAGTGCAAAAACGCCGCGCATCAAAAGACCCCCAAGAGTTGGCCGCCCAGAAACATCGTGACAAACCCAGCACCAAGATAGGCACAGGTTGCGATGATGCCCCGAACGGAAAAGCGGGAGATCCCACAAACGCCATGCCCAGAGGTGCAGCCATTTGCCATTCGCGTACCTAGCCCGACCGTCAGGCCACCAAGGATCAATAGCACCGGATCTGACGTCAGGTTGGTGTGAGGAAACCCAAAGACCAGCCCATAGACAAACGGCGCGCCGATGAGGCCCGCGATGAACAAGCCCTTTTCCCAGCTTGGACCTGTGGCATCCACGATGCCACCAAGGATGCCGGATGCACCCATGATCCGCCCATTCACAAGCAAATACATCGCCGCAGCTGCGCCGATCATGAGGCCCCCGATGAGGCCGTAAGTCCAGTCCATTGGGATCATGCGGCGGTCCTCAAAGGAGCGCGAAAAGTGCGCATGGTTGGGGCGTAGTCCGGGGCAAGGGCGCTTGGGTCCTCTACAAAGCTCAATCGCTGGGCAACAGCGAGAGATGCTGTGTTCTCATTCAAAATTTGCGCAATCAACTGCGGCCCGCGCCATGCTTCAAGAACCGCGTTTGCTGCTTCGGTTGCAAAGCCTTGGCCCTCGTATGCAGGGTCCCACAAGGTCCAAGTGATTTCGATAGGGTCCGCTTCGTCCATATGCATGATGCCGACATGACCAAAGGCGATGTCACCTTGGGCAATCCCATATCTACCATAGCCCCGAAGCGCCCATTGGCCTGCCATCGCATGAAACCGTTCCACAACACGAAAGCGCGGTTTAGGGCCGCCCACGCCACCTGTCCGGTCGCCTGTGTAGTAGGCAACATAAGGCTCAAGATCGTTCATCTCGAGCCCGCGCAGCGTGAGGCGCGCCGTGGATATGGTGGCAGGAAGCGTCACCCAAATAGCTCCTGCGCAGTGGCGCCGTCTAGCATCGGCTTGGTAAAGCTGCGGTCGTATCGACGGATGCATTTGCTTTTGGTCGCGAATTCATAGGCGCGCAGGCACTCTGCATCGTCCCACATGGCTGCACGATAGGTTTCGTACTCCGCCAATGACGAGAAAGAAAAGTGGCAATAGGCGATGTCATTGGGCCCTTCAAAGGGCATGTGGTATCCGTGATGGGTCCCGCCCATCTCTGGAATTTTATGCAGCCAAAAACGGGCATAGGTCTCAAACTCTAGCAATTTGTCAGGGTCGATTTCGTATCGCACGGTGCAGCTTATCATTTCTTTTTCCCAAACCCGCTGAGGCCAGGGGGCAATGCCGCGCCGCCGCCGCCCATTCCAGAGAAACCGCCACCGGGCATCTTGCCCATCTGTGCTTGTGCGGCTTCGATTTCGGCTTTGGAGGGGCCGCCCTTCATGCCAAACATGCCACCCAGCTGTTTAAGCATGCCTGCGCCGCCCTTTTTGCCGAGCTTCTTCATCATGTCCGACATCTGACGATGCTGCTTTAGAAGGCGGTTGAGTTCGCTCACCTCAAGACCCGCGCCGCGCGCGATCCGTTTCTTGCGAGATGCTTGAAGAATTTGAGGGTTTGCGCGCTCGCGTTTTGTCATGGACTGGATAAGAGCAACCTGCCGCTTGAGCATGCGATCATCGATGCCCGCTTCCGCCATCTGGCCTTTCATCTTACCCACGCCGGGCATCATGGACATCATACCTTCCATGCCGCCCATTTTGGCCATTTGCTCGAGCTGGTTTTTGAGATCGTTCATGTTGAAGCGGCCTTGTTGGAAGCGCTTCATCATGCGCTCGGCCTGCTCCTGCTCAACAGTCTCTTGCGCCTTTTCGACAAGCGAGACGATGTCCCCCATGCCAAGGATGCGGCCCGCGACCCGTTCGGGATGGAATTCTTCCAGCGCATCCATCTTTTCGCCCAAGCCGACGAATTTGATTGGCTTGCCGGTGACGGCCCGCATGGAGAGTGCTGCGCCACCGCGCCCATCACCGTCCATCCGCGTAAGTACAACACCGGAAATGCCAATACGGTCATCGAAATTCTGGGCCGTGTTCACGGCATCTTGCCCGGTGAGCCCGTCCACAACGAGGATCGTTTCACGCGGCGTGGCGACATCACGAACCTGTTCGACCTGTGTCATCAGCTCTTCGTCAATGGACAAGCGGCCCGCGGTATCGAGCATATACACATCATACCCGCCCATCGTCGCCTGCTGCTTGGCGCGTTTGGCGATAGCGACGGGATCCTGACCCTTTACGATGGGGAGCGTATCAACCCCGATCTGCATACCAAGGATGGCAAGCTGTTCCATTGCGGCAGGGCGATTGACGTCAAGAGAGGCCATGAGAACACGTTTGCCTTCACGCTCTTTCAGCCGCTTGGCAAGTTTTGCTGTTGTTGTGGTTTTACCACCGCCTTGCAGACCAACCATCAAGAGCGGAGCGGGCGGACTATCGATTTTCAGCGCGCCGGGTTCGCCTTCTCCGCGAAGGACATGCACCAGTTCATCATGCACAATTTTAACGACTTGTTGGCCCGGTGTGACTGATTTCGTAACGGCTTGCCCAGTCGCTTTCTCTTGGACGGCTTTTACAAAATCGCGTGCCACGGGGAGCGAAACGTCTGCTTCGAGCAAGGCTACGCGGACTTCGCGCAGAGCGGTTTTTACATCCTCATCCGACAAGGCGCCTTGCTTGGTCAGCCGGTCAAAGACACCTGAGAGGCGATCAGACAGATTTTCAAACATGGGCTGAGGCCCTCCGTATTTAGATGCGTTGACTCCGATGTGGGGTCTGCGCGGCGAAAACCAAAGACCCAGCTGAAGGATGCGTTCAGAGGCGGTTTTGCCGCTGGAGCAATCTGCAACGCAGAGTTGCCCCAGTGGGCGCAACGCGCTGACTGAGGGCGATCCTGGCACGGGGCCTGAGGACCGGAGGGTCACGACTCTCCGGGATGCGAGCGCGTATGGCGGGAAACGGCGCGCAGGTCAAGCGCGGTAGCCGTCTCTGAAGGCGGGCCCGCCCACCTCCCTTCTGCGCCCTTCGGCTTGAACCGAGCAAAGGAAGCCGCCGTTTGGCGGCTACGAGAGGCTCTGCCTTCTCGTGCTCTCCGAGGTATTTGCAGAAAGATGAAGGGCTGGGTGTTTTTACTGCCCGCCGTTTGTCATAAAAGTTGATTTGCGATTTCGCACCTTAGGGCTTGTTTCTGGGCGCCACTGTTCAAAGATCTACATTGAACCAGGCAAGGACCCCTGAGATGAACAATTGGGACGAGGTACGCACTGCATATCAAGTTGCGCGAATGGGCACTGTTTCGGGTGCGGCGGACGTTCTTGGTGTTCATCATGCGACCGTGATCCGGCATATTGATGCGCTTGAGGCCAAATTGGGGGTCAAGCTTTTCCAGCGGCACGCTCGAGGATATACGTCAACTGAAGCAGGGCAAGACTTACTTCAGGTGGCTCAAGCCACGGATGATCAATTCTCGCAGCTTTCAGGGCGGCTAAAAGGGCGTGGGACTTCCGTCACTGGCGAGCTTGTTGTGACCTCTTTGGCGGTTTTTTCACCAATCCTAGCACCAGTTTTAGCTGAGTTTCGGGCGGAGCATCCGGAACTTGTTGTTCGGTTTCTCACGGGCGATCGCTTGTTTCGATTGGAGTATGGCGAGGCGCATGTGGCGATACGGGCGGGCCGTGTGCCGGACCAACCTGACAATGTGGTGCAGCCTTTCCGTCATCAAGACTTGGCGCTTTATGCCTCAAAGAGCTACCGGGATCGATATGGGCTGCCTGCAAATGAGGCCGAGCTGAGCAAGCATTACTTTGTGGGTCATGACGAAGAAACGCGCGCGCCGTTTAACGTGTGGTTGCGCGAGACGGTCCCGATCGAGCGGATTGCCTATCGAACGGCTGACAACCGATCAATGCAAGACGGCGTGTTGGCAGGTGCAGGGATGGGCTTTTTGGCCGTGACCGAGGCTAAAAAACACCCCGATCTGATCGAGGTAGTGCCAACGCGGCCGGAATGGTCCATTCCGTTATGGCTTGTGACACATGTGGATTTGCACCGTACAGCCAAGGTGCAGAGCTTTCTGGCGTTTCTCAAAAATGTGGAAAAGCGGTGCCAAGAGTGACTGCAGAGCGCCGTGGCCATGCGGCCATGCTGCTCTTTTCGGTTTTGGTCGCGGGCTCCTTTGCTTTGGGGGCTCAAGTTGCAACCCTGATTGAGCCGGCGGCTCTGAATGCGGTGCGTTTCGCAATTGCGGCATGCATCATCGGCGCCCTAGGGTGGGCCACGGGAACGATAAAGGCCAGTGATGCCCACGCCCCTTGGCGCTATGTTTTTCTTGGCGCGCTTTTCTGTACATATTTCGTTTTGATGTTTGAGGGACTGAAAACAGCGCCGCCTGTCTCTGCTGCCGCAGTATTTACTTTGGTGCCAGTTTTGACAGCGTTTTTTGGTTATCTTTTGTTGAAACAGGTGACGAGCGCACGGATGGCGTTTGCCCTTGCCATCGGAGCGACAGGTGCACTTTGGGTGATCTTCCAAGCAGACCTTGAAGCCGTAATTGCGTTTGAGATTGGGCGGGGGGAGGTGGTGTATTTTGCCGGCTGCGTCGCACATGCGATTTATACGCCGTTGGTTGCGCGGCTCAATCGAGGAGTCCATCCGATTGCATTTGCCTTTGGAATCCTCGTGGCCGGGACCCTGATCCTTGCAACTGTTGGCGCGTCTTCGATCCTTGCAACGGACTGGGCCGCGCTTCCAGCAATTGTGTGGATAACGATTTTATACACAGCGGTTTTTGCGAGTGCCGCAACCTTTGTGCTTTTGAACTATGCGACCTTGCAGCTCCCGGCGGCTAAGGTAATGGCGTACACCTATCTAACCCCAAGCTGGGTCATTCTTTGGCAGTTCTGTTTGACCGGTGCCGTTCCACCGGTATTCCTTTTGGGCGGTGTGCTTCTGACGTGCGTGGCGCTTACGCTGCTTTTGCGTGTCGAATACCCCTAACAAAAAAAGGGGGAAGCATACGATGCCTTTCCCAAAGACACGCCCCGCCAATTCAATAACACTACATTTGTTTTTGTGTAATTAGTTGGAGACGCAGTATGGCGTTTATCAAATCAGCAATCTTAGGGGCCTCGTTGGGCCTTGTTTCAGCACTTGGCGCGGAGGCTCAATGCCGCGTCGTTATCCCTTTCGATTCAGGAAGCACTGCACTTAGCGGTGCGGCGCAAGCTGTTATCGCGCGCATCGGTCAGGCCTATCCGTCTGCATCCATGAGCATTACGGGTCATACGGATGCGGTAGGTTCAGCAGCCACAAACCAAGCACTCAGCCAAGCGCGCGCAAACGCGGTTCAATCCGCTCTGGGCAACGCCGGCGTGCAAGGCAGCGCAGTCGTAAGCAATGCGGGGAAGGCAGCGAACAACCTGCGGGTTGCTACCAACGCTCCCAGCGCTGTGAACCGGCGGGTAGAGATCGATATCCCAAGCTGCGACCCTGCTGTTCTTCAAGGCCCGGGCGCGCAAGTTGCACCCAATGCGGGTCTTCCTGGACCCACAGGTGGCTTTTTGGCGGGGACTGGAGGCATAGTCGCTGCCGGTGCAATTTCTGTCATCTTGGGCGGAATTTCTAGCACGAGCGGTACTAACTGATCTTGCTTTAGATTATTCTTTCGGCCCGGCAGTCTCGTCGGGCCGCTTTCCTTGGCTAGTTAAGGCCTGCTCAAGATACGCCTCAAAGGCCTCAAGGTTCACGGCTTCGAACTGGCCAAAGCTTTGCATCCAGATAGAGGCGTCGCGCAGGGCGTCTGGTTCCAGTTTGCACCATTTGACGCGCCCTCGTTTCTCCTGACTGATCAGCCCTGCAAGCGTAAGAACGGTTAGGTGCTTTGAAATCGCCGCAAGCGATATATCAAATGGTTCAGCAACGTCAGTGACTGCCATGTCATCTTCAAGCAGCATTTGAAGGATCGCACGGCGGGTGGGATCGGATAAGGCAGCAAATATGGTATCAAGCGAAGGGGTGGCCATGGTTTGGCCTATCCTGCCCGGTGGGCTGTGGTCAATTGGGCTGACTGATAAGTGCCGTATAGAGCATGTTGAGCAAAGGCGGGTGTTGCCAGTCTCTTTGGACTGTGCGGGTCAGCATGCTCGGCCAGCTTTTCTGGCCATTTCGGAAGTCACGCAAAAGTGGAATGAAATGCGGAACAAGAGCTACAAAGGACGTCTCTTGCCGGAGTATTCTGCCGGATGCCGCATGTGTTATGAGGATCTGCTCGCCAGAAATAAGGCCGATTCCGCTGCCTTCCAACGCGCTGGTCAAAAACCGGCTCTCCAGAACATAGTCCGCCCGGCTCAGTGTAGCTGCGGAAATTGAAACGCAAAGCGCGCGTGCGCCGCGCGGGTGTAGTTCCTGATCACATTCTTGGCCAAAAGGAACGCGCCGGTAGATCACCCCTAACATCGGGCCATCCGGCGGTGCCGCGCGAGGCAGGAAAATCCCCCCCAAGGTTCCACTGCGCAAAATCTCAACGCACAGCGCCAAGCAATGTGTTTTGTTGATATGGTTAGGTGCGGTGCGGTCAACAATGGCCACGACATCACCTTGGGCAAATATCGGCAAAGCCCCACCATCAGCGCGCGCCGCTGCCAGCGCGCGTGCTTGCATGGCTGGCGCGACACCCGCGGCCCAAATCAAAAACGGTAACGCGGCGAGCGAAAAAGCCGCTGCAACAGGGATGCGCAACCATCGCAGCAATGTTGAGAGACACCAATAGGCAACCACGCTTGGAAGCAGCCAAAGGGCAATGAGGATTGGCCAGCCAAGTGCAAAGCGCGAAAGCAGCTGAAACAGCGGGTCTGCCGCCCCGACCAAAACAAGTGCCGCGCCGACAATGCCAGCCACGGCGAATGCATGCATGAAGCTTTGGCGGGTAGGCTGAAAACAAGGGCGGGGCAGGGCAGCAAGAACATCGATCATGCGCCTCTTGAATCATTCTGATTTGGCGCTTTTAGGGCCGTAAAGTCGAAAATCCCGCCAAGCCTGCCGTACTTTCAACCAATAGGTTAAGTTTGGCATTTGAAGCATTCAGCTTGTCGCGACATCGGTCAGATCCAAGCCCTTCTGATAAAATCAATACAAAGCAATGTGTTAGATGCGGGCCGATAGGGGAAATCACCAGATTGACTCTGCGCGGTATGGTGAATATCCAATGCCGGAACCCAGACGGGGGGCAAACGTGTCTGATCAAGATCGCATGGAAGCGCTAGAAGCGCGGCTTCAAGCGGCAAAGCAGCAGGCCGAAGCCGAAGAGCCCCGTTCGGATGAACATTATTCGATGGCCAACGTGGCATGGCGGATGGTGATTGAATTGGTGGCCGGTCTTGGGATCGGTTTCCTGATCGGGATGGGGTTGGATCGGCTCTTTGGCACGATGCCTTTCTTCTTGATCATATTTATACTGTTCGGCCTCGCGGCGGGTATCAACGTAATGATGCGCACTGCCAAAGAGGTTCAAGAGAAGCAGGTGGCCCACGACGCAGAGGTCGCCAAAAAGGAGACGCCGGATGGCTGACGGACACGAAGGTGGCGGGCTTGTAATCAAGCCGATGGATCAATTTACAATCTCTCCGATGTTCGGTGGAGATTCGGTTGGCATGTTCACCATCACCAACGCGACCTTCTGGATGTTCATGGCCGTCGTTGCCATCATCCTGATGATGGTGGTTGGCACGCGCGGACGCGCAGTCATCCCCTCACGGGCACAATCGATAGCCGAGGTGTTCTACGGCTTTGTGTACAACATGGTTGTCGACGTTGCCGGTCGGGACGCGGTGAAATTCTTCCCCTACATCATGACGCTGTTCCTCTTCATTTTCTTTGCGAACTTCCTTGGCTTGATCCCGCTGAGCTTCACAACAACATCGCACATCGCGGTAACCGCAGTACTTGCGATGGGTGTATTCATCACAGTTACGGTTGTTGGTTTTGTCAAAAACGGTGCGGGCTTCCTTAGCTTGTTCTGGGTGTCATCGGCGCCGCTGGTGCTGCGCCCTGTTCTGGCCGTTATCGAAGTGATTTCTTATTTCGTACGCCCGGTCAGCCACTCTATCCGCTTGGCTGGTAACATGATGGCCGGTCACGCCGTGATCAAAGTTTTCGCAGGGTTCGCCGCGGTCACCGCCGTGGCGCCACTTTCTATTGTCGCTGTTACAGCGATTTATGGGCTCGAAGTGCTGGTTTCTGCAATTCAGGCCTATGTCTTTACGATCCTAACTTGCGTGTATCTGAAAGACGCACTGCACCCGCATCACTAACGAGAATGGTGCGCCTCGCGCATCTCATACCAACGGACGGTGTGCGACGCGCACCCAACGGAACTTCCAACTTCAAGGAGATATGAACATGGAAGGCGATATCGCACAAATGGGTCAATTCATCGGCGCAGGCCTCGCAGCTATCGGCTCGGGCGCAGCGGCAATCGGTGTGGGCCACGTGGCAGGCAACTTCCTGGCGGGCGCTCTGCGCAATCCGTCCGCAGCCGCCGGCCAGACAGCAACACTCTTCATCGGCATCGCGTTTGCAGAAGCGCTGGGGATCTTCGCGTTCCTCGTGTCCTTGCTGCTGATGTTCGCGGTCTAAGCCTTCTGTATCCCGAGCTATCCCGGCAGAGCCATCTGCCGGGATGCCCTCAAGGACTAGGAGGACGACATGGCAACAGAGAGCCATTCTGCGGACGCCGCGGCCAGCGCGCCAGGCATGCCGCAACTCGACTTTTCGACCTTCCCCAATCAGATCTTCTGGTTGGTAGTCACCCTTGTGGTGATTTACTTCGTGCTCAGCCGCATCGCGCTTCCGCGCATTGGGGCCGTTCTTGCGGAGCGGGCAGGCACGATTACCAATGACCTCGCCGCAGCTGAGGATTTGAAGCTCAAGGCCGTTGCAGCCGAAGAGGCCTATAACAAGGCTCTCGCGGATGCGCGCTCGGCGGCTCAAAACATCGCGGCCGAGACCAAAGCTAAGATCCAAGCTGATCTGGACAAAGAGCTTGCCAAAGCCGACGCTGAGATCTCAGCGCGGTCCGCGGAAAGCGAAAAGGCCATTGCTGAGATCCGCAATAGTGCGGTCGAAAGCGTCAAGACAGTTGCCAAAGACACTGCGAAAGAAATCGTCGCAGCGTTGGGCGGGTCTGCTGATGCCAAGTCCGTAACAGCCGCGATCAACGCTCGGGTTAAGGGGTAGAGATATGAAAAAGCTTCTGATCCTCTCCCCTGCGCTTCTTGTGGCTGGTCCAGTGGCAGCTGCATCTAAGAACCCTTTCTCCGCCGAGTTTTACTCGCTGGCGAATACGGACTTCATCGTTGCTTTGGGTTTCATCGTTTTCATCGGTGTTCTGGTGTATTTTGGTGTGCCCAAAATGCTAACCAAGATGCTTGATGAGCGCGCGGACGGCATCAAGGCTGATCTTGAAGAAGCCCGTGCCCTTCGCGAAGAAGCGCAAGCCCTTTTGGCTAGCTACGAGCGCAAGCAAAAAGATGTTCAAGCGCAAGCCGATGAGATCGTTGCAAACGCCAAGGCAAGCGCTGAAGCGGCAGCCCTTCAGGCCAAGGACGATATCGCCAAATCTATCGAGCGCCGTCTAGCCTCAGCTCAAGATCAGATCGCTTCTGCCGAGGCGTCAGCGATCAAAGATGTGCGGGATCAGGCGATCTCAGTTGCGGTAAGTGCCGCGGCGGAGTTGTTGTCTAAGGATATGTCTGCCGAAAACGGTGACAAGCTGATCGATGATGCGATTTCGCAGGTGCAATCCAAACTGCATTGACGCTTTGGTGAGCTAAGAATTGGGGGCTCTGGCCGTAAGGCTGGGGCCCTTTTTCTATTCAACGCTCCTTTTCGTGTTCAAACCTTTGCTGGGCGATCTTCTCATGCTTTTCTGAGGTTTGGTGATCGCGCAAACAGCCCTCAACAAAGGTGAGATGCGCCTCCACAGCCGCGCGCGCGGCGTGTGCATCACGGTCTAAAAGTGCGGTGAGAATTGTGCGGTGTTGAGCTAACAAATGATCGCGCGCCGTCCGTTGGCTGAACATGATCTGGCGATTGTAAAAAACACCTTCGCGCAGCATATCAAACATAGATCGCATCATATGCAACATGACAACGTTGTGTGATGCCTCTACGATTGCAAGATGAAATTCGGCGTCCAAAGCTGCTTCGGCCTTGGCGTCCTTGGCACTGTGAGCGGTCTCCATCTTGGCGAAGACTTCGGAAACGACGCGCAAATCCGTGTCAGAAGCCAACCGTGCGGCCCTCTCTGCCGCCAATGCTTCAAGGTCGCGGCGAAATGCGATGTAGTCAAACACAGCCTCATCATGGCGTGCGAATAGCTCAACAAGAGCAGGGGCGAAGCCGGACCCCATGATATCCGCAACAAAGATGCCCGCGTTTGCGCGGCTTTCGACCAAACCCTTGTTCTGGAGCATGGAAATGGCATCGCGCAGTGACGGCCGCGACATGCCCAAACGCTCGGATAGGTCTCGTTCAGAAGGCAGCCGCTCGCCCGGGCGCAAGATTCCCCGAAGGATCAAGAGCTCAATCTGAAGAACGGCAGCATCGGCCACCTTCTCTGATTGGATTTTCTGAAACGGCATTGGCCACCTCCGCTGGGATTGGTCAAATGATATGACCAGAGCCAGCGGGGGGCAATGGGAAGACTTAACTCTGAGGCCGAATGACGATCTCAACACGGCGGTTCTGCGCGCGGCCCGCATCGGTCAGGTTATCTGCAACAGGAGCTGTTTCACCCTGTCCATACGCACGGACGCGCGACGACGCGACGCCGTTGGTCACCAGCACTCCAGCGACGGCTTCGGCGCGCCGTTGGGAGAGGTTCTGGTTGTACCCGGCATCGCCGGTGTTGTCGGTATGGCCAACGACCTCAACTGTGGTGTTGGGATAGCGTTGAAGGTTGTCGGCAAGGGCACCGAGATCGCTGATCAGGTCGCCGCGCAATGTGGCGCTGTCGACCGAAAACAGGATATCCTGGGGCATGGTCACGATCAGCTCGTTGCCGGTATTGACGATCCGCACATCACTGCCAAGCTGAGCGCGCAATTCGCTTTCTTGCCGGTCAAGTTCCTGCCCAATCAATCCGCCTGCTGCGGCGCCAAGTGCTGCTCCAAGGATCGCGCCGCGTGCTTCGTTGTCAGAGCGCGCGGCACCGGCGATTGCGCCAATGACGGCCCCGGTGAGGGCACCTTGCTTGGTCCGGTTCTGGTCTGGTGCATTGGGATCAAAGGTTGCGGGGTCCGTACAGGCCGACAGGCCAACAAGGGCCGCAGCGCTGAGGATCATTGGAACTTTCATCATGCTTTATCTCTTTTTTTACATGGGTTTGCTCGAACCACGGCACAGTTTTGCCGCGTATGGCATCATATCGCGCCTGAGCCCGTTGATATGCAATATCATTGGCTCACCTATGGGGGAGCGGCATAGTTTCGCCGACCGTTTTGAGGCGTGCTATGCCGCTGTCTCGGCTTGTGCAGCTTCGTAGGCAAGCATGGCCCGTTTGACGGGAAGCCCCCAATGATAGCCCCCCAATCCACCGGATTTCCGAAGGGCGCGGTGGCAGGGCACAATCCACGAGATCGGATTGCGGCCCACGGCCGTCCCAACAGCGCGCACCGCCCTTGGGGCGCCGACATGAGCGGCAATTTCAGAGTAGGTTGTCACCTGCCCGGACGGAATGCGCATTAGCGCTTCCCATACCTTGATCTGAAGCGGTGCCCCGATAAGAAAAAGCCGCGCTTCACCGCCGCCAAAAGCGGCTTCCACATCTGCATGTAAGGCCGTGGGCTCCTCTTTGAATGTGGCGAGAGGCCAGCGGTCGCGCAGGTCCTGCATCGCGGCTGTGCGGCCGCATTCGGCAGTGAAAGCCAGACCGCACAACCCCTTGTCTGTACCCATGACCAGCGCATCGCCAAACGGGCTGTCAAAATACCCCCATAAGATGACCTGCCCTGCGCCGCCTTTGGCAAAGTCGCCGGGGCTCATCGCCTCCCAACGGATAAAGAGATCATGCAATCGCGATGTGCCGGACAGGCCAACAGCATGTGCGGCGTCCAGCGTTGTGAAGCGCTCGCGCAGCAGTGTCTTTGCGTGGCCAAGCGTCAGATACTGCTGAAAACGTTTGGGTGAAACGCCCGCCCATGCCGAAAATGTCCGCTGAAAATGCGCCGGGCTCATCCCGTTCTGCTCAGCGAGGGTCTCAAGCGAGAGCGGCGTTTCGGAGCGATCAATCGTCTCGATAGCACGTCGGATAAGCGCGTAGTGATAGGTTTGATCCAGCGAAAGTTCTGGCGATATTTCCGGGGGCACTTCGGCGGTCATAGCAGCTCTCCTTGTGGTCCCAATCTAAGCGTTCCGTTCTGTCGGAGCGATCCGATTATTGCGCAAAGTGCGCTCTGTTCATAATTGGCGATCTGCGCGTTACGCCTAAAATCAAGCCACCCACAAAGCATACACACCTGATATGAAACCCATACATATCGGCTAAGCCAAAAGAATCAGCTGGCCAAAGGTTAACAAGGATAAGACGCCGCATGGCCAAGCAGCTTGATTACCCCACGATCCGCGAAATCTTTTCCCGCTTTCAGGCAAGCGAACCGGAGCCAAAAGGCGAGCTTGATCACGTGAACGCGTTTACACTTGTTGTTGCAGTCGCGCTGTCTGCGCAAGCGACGGACAAGGGCGTGAACAAAGCAACTGCAGAACTGTTTAAGATCGCAGACACGCCAGAGAAGATGCTTGCCCTTGGTGAAGACGGCGTCATCGAGCATATCAAGACCATCGGGCTGTTTCGGAACAAGGCCAAGAATGTGATCAAGCTTTCGCAGCGGCTGGTGGAGCATTTTGACAGTGAAGTGCCGTGCAGCCGGGCGGCATTGGAAAGCCTGCCGGGGGTTGGGCGCAAAACGGCGAATGTCGTGCTGAATATGTGGTGGCGGCATCCCGCACAGGCTGTTGATACGCATATTTTCCGTCTGGGTAACCGTTCCGGCATTGCGCCCGGCAAAACGGTAGATCATGTGGAGCGCGCAATCGAAGATCATGTGCCCGCTGATTTTCAACTCCATGCGCATCACTGGATGATCCTGCATGGCCGGTACATTTGTGTGGCGCGTAAACCCAAATGCGGGGCCTGTATCATCCGGGACCTGTGTCAGTATGAGGAGAAGACGGATGTCAAAACGGTATGATGTGGCTGGAATGGGCAACGCTGTCTCGGACGTGATCGCGCAGGCTTCAGAGAGCTTTCTGGACCATATGGGCATCGAAAAAGGCATCATGCAGTTGATCGAGCGCGAGCGCGCCGAGGTCCTATATGCGGCGATGAACGAGCGGACAGAAACACCGGGCGGGTCTGTGGCCAACACCGTTGCGGGTCTTGGGATGCTAGGCTTGAAGACTGCTTTTGTGGGCCGCGTGGCAGATGACTCTCTGGGCCGAACCTATGCCGCCGCGATGGCCGAGCAGGGCACAGATTTTCCGAACGGTCCCGTTTCTGGCGCAGAGCTGCCCACGTCGCGTTCGATGATTTTCGTCTCGCCAGATGGAGAGCGGTCCATGAACACATATCTGGGCGTATCGGCGGAAGTTGGGCCTGAGCATTTACCTGATGGGGTGATGGAAGACTGCGCCTACCTGTTCTTTGAAGGGTATCTTTTCGACAAAGACCCAGGCAAGGCCGCGTTTTACGAAGCGGCGGCGCGCTGTTCAAAGGCGGGCGGGAAACCGGGTATCTCGCTAAGTGATCCATTTTGTGTGGACCGCCACCGCGATGATTTCCGCAAGCTTGTCTCAGGGTCTTTGGACTATGTGATCGGCAATGAAGCGGAGCTTTTGTCTTTGTATCAGGTCACCGATGTAGAAGCGGCTCTGAAGGCGGCAGCGCAGGATTGCGGGCTGGTTGTGTGCACCCGCTCTGGTGATGGGGTTGCCATTCGGCGCGGATCTGAGCGGGTGGACGTACCTGTGGCTGAGATTGTGCCGATAGACACGACAGGCGCGGGTGACCAGTTTGCGGCCGGGTTCTTGTACGGGCTGGTCACTGGCGCGCCGTTGGACGCATGTGGGCGCATGGGCTGCGCTGCGGCTGCTGAGGTTATTTCGCACATGGGTCCGCGCCCTGAGGCAGACCTTAAGGCAATTTTTGCACAAAACGGGCTCTAGGTTCTGGGCGGGTCGGACGCTCCCCGCGTTGCGGGATCGCACCCGCCCGCCCGAATCCATAATGCATCAAGCGCATCGATTGCAGCGAGATCTGCGGTGATATGGTCGTGAAAGCCGCTTGGCGTTCTGTAGTCGAGTTCAGCTTCGCGCAGATCGGCCTCTTGCGCCAAGGTTGCATCAAATGCGGCTGGATCTTTGGGCAAAGTGTCTGGCATGGCGCGAGGAAAGAGCAGTCTGCTTGGATCTCTTGAGAGGTTTATGAGCGCGCAGCCCTGCCGGGCTGCATAGATCCGTGCGCGGGCTGATTTCGCCTCAAGAGATCTGAGTGAGATGTCTTTGCGTAGAGGATCTGCAGTTCCAGTGCCGTAGAAGTGGGTTGCGCCGATCGACGAGTAGACCATGTCGCAGCCAAGATAAGCAATACAGCTTGGTCTAAGCGCGTGGAGCGCCCAGTAGGTTGCCGTGAAGGCCATAGTCGCACCCCCATAGACAAAACCGCCAAATGCGTTTTGGGCCGGCACAAACTGAGTTTGATCAATCAGCGCGCCGGTTGCTTCAGACGACGGCATCTTCTCGGGTGGAAAGTCATAGGGATAAACAAGGTCATCCCAATCACTTCGGATTTGCCAAGCGTTGTTGATGGCAACGATGCGATCAAATGGGGCCCGTGGCCAACCGCGTGCGGCAAGTGCGCTGGGCCCAGAGCCCAACACAAGGACGATCATTCGCCAAGTTTCGCGTGAACCTCATCTAAATCGATCTCGCCAGTTGGCATCTTGTTGCCTGGATTCTCGAAGTCATATTTGAAAAGACGGAAATCCGCTTTGTAGATCTCGTAGATCAGATGCATCGAGAGATCGTCAAAATAGTCTTCAACAGGGTGCGCACGCTTGGGCCCATGGCCTTCTGATTCGTTAAAGCGGGGGATGGCGTTGATATCTACAGCCTGACGCGTATCGATCGCGTTGAGCACGTCTTGCATCCCGTCGTTGAAGCTCTCCGTCCAGACGATCTTATCATAGCGGCCGCCATTCACGATGAATGTGCTGACATGGCCAGACATGGCGGACCAGTGGATGTCAGGCTCCATCGGGCGGCGCCACCGAATCGTGTCACGCGCGAAAAGAAGGAATCGACGGAAGCTATCGATCTGATCGAATTCAAAATTGTTTTCGGGCGATCCAACTTGGATGCCGTATTTTTGGATCAGCAATGGTACAAGGTTGCCACGATACCGCTTGCCGTTGCGTTGAATGCCGCAAATTTTGTCAAAGAAGGAGGAAAGGATCCTCGTGTAGGGGTTGCGCACACAGGTGAAGGCGTAGCTCTTGTGCGATCCAACGTTGTTGGAGATCGGCCCTTGGCTATGCTCCAAAGCCCATTTGTGCATCCCACCCTGAGCATCGTGGATGTCGCCGTCGAAAAACTCTCCGTGGTCAGAGTAGTACATGATCTGACCGATCGTCGAGCAGGCGCATTTCGGCACCACGCGGTACACCACGCTCTCACTTTCAGTCATCCAAGTGCCGGGAAAACCCATCTGCTTCGCCTCGTGTTAAGATCTTTACTCTCTTATAGACAAGAAATCGCAAAGAAACGCTGTTTATTCAACGGGTGATCTACTAACTTC
>CALKJA010000211.1 GCA_937995865.1 uncultured Paracoccaceae bacterium | reverse complement strand
GTATCTGGCGACCGCTTCCAAGGTCAGCACATTGAGGGGCAGTTTCAGGTGCCGTGCGAGGGCGACCCGAAGTCGGCTGTGTTGGTGACGAAGGACTTGCGCAAAGCCCTTTCAGCATTCGAGGGGGAAATCATCGGGATGCACACAGATGGCGGCATTATCAAGCTTACGGGAAGGCACGGCTTTTCACTGATTATGCCCATCCGTGACGCGCGAACACAGTTGGCCGCAGCATGACCCCGGACACCGCATCCCCCGACAGCCTGCCGTTTATCGCAGATGCAGATCAACGCCTAGAGAGCCTTGAGCGCCGCATAAACGAGGTTCAAGCACGTCTCACCAAGGCAAGGGTATCCCACGACAGGTCAAAGGCCCTAGATCGCGAGTATCGGCTTCTCACGGCCCGCCTGGCGGCGTTGGAGGTGCGGTATGCCTGAGAAGATCACAGCCGCCCAATACCGCTCGTCTAAGTCTGGCAAGGGCCGGGTGCGCGGCACAAGGAAAACCGTTGTCGATGGGATCACCTTTGACAGCAAGCGTGAGGCGGATCGGTGGCGCGTCCTTAAAGCCCGTGAAGCTGCCGGAGAGATTAGCAACCTAGAGCGACAGGTGGCCTTTCCCCTCTTTGGCAAGAATGACTGCATCAAGACGCCAACTGGCCGACAGATGCGTTACCTCGCTGATTTCACCTACGTCGATTGGAAGCTTAACGGCGTGAAAGTCGTTGAGGATTCCAAGGGATGGGCGACGGACGTTTACAAGATCAAGAAGGCCATTCTAGCGGCCCAA
Organism: uncultured Paracoccaceae bacterium; assembly: GCA_937995865.1. Taxonomy (GTDB): domain Bacteria; phylum Pseudomonadota; class Alphaproteobacteria; order Rhodobacterales; family Rhodobacteraceae; genus Shimia_B. Next base: position 25,151 of record CALKJA010000211.1, on the reverse strand, counting down.
GGCGTGGAGATTATTGAGGTATAATGCCACGAAATCTCTATTATATCAACGCGATAAGTGCTATAGAAACGAAGCGGCCCGAACGGTGCTACCAACACTCGCCGGGCCTGACCAAAACGCAACTTAACAGGAGTATGCGCCATGGCTGATTGCCATCAAGTTGGGGATTCTGCCCCGAAAGTCAACACCACATATGCACGCGAGGTAGCCCAATGAGCAAGGGATACGTCTACGTGCTTACAAACCCCGCGATGCCGGGTCTCCACAAAATCGGGATGACTAAAAATTGCCCGTATGCCAGAGCTAAGGACCTTAGTGCTGGGACTGGCGTCCCGTTGCCCTTTGAGGTTCACTGCGCGGTCTTTTCCCCGAATTGCGCCGAACTTGAGGCCACCATGCATGAGGACTTTGGGGAGTTTCGTCTGAACGGTTCGCGCGAGTTTTTTAAGGTTGATGTTGATGGCATTACGACCTCTCTCCAGCTTCGCTTAGAGCAGCAAGTTGACGCATATGTTGGGGAATACATGCCCGGGCATAGAGTGACTACTAGGCTTGAAAACGCTAGGCGGGATCAAACAATGGATAACCTCATCGAACTTGCGGGCGATATGGGCGTTGACCCAAATGACCTTGTTGATGCGTTTTTAGGCATGACGGCTAGCGAAGTTCGCCCATTCTTTGAGCGCAGTCAGGCATTGGCCTTAATCAGTCATAGGCTGGAGGTGGCGGCATGAAGTCTCGCACCTTCATTGTTCGTGAGGAGATCGCCGATTTGGTTGGCCTAAACGCCGCCATTTTGCATGAGCGGTTGAAGTACATGGTAGAGCAAAACAGCCACGAAAAGCGCAAGCTATTTGACGGGCGCGCGTGGGTTGATTGCACCTATGACGACTGGGCGGAATACGTCCCAGTGCTCAGTGTGAAGCAAATCAGAACCGCTTTTTCACGCCTAATTGATGCCAATTTGGTCGAAACAGGGCGTCACTCCAAGCACAACACGGATCGCAAGTTGTGGTATACGCTTTCCGAATGGCCACAAGATGTTGATTCCCCCGATCTGCCCCTGAGGGCAAATGGAAATGCCCCTGAGGGCACATCCACATCTGCCCATACGGGCACATCCACATCTGCCCCTGAGGGCAAATCATATAAGGAAGAAGATTCCTTTAAGAACCCTAAAGATTGTGTGTCGGAGCCACACACACAGTTTGAGGATTTTTGGAAGGTTTATCCAAGGCCCCGTGACGCTGACGAAACTCGGGAGCTATTTTTTGAAGCGGTGAGCGATGGCGCTGACCCTCGGCATATCATCGCATCTGCGAAGGCTTACGCCAAGGAGAACGAGGGCAATTCGAAGCAGTACCTCAAGCTCTCTTCGACGTGGCTTGAAGCGAAGGGCTGGAAAGACTTTGAGGCCCCGCCACCCCCTGAGGATCGCGAGAGCCTTATCGCCAAGATGCTCGCCAGCCCCATCCCATCCGTTCAAGAAGCCGCCCGAAAAATGCAAGAGGAGAACGCCCAATGATTGCCCCAGCTTTTCAAGTCCCGAACCTATCCCCCAAAGCCGAAGCGTTGGTTGGCAAGACCATGCTGGAACATGAGCGCCGTGCGGGTCACTTTGGCCGCGCCCCTTCATACGTTGCCCGTGCATCAACAGCCGTAATGGATCGCCGCTGTGGTCACATTCTGCGCATTCTAGCCAAGGCCGGGGAGTGCAGCAAAGCCGATATCTGCGAAGAGTTGGGCGTTTCACGGAATGAGGCTTTCGCGGCTCTACGCATACTTCTCAAGGCCGGATCGGTCACGGTGCAGGGTGATCGGCACACGTCACTGTGGAGCTTGGCCCAATGACCAACCTTACACGCCCACAAGGCGGCGCGCGTCGTCGCATATACCGTCCGAATGGGGAAAGCTGATGACCACCAAGCAACCAGACCGTGACCCATTTCAGCCCCTATCCGCCAAGGTAGGCAGAGACCGCACCACCCGAACGGGCGGCAAGCTAAACCACCGCTATGGGGATGCAGCAGCGCACCGCAGGCTTTTGAAGGCCATAAACAGCAAGAAGGCGCAAACGGATGACAAATGACCCAGAGCGTGAAGTTACATATGCTGACCCCACTGGGGTTGTGACGATTGCTGATGATTGGCCCAATGGCCAGTTAGAAGCGCTGCACTCCTGCCACATAGTCGAGGGTGTATTCGAGGCTCACGTTTTGGCCGCGTCCTTTGTCTGTGAAGATCCAGACCTGAGCGCGCAGGCCGAAAAGGTGCATGAAGCGATTGTGGAAATGTATCAAGCCATAGGTCGCAAGAAGGCGGACACCCCATGAACGCACAGACGCGCAAAATATACCTATGCGGCCCAACCCTTCATTCGCAAATCCACATCGGCAACGCCCGGTCCTTGGTGGTGTTTGATGAAATCGTGCGCAAATCGCCAAGCGCTTTCTATGTCCGCAACATCACAGACGTGGATGATAAGATTCTCGCAAAGTCGGGCGGGACAGACCCCGCACAATGGGTGCGCGAAAACACCTTGGACCAATACCGCAAGGACTGCGCGTTTCTTGGCCTTTTGCCACCAACGCAGGAGCCGTTCGCCTCTGATTTCATACCAGAAATGGTTGATCTAATCCAGCGGTTGCCAACGATAGAGCGCAAGGATGGGCTGTATTTCGACACGTCCAAAGACGCCGGATATGGGTCATTATCCAACCGAACGTCGCGAGAACCATTTTGCGTCTGGAAGTATGCGCCGGACGACCAATGGGGTTGGGAAACCGAGATCGGCAGGGGCAGGCCGGGATGGCACACAGAATGTGCGGCCATGATACGTTCGATCTTCAACGGCCAAATGATTGACCTTCACGGCGGCGGGTCTGACCTGAAATTCCCCCACCATGAAAACGAAGTTGCTCAATGCCGATGCGCACAGGGTCACGCCTTGGCCCGTGAGTGGCTACACGTTGGAACGGTACACATGGATGGTGAAAAAATGTCCAAGTCTATCGGGAACGTGTTGACGGTTGAGGCCATATCTCAGGACTTTGACACGGAAACCGTGCGTGAAGCTTTGCTTATGACCAAACCGACGAAACCCTTTTCTATGTCACTGGCAAGACTGCAAGAGGCGGAAAAGCGGGTTTCGCGAAGAGAAAACCAAGTCGCCGCAGCATGAAAAGCGAGAAAAGCAACATGACCAGACTGACGAACACATATGCAATCAACGTCACCAGCGGGCAGGAGTTTAGGGTTCGCGATGAGCTTATCGAAATGGGCCTGAAGCCTTGGTTGCCAATGCAGCTAACCATGAAGAACGTGCCAGAGCGCAAGGACCCGGTGTGGTATGAGCGGCCATATGTTCGCAAGCTGATGTTCTGCACATTTCCGGCTGTCAACTTCCGAGATGTTTTGGGCCTAAAGCACGTAATCGGGCAACCTGTCCGCTTGTGCAAGATCGATGTGCTGGGGTTGCCAGCGAGAACCATTAAAGGCACGAACGTCCGCGCTGACGCAGTTCTTGGTCTAAACGACTTCAAGGAAGCTGTTGAGCGTGAATATGCAGCAGCAGCAAGCCGCCGCGACGATGCCAATTGGGTTTGCGATTATGAGCCGGGTCAAGCGCTGTTGATATTGGAGGGCGCATTCGAGGGCTTCACATCCATATTCGATGAGCCGATTAAGCGCTCGAAGAAGGATAGCGCGAAATTGCGGGTCTTGGTGGATATCTTCGGCAGGCAGACGCCCGTGCAAGTCGCGCCATCGCAAGTCGCAGTTGCATAGGGTGTTGGAATGCGCTACATCTTGTGCAACGCTGGATCGCTTGATTTCGGATCAAGCCAGTGTGCTGCCACTCGCTTGCCTTTAGGGGCTTCTGCTAAGCGGGTGCTACTGCATTTCTAGCCCCGGCACGTATACAGGAAGTCCACAGTAAACTGCCCTGTCTTCGTAGTAGATAGATACCGCGCATTAGCACATGCCTCTCTAGCCTTAGCGTCATGCCATGGTTGGGGCTTCTGTAGGGCAGTAGTGCCGGGTGAACGCACAGTCACACTGTCACCATTGAAGGCAACCACTGACACGCTTGGGTCTTGTGATGGATCAACACAGCCAGCCACAACAATAGGCAGGGCAACAAGTAGCTTCTTCATGGTACATTCCTCTTGAGTAACAGCAACCCACACTCATGGGTATACAGGGACAAGCGATGGCGACAGCTAAGGCGCGCCACCTTCAAGCGAGACAAAGACAAGTGCGCTCATTGTGGGAAGATAGTCCTCCACCACCTGCCACGCAACCACAGGCACAAGGGCATAGTCAATCACAAGGTACCGTTGGCCGAGGATATCACCAGAGCCTTTGACCCAACCAACCTAGAGACAATGCACAAGGGCTGCCATGATGGTCCAATCAAGCGAATAGAAAAAAGCAACCGTATGCAGCGCACAGATGGCTGGTAGTCTCTGGTAGCACAGAGCCAGCCGGACACAGCTAGAGGCCGTGAGAGGCCCGCTACAGAGCCGCTATGACCCCACCCCCCCCCATTGATCCTTACAGCAATTGATACCCATAACCTCCGCCCCTCCTGCGTGTGCAATATCAGCTCGGGAAAATAGGGTAAGGGTTCTGACCTATTTTGAGAGGCACCATGCCGAAACCGCGCCAACCTCGTTTTTCTCAGATATTTGCAGCGCATGACAGCGGTGCTGAGCGGGCCGAGGCGGCAAAGGTTGCTTGGGCAGAAGCGCTTGCGGAGCTTGAGGCTGCTGGTCTGGCTACGGCTTCGCGGATGCACACTTTGAAGCGCTATGTTCTGGCCCGCGTCGAGTATGACTTTGCGTATTCTGCGGCAACGCATAAGGGCGCTGTGATCGAAGGGCCGAACGGAGGGCAGGTGTTCAGCATGTCCTATAGCGCGATGTTGAAAATGTCTGACCAGATATTGAAGCTAGAGGATGCGCTGCTGATTGCGCCGAAGTCTGCGGGCGAGAAGGCAAAGGGCAAGCCATCGGGCAACGCGAAGTCTGCGGCTGACAATTATCTGAATGCTCACTGACCAGACGACGCAATATGCGCGCGATGTTCTTTCTGGGGATATCATAGCGGGCGAGTTTGTCCGGTTGCAGTGCGAGCGGCATCTGCGCGATTTGGAAGACGGGCCAAAGCGTGGCCTGAGTTGGAATCCCGAGGACGCGGAAAGGGCGATTAACTTTTTCCCTGCCGTGCTGACGATTACAGAGGGCGCGAAAGAGGGGGAGCCGTTCACGCTTCTGCCTTGGCACGTCTTTGTCGTTGGCAGTTTGTTTGGATGGAAGGATCGCAACGGCTTTCTGCGGTTTCGGTTTGTGTTCCTAGAGACAGGCAAGGGGCAAGCGAAAAGCCCTTTGATGGCGGCAATCGGAATTTACCTGTCTGGCTTCTGCGGAAAGAAGCGGGCAGAGGTCTACATGATCGGGGAGACCAAGGACACCGCCAGAGTGATGTTCCGCGATGCGGTCGCAATGCTGCGCGCGCCCATCCCCGGCAAAGAGGGTTTGACCCTAGAAGATGAGAAATATGTTATCCGTGGCACGGGTGATCTTGCCTACAAGGTAGAACACCCGTCTTCGAGTTCGTTTATGCTGCCAATTGCGAATGGCGATGCGCCCTCTGGACCTAAACCAATCATGGTTGCTGGCGATGAGGTCCACGAGATGAAGTCCAACAAGGGCATCGAGCTTTGGAAGGCGGCGGTCACGAAGAAGCACGGCGATAGCGTCATGGTTCTGGGGACCAACACCCCTTCAATCGATCAGGATGTGGGCACGGATTATTCCGAGATGTGCCAGAAGGTGTTGCGGGGCGAATTTACCGACGACACGTTGTTTGCCTACATTGCCCGCGTGGATAAAGACGACAAGCCGCTTGAGGATGAGTCCTGCTGGATTAAATCGCTCCCCGCCCTTGGAATAACCTACCCTATTGAGAACGTGCGGGCGCTGGTTGAGACAGCGAAGATACAGATATCAACTCAGCTTACGACGCTGCGGCTTTACTTTGGTATTCCGGTTGGTTCGGCGGGCTTCTGGACCTCTGAACAGGCTTGGGATGAATGCCAAGGCAAGGTCAAAGAGGACGACATGGGGGATCGCCCCTTGCATCTGTCCTTGGACCTTTCCCAGAAAAACGACCTTACCGCGCTCTCGGGGTGTTGGGAGGGTGACGTTCTGGCCGTGAAAACATGGTACTGGACGCGAGAATACGAGATTGAGAGCCGCACGACACTGGATCACATCCCATACCGTGAGATTGAAGCCGCAGGGCAGATGACAATCAACAAGGGCCGGGTGATCGATTACAGCTTTGTGGCCAAGCAGATCGTTGATTTATGCGGGCGGCACAATGTTGTTCAGATGGCGGTTGATAGTGCGCATATGGAAAAGCTGGTGGAAGAGTTCCAGCGCCAAGGCTTCGCGCATTGGATTTACGAAGGCCCTGATGAGCCAGCGGGTTCGGGATTGAAGATTGTTCGGCACAAGCAGGGCAAGCAAGTCAATTTCACAGTGAAATCATCGGATGACAGCAGCGCAAAGCAAGACAAGTTCTTGTACATGCCAACATCCATAAGCCAGCTTGAAGACCACATGTTGAGGGGGTCCGTTATGATTGATGATAACCGCCTCACAACGATTTGTGCGTCCAACGCTGTGGTTGATCAGGACGCAATGGCTAACAAGATGTTTGATAAAGCCCGCTCACGCGGTCGGATTGACGGAATCGTGACAATTGCCATGGCTGTAGGGTCTGCAACAACGTCGATGGAGGTCACAGAGAGCACGTCCTACCTTGATGAAGACGACATGGTGTTCCTCTGATGGGCCTGTTTTCTCGCGTTCTGGCCCCGTTTCAGCGGAAAAACACGCTTTCCAGCTATGGAACGCTTGATGACGCGCAATTTTGGACGAAGCTAAGCCACAATTATCCCGAGCCGGGTCAAAGCAGCTATTTGCACGTCATGGCGGCGCTGCGGGCTGGTATGGTGATTGCCCAAGGCGTTGGCCAAGTCGGGTTGCACGTAAAGCACGAAAAGCTTGTAAATAATCAGCTTGTGCGTCGGGATGCGATAGAAGACCGCTCTTACGCCCTGTTGAACCGACGCCCCAACGATTGGATGACGTCTGTAGAGCTTCGGGAGGCCCTGACGCTTCACGCGGTGTTTACGGGCGCGGGCAGGGCGATTATTCGGCGCGGCGTTGATGGTCGGCCACTGGAAATCCTGCCCCTTCACCCGCGATGGGTGGACGCATACCACGACGAAACAACGGGCGAGTTTATCTATCGTGTTGGCGTTTCTGAGTATGGGATTTACGGGACGTATAGTCGCGACGATATCATCGAAGTGACGAACCCGCGCTGGGACTTTGTGTCAGGGTTGGACGTAACCCGCCACGCCTCACAGGCGCTTGGCCTGTCTTCTAGCCTTGAAACACGCCAAGCACGGACCTCACAGAAGAACGCGCCCTATGGGATTATCTCAAGTGAATCTAACTTGAGCGAAGACCGAGTAAAGAAGCTGAAGGCGGGTTGGGTCAAGCAGTTTGGCGAAGGCAATGGCGTCGGGATACTGGATTTCAGCGCCAAGTTTCAGCAGATGATGGGAACGGCGCAGGATCAACAGATCGTAGAGAACCGCAAATTCCAAGTTGAGGAAGTGGCGCGGGCATACGGTGTTTTCCCGCAGATGCTCATGGCGTCTGACACGACAACGACTTTCGCCAGCGCTGAATCGTTCTTCAATGCGCATTTGGTGCATACGATGCAGCCTTGGTTCAACAGATGGGAGCAAGCCATTGATAGAGCGCTCTTTGACAAATCAAGAAACCTACGCGCGCAGTTTGACGAACGCGAGCTTATCCGAATGTCACCAAGCGACCGAGCCGAATACCTTTCACGCGCGCTTGGATCGGGCGGCAATGCCCCTTGGTACACTCAAAACGAAGCAAGAATGGCCGAAGGATTGAACCCAATCGCGGGCGGCGACGTTCTGATTAACCCAAACAAAGGCCAAGAAGATGGAAACGAAGTTCCTGAAGTTTAGCGAAGACCTGAAGGCCGTTGATGGCATGATTTCAGGTTATGCGTCTCGCTTTGGCATTGTTGACCAAGGCGGCGACATTGTTATGCCCGGTGCCTATACCGAGTCCCTGAAAAAAGCAGCGGATGAGGGGCGTAAAATCAAGATGCTGTGGCAGCATGACCCTTCGCAGCCGATTGGCGTTTGGGACGAAGCCAAAGAGGATGAAACCGGGTTGTTTGTGCGCGGTCGGATTATGAAAGACGTGCAGCGCGGGGCCGAGGCCATTGCGCTCATCCAAGCGAAGGCAATGGATGGCCTTTCAATCGGATATCAAACCCAGAAAGCAACCAAGCGCGAAGATGGGGCGCGGGAATTGCGCGCCCTTGATCTATGGGAAGTGTCAACCGTGACTTTCCCCATGCAGAAAGAGGCGCGGGCGGATATCAAGGATATGGTGGCGGGCAACTTTGCTGGCCTCAAGAGATCGGTGGAAAAAATGATGCGTGATGCGGATTTTTCACCAGATGAAGCGAAGGCGGCGGCGGCTGCTTGCGCTGAAAAGGTCAAGGGTATGCGTGACGCTCCCGACCTGAAAGCCGGGATGGCTGAATTGGTTCGAGAACTTCGGGACCTACGCACCTAACGAAACTTCCCGCTGTGAAGCGGCACATTCCCTTAGATGGAGACTTACAATGGCAAAGGATTTTGCAGACTTTGACGAGTTCAAGTCTGACCTCATGACAGAGGTCAAGGAGCTCTACAAAAAGTCAGACAAGAAGAACAGCGATCTGGCCGAACAGATCGACGTTCTGAAAGAAAAGCTGGCAGACGACAGCGACCTGACAGACATCAAGAACACAATCGACGAACAGAAGGCGGACAACGAAAAGCTGTACGACCTTTTGGACAAGGTGGAGAAAAAGCAGCAAGTTGCTGGTTCCGTTCCTTGCGCGTCCATTGGTGATATGATGCTCAAGTCCGGCGCGTTCGATGGCTTGAACGCCGATTCCAAGGGCACTTGGTCCAACGTGATCGAGGCGAAAGAAATCAGCAACCTGACCAACACCCAGGCATCGCCTAACCGCAACGTCTTGGTGGCTGAGCAAAACGCTGGCTTCCTCAACCCGATTGACCAGCCCTTGATGGTTCGCGGCCTCATTCCTGCGGGGCAGACAAGCTCTGATACGATTGAGCGCACCGAAGAAGACGTGTTTACCAACAGCGCGAACACTGTTGCAGAGGGCGCGACGAAGCCGGAATCGAATATCACGTTCAAGCGTGGTTCGGTCAAGGTTGAGAAGATCGCCCACTGGATCAAGGTTTCTTCGGAGGTCTTGTCTGATGCGTCAATGTTGCGTTCCTATATCAACACGCGTCTGACATACGGCGTCAACTTCAAGGAAGAAGAGCAATTGCTAAACGGCAACGGCACTTCGCCCAACCTTGATGGCCTGTTGAACGCTGGCAACTTCACCGCCTACAACAACACCTTGATCGCGGGCGTAACGCCTGTTGACGGTGTTGACGATTTGCGGATCGCCAAGGAACAGGTCAATCAGTCCTACCTCATGGCAACGGGTGTGGTCATGAACCACCTCGACTGGGCGCGTATCGAATTGCTGAAAGATGGTGAAGGAAGATACCTTCACGCTTCTATCACAAGCGGCCTTGCGCCTCGCCTCTGGGGTATGCGCGTTGCACCTTCTCACTCGATCGCGGCTGGCACGTTCCACGTTGGCTCTTTTGCCATGGGCGCGATGATCTGGGACCGTTGGGCCATGCGCCTGATGGCATCCACCGAGGATGGCGACAACTTCGTGCGCAACAAGGTCACGTTGCTGGCTGAAAAGCGTCTGGCGTTGGAAGTATTCCGCCCCGACGCCTTCGTGTCCGGTGCGTTCACCTAAGACTAGTAGCGGGCGGCGATTGTCGCCCGCATCTACACGAAGGGGCAAGCATGTCTGACAAGATTAAGCTGTTGCAGTTTCGAAATATCCGACTGGTGCCATATGCTGCGAACACTGTTTTGACGGTTGGCGATGATGTGACGCCGGAGCAAGCGAAGATGTTGATCCAGAGCGGTGCGGCTGAGCGCATAGGGCGCAAAGGCAAGAAGGCGGTGCAGAAATGACTTATCCTAATTGGGGCCGTATTGGCTCGGGCGGTACGTTTGGGCAGGACGCGGTTGCTCGCGCGCAGATCGACACAATGCGGGCGGAAACGGGCGATACAATCCCCGATGGCGACACGCGCTTTATCAACGGCAAGCTGTGGAAGAACAGCACGGGCGGAACGCGCACGATTGCGGGCGTTGGCGATGCTGCGCTTGAGGCTTTGGGCCTTGCGCAAGCTGATAGCGTCCAGATTGATGACCATGTGCAATCCACAACTGATTTAACCGGGGTCGCGCCTGCTGGCGCTGAGTCTGGCACGAATATCACCACCGGGACCGGGTTCTACGTTGACGCGGGCGGTAACTGGCAACCAAAGCCGGGTGCAAACACCGATGTGAACGTGGCAAAGGCGCTTGGTGAGCGCAGCACAGACGGGCGTGTTAACGTCTACCCGAACACACAGAATTTGCGCGATGCTGCTATCCAGCCAAATCCAGTTGTTGATGGCGGCGGCTTTGGCGCGATGCTGCAAGATGGTTCTGAAAGCGTTGTCTTCATTGAGGTCGGCGGCGCGTATGTCGAGCAACAGAAATCCGCAGGGACAACAACGTCCACGCTCTATGACAACCAAGCCGCATTCCCTGCCGCAACAAGCGTAACGGCTGGCACAGAGGCGTATTCCATAGCGGATGGCGCGAAGTTTATTGCGGTGGGTGCAACGCCAGCGGCAACGCCCACAACATGGGTGCAAGTCTAAGATGTTAAAGCCCGAAGCAACGCTAGGCGTAACCGCCCCGGTTGATCTCGCGTATGTGAAGGCGCATTCCGTTGTGGACTTCACAGACGACGACGTGCTGTTGCAGTCGTATATCAATGCGGCGTGGAAGCGCTTGGATGGGCCTTCTGGCATCATGGGGCGGGCAATCACAACGCAGAACGTGACGCAGAATTTCGGATGCTTTTCGAAGGTGATGCGGCTTCCATACGGACCCGCGACAATTCTGCGGACAATCAACTATTATGACACTAGCAACACGATAAACACGCTCACGGGTGGGGCAATCTACGCAGACGAAGAAGGCTCATACCTCTGGATTGACCTAGACACGCTCCCGGCCACATATGATCGGCCAGACGCTGTGATCGTGCAGTATACGGCGGGCAGCGATGATGCTGACGACGTTGTAAAGCAGGCAATCGCCATCATGTGCGCGACTTGGTACGATAAGCGTGAAGACTATGCTCCCGGGGCTACGTCTTCTGTACCTTTGCAAGTATCCGACATGCTGGAACCCTTTAGACAAGTAGGCCTGTAATGCGCGGCGGCAAAATGCACGAGTCCGTTGCGTTCGATAGCTACACGCGCGCGGGCGACGGATACGGCGGTTTTGCCGAGGTTTGGGCGGAGCAATACACATGCCGAGCGGAGTTCGTATATGACCAAGGCGGCGAGGCGGTAGAGGCGGCGGCGGTCGCAGAGCAAAGCACGTTTAAGGTCCGCATCCGGTCTAGCATTGGCGCGGACGCCATCCGGTCTTCGTATCGAATGCGCGATGTGCGCCGGGGTGTAATCTACAACATCCGCGAAGTGGACAACATCACCAACCGCAAGATGGTATATCTGGTTGTAGAAGCCGGGGTTGCACAGTGAGCGCGTCTTCAGCACTTCAAAAAGGCATGTATCAGGCTCTTATCGCGAACGCAGATGTTGCGGCGCTGGTCGGGGATCGGGTTTATGATGTTCCCCCGCGCGAGCCACAATTCCCATATGTGAGCTTCGGTCCAAACTCATATCAGCCAGAACGCCAAGACTGTTTCGCGCGTCGGATGGAAGTATTCCAGATTGATTGCTGGACCCGCGACCTTGAGCGCAGCCAGCCCCTGAAAGCCATTTGTGACGCCGTTGTGGGCGCTTTGGACACGGTGACGCTTACACTTGACGAACCCTACGCGACGGGCCGCGTTGAGTTGATACTGGCAAGAACGATGGACGATCCAGACGGGATCACGCGCCACGGCGTTTTGCAGTTCGAGTGTGAAGTGACCAATGGTTGATTCCTCGCGGCTTCGAAAGAAGCTGTCAAAGGTCCTTCCCGCAGTTGGTAACGCTATGCGGGACCAGATCGAAAAAGAGGCTACGGCGCTGGTCAAGGAAATGCGCCTGTACCTGTCCGTCACTTGGCCGCGCGTCACGCGCAAGGTTGAGATTGATTGGACGTGGGGCGACTTGCCCGCAGGCGTAACCCGCCTTCGCACAGTTCGGAGCCGTGAGTTCAACGAGGTTTCGGTAACGATCTACGCGCGCGGGCTAAAGGGGTCGGGCATATCCCCAGCGTGGTTTGAGTTCGGCACAAGTCAACGTGTGCAAAAGAAGACAGGGCGCAGAACGGGTGCTGTTCCAGCAGGCCCTTATTTCTTCCCCGCCTATCGTTCGAACAAGCAGAGAATACGCAACAACATTCGCGGGGCCGTTCGTCGGGCCGTGAAGAAGGTCAGCAAATAAAGGAGCCATCCCATGGCAATTGCACCTACGGCAAATTTTGAAGATTATGTTATGGAGGTTGACTTCGGCGCGGGCTTTCTTCGCATCTGCGGGTTGACTGACGTAACCGTGAGCCGAACCAACAATACGGACACAACCGAAGTTCCAGATTGCGCAGACGAAAGCCTGCCGTTCTATCTGCAACGGGCGGTGCGGTCCTCTGACGCGACTGTCGGCGCTACCGGCGTTTGGTCGCTGACCCACCACCAGCAAGTAATCAACTGGTTCAATACGGGGGCAACGTATCCGGTGCGGATCACCAACGCCAAGGTTGTTGCCGATGGCGCGTCCGGTGACATTGAGGCTGAGACATTCCCGATGATCCTGACTGCGTTGAACAATGAACGCACCAAAGGCCAAGTCGTGACTGCCGAACTTTCCATGGAACGCAACGGCGCAACAACCTTCACGGCCAAAGCCTAATGAAGACAACGACCGTCACTTGGCCGGGTGGGGAGCATGAATTTGCCCTGCCTATTGGGCAACTGCGCGCGCTTCAGGATGCTTGCAAGAGTGGGCCGGAGGAAATCTTCAATCGGCTTCGCTTGGGTACGTGGAAAGTCGATGACTTGGTAAATGTCCTCAAGTTCGGCTTGATCGGGGGCGGTATGTCAAAAGCAGACGCCGCGCCTTTGGTTGTCGGCTTGTTTGATACGCATCCGCCTTTTGAGTTCAAGTTAGCCGCTATTGGAGTGCTTGCCAGCGCTTTGATGGGCGACTTGCTAGAGGGGGAGGACGTGCCGGGAAAGCCCGAAGGGGAGACCCCCCAGCCCCTTGGAAGTTCGGAAAAGTCTACGGAGTTGGCGCAGTGATGGGGTTCACCCCTGCCCAAGTGGATGAAATGAGCATCGCAGAATTTGCGGCGTGTTCTCATGGCTACGCAACGGCGAACGGTGGCGGCGACAGCAAACCGGAAGGCCAGCCGATGAGTGAACAGCGCGCAATGGATCTCGGGATTATCTAATGACCGATGACGATCTCCTTATCCGCGTTGGCTTCACGGAAAAGCAAATCGCCAAGCAGCTTTTGCGCATGGAGGCACAGGCCAACCGTGGCGCTAAGCGCATGGAGAGATCGTTTGAACGCAGCAACCGGAATGTGGTTCGCGGTTTCGAGCGATCGTCAAAGGCGGCGAATAGCTTTTCGTCAAACGGGTTGCGCAATGTGTCGTTGCAGCTTTCGCAGGTAGCACAACAAGGCGCGGTCACTGGTGACTATTTCCGTGCGTTGGCAATCCAGCTTCCTGACTTGGCGCTTGGCTTTGGCACAATCGGCATTGCAGCGGGTGCGCTGGCCCCAATCTTGCTCACGCTTGGGCAGGAGTTTCTATTCAGCGGTGAGAAGGCCGAGGACTTCAAGAAGAAGTTGGAAGAGGTCGCGCAGGTCCAGAAAGCCCTTGATGAGCAATTGAGGGGAACACGCCTTGGGGTAAGCCCTGAAGAATTGACCATACTGGACGCCATTGTTGCAAAGCGAAAAGAAATTGCAGAGCAAGAGCGGGCCTTAGCCGATGCGGAACAAACCCGCGCGCGCGATACGCAGGCCCTTGCGGCGGATATTGCAACCAAGCGCAGCGCGGAATTGAATAAACAGCTTGGCGAGTTGCAGGACCAGCTTCAAACAATCCGCCGCTTGCAGGCTGAGCAAGCCAGCTTCACGCAGCGCACGGTTGAAACATCCGCAGCGGAACGCGCCCTTGGCGAGCAAATGCAGACAACGGGCCGCGAGCTTGCGGAAAACGAACGTATTGCACAACTGCTGCGCGATGGTATCGACGCAAGCACAATTGCCGGGATGCAGCTTGCGGGCGTTGACATGGCCTCTGGCATTGACGCGGCCTCTATGGCGGCTGCGCGGCTGGCGTCCAATCTGGGCATTGCATACGAGGCGGCTGTGGCCCTTCAGAGTGCAAGCGGTGGGCGCGGCGGCAATCCATTAGAAATGGGCGGTCGCCCTATCGACTGGCAAACGGCAGAGGCTGCGGAGTTTCTGCGCAATTACAAGCCGCCACGCCCAAGCAGAGGCGGCGGTGGTGGCGGTGGTGGGGGCGGATCGTCTACGCCTGACCCAATCATTGCTGAGCTGGACCGACTGAAGGACACGCTGGCAACCGAGGAAGCGTTGCAGATTGCGTCCTTCGAAAAGCAGCAAGAAACCTTGCAAGAGGCGCTGGCTAAGAAACTGCTAACACAGCAAGAGCACAACGCGCTTATGGAGGCCGCGCAGGAACAACACGCGGCCCGCATGTCTGAAATTGACGTTTACCGCTATGGGTCGGGTATCCAGCAGGCCGAACAGTTCTTTGGCGACATGGCGAGCGCGTTTCAGGGTGGCAGTGAGAAGATGCAGCGCGTTGCGCAGACGTTCGGGGCCATTGAGGCGCTTATCAACGCCTATCGGGCTTACAATCAGGTTCTGGCCGACCCATCCTTGCCTTGGTTCGCAAAAGTATCTGCGGCGGCGTCCGTCTTGGGCGCTGGCCTTAAGGCGGTCAATGCCATCAAGGGCGCAGGTAGCGGCGGCGGTGGGGCTTCTGGTGGGTCGTCCTCTGCGGCGGCGACACAGCCCCAAGTATCGCGGAACGTGGCGATCCAGCTTCAAGGCAGCAACTTTGGGCAGGATCAAGTCCGCAGCCTTATCAATGAAATTAATGAAGCTGTCGAAGATGGCGCGGTGTTGAGGATCGTATGACCGTTGTAATCCAGCCCGGTTATCAGCCTATTTCCGATTCCGTCACGTTGTTGACAGAGGCCGGGGATAGCATAATCACAGAGCGGACAAACACGCTCAAGACGGAAAACCCCGACGAACAACCGTTGTGCCACGCGCGGATTGCGCACGCGCGCAATTGGATATCAGGGGCAATCGCTGCATCTGATACAGCGCCAGATTACTACGCCAACGCGCCAGACAATACCCTGACGTATGAGAAGTGGAAACCGCTTTCCATGCCCGCAACGTGGGAAGTCACGGCATCGGGCGGCGATGTGAATTATTGCGCAATCGCGGCCCATACGTGCGGCACTGACCTTGTTGCTGTTGCGGTTGATTATTGGGACGGCACAGTTTGGCAAGAGGTCGGGGAAGGCTTCCCGCAGGATAACTCGCCCATCTTCTTTATCTTCGGCGGCGTGTCGGCTGAGAAGTACCGCGTTCGCTTGATCGGCAACACAGCCCCAGAGATCGGCGTCATCAAGTTCGGTCGCGCCCTCGAAATGCCTTACCACATCTTTGATGGACACTCCCCAACATCGCTGACGCAGCAAGCCACATTGCGACAGGTTGAGAGCGAAACAGGCGAGTTTCTGGGCAGATCAAAGCAGCGCACCTACGGCATGGGCGCTTTTGCTTGGGAACGGCTGCGGCGTTCTTGGATCGATGTTCACTGGCCTGACCTGCAAAGGGCCGTCGAATGTGACGCGGTGTTCGTCGCATGGCGTCCCGGCACCTTCCAAGATGTTGCCTTTGGTCAAGTTGATGGCGTTCCGATACCTAGCTTTATCGGCCTGCAAGACTTTATGTCTGTTGAAATGAATGTAAAAACAAGAGGTTATGCCTAATGGCTGATGTGAAAATCTCCGAACTCACGTCCATGACGGGCGCGGGTGTCAGTGACACGAATGACGTTCTTGTCATTGTTGACACATCGGCAGGCGTCACGCGGAAGATATCGCGCGCCCAACTGCTTAGCGCCTTGTCCACTCTATCGATGAACACGAACAACCCATCGTTTCGGATGGACGATTCCGACACGGCAAACAACGCCGAATTGACCTTGGATAATGCGAATTTCCGAATTGAGGTTGACGAAGACAACGCAGTGGCGGGATCCGCCTTGGTGTTCCGCGTGGACGGGACCGAAAAGGCGCAGATCAACGAGAACGGCTTTGTCATCAAGGCTGGCGCGGTCCCGGCATCTGCTACGGACACGGGCATGACGGGGCAAATCGCATGGGATAACAACTTCCTTTATCTCGCGGTTGGCACGAACACTTGGAAGCGGGCGGCGCTTTCCACATGGTAGCAACCATGTCGGGCCGTGAGCCTGTGCAGATCGTGGAAATCAAGCAGCCGTTCTGTTCGCGGGTGTTTGGTGAAGCCCCTTGCACAGCGTCCGGTGATCGAAGGTGCTACAACACGCGCGCGACATGCCAAGACACGCCTAACTTCCTTCTGGGTGGTCCTCTATCGTTGTTCTTTTCGTCTGGTGACGTTGCGGAGCAAAGCATTGACGGTGCGCCCTACATTATCCCCTCATTGCAGTCTGTCAGCACGTCGCCCGCGCAAATCAATCTTGCCGGGTCATCGCCTGATGCGCAGGGGCTTGGAAACCGGGCAATCTGTAGCGTTGTGTTCCGCGACCACAAGCACACTGATAGGCGCGTTGATCCTTACCTTGACACAAGAGACTTTGATCCCTTTGCCGATGATCGGGGTTCGTTTTGGTCGCGCTGGATCGCCCGCAACAAATACTGGCAGAAGGTCCAGATTGTCGTTTACGAAGGCTACGGCGGGCAGGCGCTGTCTGAAATGGTTTCGCGGACGTATTTCTGCGAGGATGTGTCGGGACCGGATTCCAGCGGCAAGGTCACAATACGCGGCAAGGATGTGCTGGCCCAAGTTGAGGACCGCAAGGCGCAAGCCCCGGTTGCCTCCCCCGGCGTTCTCTATGAGGACATTTCAGCAAGCCAAACCAGCTTCGAAGTCGCCAACGCGGTTGACGGGGAATATGCAGCTTCTGGGGTTCTGCGGATCGGTCGCGAGATTGTCACATATACCAGCGTTGCAACTTCCACTAATGGCCTGACTTTCAGCGGCGTGACGCGCGGGCAATTCAACACAGACGCTTCGGCGCACAGCTTTGATGCAGGTGTGC
Source organism: uncultured Paracoccaceae bacterium (assembly GCA_937995865.1). Classification (GTDB taxonomy): domain Bacteria; phylum Pseudomonadota; class Alphaproteobacteria; order Rhodobacterales; family Rhodobacteraceae; genus Shimia_B. The sequence continues at coordinate 7,560 of CALKJA010000211.1, read as the reverse complement.
AGCAGTGCTTACGGTATGAAAACCAACGCGCCGATGATGTGCTAAGCGACCTCCTGACGACATATGGCGGCGTTGACCCAACGTGGCTTGATACAGCAAATTGGGCCAGTGAGTTTAACGACTTCTTGTCCTTCTACTTTGTCGATACGCTGATAACGACGCCAGAGAGCGTGTCCAAGTTGGTTTCGGAGCTTGCTATCAATGTGGGCTTCTACATCTGGTGGGATGAGCGACTAAGCCTTGTCAAATTTAAGGCGATTAGAGGCGTGGACAGTGTTCCGCCACTTCTCACGGATCGCAACCACATTGTGAGCGGGTCTTTCGCCCTATCTGCAAAGCCGCGCGAGCGCGCATCGCAAGTTTGGATTTACTACACGCAAAACGATTACGTTCAATCAGCGACGGACCCTGGCTCTTTTGCGTCTCAGTTTGTGATTGCAGACTTGGAAAGCGAGGGGGAAGACCTCTATGGCGAGAAGTCTATCCGCAAGATTTTCGCCCGGTGGTTGCCGACTGGTGCTTTGGCGCAGAACACCGCGTCAAAAGTCATCACTCGTTATGTGGATATCCCAAGCCAAGTGAAGTTCGATCTTGACGCGAAGGACCGCCAATACTGGTTGGGGGATACCGTTCGAATAAGTCATCATCTGGACGTTGACCAATACGGCGAACGCAATGTGCGCCGGTGGACAATCACCAGCGCGGAGGAAATCGTGCCGGGTGAAATGGTTCGATATGTGGCGGAAGACACGACGCTATATGGCCGCATTTACTACATCATGGCCGATGGTTCCGCCGATTACAGCGCAGAGATAGAGCCTCCGGCCCTCAATTGCTTCATTGGCGATGCGCAGGGCCTGCTTAGCGACAACTCCCCATCAGGCAGAATAGCATGACCACTTACACGGAAATTATCAACGATCAGATTGACACGGATAGCCCGGTGACGCAGCCGCTTATGACTGCGCTGCGCGATAATCCTCTGGCGATATCTGAGGGCGACGATACAGCCCCGCGCATCTTGCTGAAGGCGCTTGAAACGCTAGAGGCTGGAAACGAACTGCGCAGCGATGACACTGACACGATATCGAACACGATCACAGGCACCTTTGTCTCCGCGCACACGTTCGCATTCATCCAAGCGGGAACGGTTCGGGTGGTTGCGGAGCGTGTTAGTGGGTCAACGGCGGGTTCGCTTCGCATCCGGCGCAAGCGTAACGGCACAACTTCCACAGTGTCATCATCTGGCGGCGATATAACGGCAGATATCGCGGTTCTCCCCGGCGACGTTCTCTACATGCAAGGGAGCGGGGCAGGGACGGGTTCCGGCACAGTCACCTATCGGGGCGAAATCAGAACCAACGGGCAAAACCTTTGGCCCGGTTCCGAGGCGCGTCTGGAGAACAACAATGTATAGCAGTTTGCAGTATCAGGACGCAGCGGGCGAAATCATTGCGGCTGTGCGTGAGAGCGACGGTGTTTTCGATATCTTGGAACCCGGCCACGCAAACTGGGAAGACGTGAAGGCAGGGGCGTATGGCGAGATATTGGCACACGTTCTTGAGCCAATAACCGAAGACATGGTGCGAGCCGAAGGGGCGCGGCGCTTGGCGCTTTTGGTTGCTGAGTATTCAGACCGTGAGCGGGAAACATGGGGCCAGCAAATCGCAGAGGCTGCGGCCTTCACAGCGGATAACACGGCGGTTGTTCCCATACTTTCTGGGGTGGCTGCGGGGCGTGGCGTTGGCGTGTCTGACATTGCGGCTCTGGTGGAGCAGAAATCCACGGAATACGCGCAGGCATCCGGTCAAATCTTGGGCGCGCAATCCGCTTTGCTGCGGCTTGATCCAATCCCGCAAGACTATGACGCCGATAGCCACTGGCTACCCGAAACAACTGATACAGGTGCAGCATGACTGAGCGAACTTCATTTTTTGACCCGGCTGCGGTGGCTGGCGATACCTACAACGGGCATGAGCTAACCGCAGGCGGCAAGTGGGTCCGAACAGCGGCATCAGATACCAGCATTTCCTACAAGACTGCGGTGACAGACACGCCGGATGTGCGAACGTCAAACGTGTATCCAGATGGCGTGAACCTAGACAACGTCCCAGAACCCGCAGTTGTCGCGGGCGCGTTCTATGAAATCGCGCTGGAAGATGCGACGGGCAACATAACAGAGGCCCGCACGTTCTACGCGGATCGGGCAGGGGGCGGATGGGACCAGAAGCCTTCAGGATCTACCCCTGATGTCAGCATATCTTACAAGACCGCCGAAACTGATGCGCCTGACTTGCGCACGGCCAATGTCTATGCCGATGGCGTGAATTTGGACAACGTACCCGTTCCCACGGTTGTTGCCGGGTCGTTCTATGAGGTTGTTCTGGAAGGCCCAACGGGCGCGATTGTTGAGAACCGCGTTTTCTATGCGGATCGGGCGGGTGCGACTTGGGACCAGAAGCCTGCGGCAACTTCTGAGACAATAGAAATATACAATACGCTGGCTGACTTGCCAGACCCGACAACGCTTGTGGTCGGCACGGCGGCGAAGGTCGTCAACGCCACCCCGGCAAGCAACAGCGGAAACTACATCGTCTCCGGGGCCAATGTCGGCTCCAATGGCACAGCATGGGTGAAATGATATGGCTGAATTAGCAACACTGCAAGCGACGGGCGGGGTTCTTGGTGACACCCACAAGGGCCTTGAGATTGCCCACATTCGCGCGGACGGGAATTATGTTTGGGTGCCACGAACACTCAGAGAGGAAAACCATGCCGCAACTGCTGACCTTACGGCGGGTACTGAGGAAAAGTGGGTAGACGCCGCACAGCTTAAGGCGGTCAGGGACGCGATTAGCCTTTCGGGCGAGATCGTCACGCCTACCTCTGCAACCTTTGCTGGATTGCCCGCAATACCAGCGGACGCAAGCGCGGAAATCAAGTATCACACTTGGTTGACGGCTGACGACATTGGGACCGGTACCGCCGAAGCGCCTCAGTATCCACAGGGCGTGTACATGCCTGATGCTGCGTTCACGGCTTGGGAATTGGTGGTGAGCGTTTCTGCGGATATCTCAGAGCTAACGCAAGCCGAAGTCACATCTACAGCGGGCGCTGATTACACGAAGTTTGGCCTTGCCTCGGCTGAGCGCTTGGATCAGTGGGGCGTCTCACGTCGTGTGTCGCGTGTATTCAATACCTCTACAAGCTTTGACTTCACGGCACTCAATTACAGCAACAATACAGCCGTGTTCATCCGTAATACAGACCCGTCCAATGGAATTGGGGTGACTTACGGGGCTGGCGGGGCAATCGCCCGATTTGTTACACGCTCGGATGGCTCAAGCGACAACGCGACAAATGAAGACAGCGTGAATGTCCAACCGCTCGAAATCCTTTTCTGCGAAATGCGGGCGGATGGTTTTCATGGGTCTATCATCCCGGCAGAGCGGGTGAAGAATTTCACAACAGCCGCAGCGGCCAATTTATTTGGGCCGTTACCCCATGATGCAATCATCACACTTCGTAGCGAAAGCAAAATTGGATGGCGGCGCACAGGTGTAAACAGCGCGCCTTTCCCTGCGGATGGCCAGACCAACACCGATTGGTGGGTGTTTGATATTGGGCAGACAGCAACCCGCGCAGCGTATACGGATGGCGAAGAGGTTGCTAGTGATAACGCGACAGCAGAGGATGGGAACATCCGCGTTCTCGAAATCCCGTCAAGCTATGTCGGCACGGATGTAACGGCAGGTGCAAAGTGGCAATTCCAACCGGGTGCTGCGCAAACCTTCCCGTTTACATTCCCGGCCATTGCAAGCGGCGCTGACCTTCTAGCGGCCATCACGGCGGGCCAACTTGAACCCCTTGCGCCAGAAGTCGCCGGGGCTGCAACATTCGTGTTCAACGGCGGCGGTGCGGCCTATTCGATGGCGGCACTTGATCTATCCATCAATCAGCGCGCGCATTTCTTCTCTGACGACAACACGGAAAAAGAGCTTGTCATTGTTCCCAATGAGACGTTTGGGAAGACGGTGTTGCTTGATGGTGTTGCTGTGACTGGTGCGCAGACCATTGCTAAAGCAAAGCATGTTGTTGCATGGCAAACCTTTGGCAGCGCGGATGCAATTACTGGCGTCACACACATTCGCACTCTTGGCGCAAGTTCGGTCAGCGCGCCCATGATGCAGGATATTTGGGGTGCGCCTGACGCCGATACGAACAACACGCCCGTAAACACTGGCGATTTTCTGCACCAAACTGGACGCCCGATTGAGGCAGTCAAGTTCACAGCCACGGCCAATGCAGAACGCCAGACTTGGGCCGTTTCGGGGCAGACGTTCACGATTGCACTTTCGCCAGTAAACGCGGTGCCGTTTACTATTCAAGGCGTTGGTGACGCGGCGACAGAAACAAGTTCTTACGACATTGCAGCAGATGGCACAGTCACGGACAATGCGACGGATGCCAACGAATTTAACATGGTGGTTGCAACAGAGGATCGCGGCGCAGAGCGTCTTATCCACATTATCAGCGGCAAAGAGCTGACCTTGTTGAAAATTTGGGGCAACGTAATCGGTGCGCCTGCGGGCTTGCTGGATACGAGCTATGTGATCGACAATCTCGATGTGGAATTGCCGACAGTCCGCAAGGAATACACATACTTTGCCCACACCATCCCCGATCCAGCCAATGGCATTTATGAGGTGAACGGCCAGACGGTCACAGATCAACATCTTGCAGACTGGCTTGCTGACAAGACCATCACAGGCTGGTCCGCATCGGGCGCTAATGTCACCATGCCAGATTGGCGCGGGCGGTATCTGGGCGGCACGGGCGGGCTTGGCATTGGCACAACAGCGGGTCAGTTGCTTGCGTCTTCTAACAAGTCACACCGACACTCCAGCGGGCAACCTGCTTGGAATGCAGCGGGCGCGTTTTTTGGCACTACAACTGGAGGCAGTGGCAAAGGTATTTCCAATTGGGACAGTTACAGCGGATCACAGACGCCATTAACCAACTATGAGGGCAGCACATACGCACGACCTGAAACCGTTGCTATGCCGCTTTGCGTGGTCGTCGGAAAGCCTCAAGAATATGTCAAGAAGGCTGATGTAGTAGAGGTTGAGGATGGAGAGGTCGTCCTTATTAACGTGGACGCCTCAAATAACACGTTCTATCCATTTTCGACGGGGGAGACGTGGGCGCAAGTCAAGGCGAACTACACCCACCTGAGAATTACAGGGAACGTTTCTGTTAGCGGCAGCAATAACGTAAAGCCGTACTCCTTTGACTTTGATCCAACAGTCCATACCCTGCCGTCAGGAATGTCAGGCGCGCGCATTGACATTGACGACAGCCACAATGGTGTGTCTTCATATCTGGAATTTCCCAATGATACCGACACAGGTTTGACATACCGCCAAGGCTCTGGCGATGCCCCAACAGGCGGGCGTATGCAGTTCAAAGTTGTCGGGGTAAAAATGTCCAAGCGTGTTGTTGACCCGGCGAAAGTCGCAATCAACACGACAGGATTGACGGACGGACAGACCGTTGTGCTTACCTACGATCAAGCAACTGACACTATTATCGCAGCGGGGGCGTAGGTAGCGGCGGGGATATCGGTTTCAACTATGTACGGATTGAGGTTGCCTAATGGCAGATGAGCAAAAGAACAACGGCGTGTTGTGGATCGTCGGGCTGTTGATAGCTGCTGTGATTTCAGCGGGCGCGGCGGTTTATTCCCAATCGGGGAAAACGTCACAAGCGAACCAGCAAAGCATCATCGATAACTTGCCTGCGGTCATTGCTCAATTGGACGTACTAAAGGAAGAAGTCGATGCGCTGCAAGATTCAACGCTATCCGCAGGTGAGATTGAAGCCCGTTTTGCAGCATTGGTTGAGCGGCTTAGCGCGCTTGAAGGCCAGCTAACGCGCCGCTTCAATGAGGTTGTGCAGCAGCCTATGCATATCCTCAGAAGAGACGTTGAGGACAACGAAAATCACGTCGCCAGCCTGCGCGAAAGCGTTGCGGAGCTAAAGGCCCAAGTCGATGCGCTTGACGCTCCCTAGACAGAATCAACCCAACCTGAAACCCTCCTTACTTTTGGGAGGACAACATGAAAGACTACGTAATGAGCATCAGACAGAAGATGGCGGAACGCGTCGCGGGCGGCTCCAAGGAAGACTTGGTGAAGTTCCACAGCAAATGGCAGTGCGGGACAGAGGCAGTTCTTGACGAAACCCTGAACCGCGCCGTTGCCGATCTGGTTGGCAAAAATTCAGACGGGCTTTGCAAAGAAAGCATCTTGGTTTGCAAGCTGCGTCAGGCCCGCGCTTTGTCGCTTCAGTATCACTGCCTCATGGATGAGATCGCGGCGATTGATGGCGCTGCGCCCGTGCCGCTTACCAACCCAGATGGTACCCCGTTGATCGAACTTCGGGACGGATCGCGTTGAGCATTTGGCCCAACATACCAGTATGGCCGTTGCTGCTTTTTGCTGCGGCCATATGTGCGCCTTTTAATTGGCGCGCGGCCTTGGCGGTGGCGTTGTGCGTGATACTCGCGCGCGTCACTTTGCCCTTTGGAACCTTGGCGCTTGCTGCTATCTATGGTGGTATAGGCGCTCTCTGCTTCTTTCTTTGGGAAAAGACCATTGGCCCCGCGCTGTGCGCTGCTAGTTTGTTACTGCTGGCGCATTACCTTGAATTTATCGGTTATCGGCCCAAAACGATAATCAACGAGGCTATTTTAGTCTTGGGGATGTTCGCAAGTGGCTGGTTTGGACCTTCTGGGGGACACATTAATTGGCGTGATATCGTTGGCGCTGGTGGACGTGATAGTGATCTGGTTGGGCGGCAAGATATTCCTCAAGCGCGTATGGCGGCGCATCATGAAAGTGATACGTCGTGAAAGATCAGATTGAGACAGCAGCATGGCGGCGCGAAATGGAAATGCGCATCGAAGCCTTGGAGCGTGAAAACGCTGAGAAAACTAAGCTGATAGCCGCCACAAAAGCATGGCTGTTGAAGTCGTTACTTGCGGCACTGACTTTCTTGGCCGCATACTGGGCAAAGACAAAAGGGCTGTTCTGAAATGCTTAGCTATTCTAACGCCATAATCGTTGCCGCGTCCGCTGCGGCTGGATGGGCCGCGCACGAATACGGCCCTATCATCGCGGCTTGGTTTAACTAAGCCCCAACCCCTCAAAATCTAACTTATGGAGGCCCTGCTTTTCAGCGGGGTATATGTGTATGGCATTCAAGTTTTCCGAACGCAGCCTAAAGCGAATGGACGGCATCCACCCGGATATCGTAGCGGTGATGGAGCTGGCAATACAGCGGTCGCCTGTAGACTTCACTGTCTTGGAAGGGCTTCGGTCCATTGACCGCCAAAAGCAGTTGGTCGCAAAGGGCGCGTCGAAGACGATGAATAGCCGCCACCTGTCAGGACACGCGATTGACGTGGCCCCGATTGTCAACGGTGAAGTGTCGTGGGATTGGCCGCTCTATCACAAGCTGGCCCCGGTCATCAAAGGCGCGGCTGACGATCTTGGTGTT
>CALKJA010000210.1 GCA_937995865.1 uncultured Paracoccaceae bacterium | reverse complement strand
ACTCAGCAAGCGGTTCCATAGCCACAAGGATCGTAAATTTCTGCTGCCAGTTCTCGATATAGCTTTCGGTCCGGCAGTTTGAGATCGTTGGTGAATAAAATTCATGCGGCGCATTTTCAAAAAGTGCACAGGCCGGGTTCGCATGCATAAGCGGTGTTGCGTGATCCTTCCATTCTGGGCGGATCTGGACGGCATGCACGCCCTGAAACAACGTTGGAATGAAAGCTTGGGCCCGCGAAACAGCATAGGCCTGTGCGTGCCATTTGCGGCTATCACCAAACTCTTCTGGCTCGCGCACTGGGATCACCCGATCACCCGGCTTAACATGCGTTTCCATCAGGCTGGTTAGATCGCGCATTTCAGCATCGTGGCGCGCAAACCAATCGCCCAAATACACCGAGCGCGCGCCCATACCACCAAAGATGAGCACAAGAATAAAGACCAAACGCAACGCCGGCATTTGCGGCATTTCGCTTGATGCGATCGCCACAAGAATGAAAACAAACCCAAAGCGGATGCCGATCAAAGCCACACCGCTCAGCCAATCTGGCGCAAGGAAAATAAGCGAAAAGAGCACGATAACCGGGCCCCACATCTCTGGCGCCATGCGCAGACCATGCCCACGAAAAAGTGTCGTTCCAAGTGCCAAGTACAGCCCGAGTACAATCACAAAGCCGGTGAAGTTAACCTGCTCAGCACCGGCCGTTGCATATGAGTAGATTGGCGTCATGATCCGGCCAACGCGGTCAATGAGTGTTCCCATGCTGGTAAAGCTGCCAGCAGGGTTTTCCGGGCCAGTCAGGATATCAAAGAGAAGCCAGCCAACGGGGACAATAAACGGAATAGCCATTGCCAGCCCTGCACAGAGCGCGGCAAGGCTTCTGGCCTGAATGAGCTTTTGCGCCTCCCTGCCCAGGGCCATAGCCCCAAGGATTGCAAACGCGAAGAAATGCATAACGAACAGGACCGGTGTGATTATGATAAAAATCAGCACACGAGCCCAAAGCGCCCAACGCTCAGCAATGAGATAAAGAGCAAACGCATAGATCGCGAATGGCAGCGAGAAAGTGTAATTCTGAAATCCAAACAGGAAGGTTGCGTTAAATGCCATAAATCCCGTCGCAAGGGACCAAAGCGTCCAACGGCCATGCACAACACGCGCCAGTACAACGCCGCTTAGGAATAAATTGACCGCTGCAAAGCCCATTACGCGATGTGAAAAAACAACGGGATCGCCGGGATAGCCCAACAGCTGCCAAAGCAGATCGACCGAAGAGTTCGGCACCAGCACAAAGCGCGACGTGTAGTATTCAGATAGCGGCCCTGCATTCTGGGCGGCCATGATCGTATGCCGCGCAATGTGGTTCGGAATATCTGTGAATGGCAGGTAAAGTGCCTGCCCAAAGGGATAAAGAAGCAGCGCCGTTACCAGCACAACCCCAAGGAACACTGCGTTCCTTGTCCGTATTTCGTCCATCTGGCGCCCCCACCATCTGCAACGCGGTTGTTATTCGGCGGCAATCCCGAGAGGTGCCGCACTGTCCGCGCTTTTTCTGCCTGCTCCGGCAACCGGCCGTGTGATTTCATCAACGATGAAACGTGGCCGCGCCTTGGTTTCCATATAAATCTTGCCGATATACTCGCCGATCACCCCAAGCGCGATCATATGAACCCCGCCCAAAATGTAGATTGGCAAAACAACCGAGGTCCAACCCGGCACCACAGCGCCAAGGCTCCACACCGCCAATGAATAAATCGCGTAGCACAGCGAGAGCCCGGCGACGAGAAACCCAAGAATAGCGATCATCCGAAGTGGTCGGATTGAAAAGGACGTAATGCCTTCAATCGCAAGCGCTAGCATCTTGCGCAGCGGGTACTTGCTTTCCCCTGCCACGCGCTCAGCACGGTCATAAGTGACGATAGCGGATTGAAATCCAATCTGGCGCACAAGGCCGCGCAAGAAGAGGTTGCGTTCCTTAAAGCTGTCGAGCGCTTGGATCGTTTTTGCGCTCATGAGCCGAAAATCGGCATGGTCTGGAATGATATCCACGCCCATCTTTTGCAGAACAGAGTAGTAGCCGCGCGCGGTGATCCGTTTAAATGGAGTATCCGTATCGCGAGCGCCGCGCACGCCAAAGACGATCTGAGCGCCTTCACGGTAACGGTCAAGCATCTGCTCAACAACGGTAGGATCATCCTGCAAATCAGCGTCCATCGAGATCGTCACATCAGCGTCTGCATTCAGCAGCCCCGCCAATAGTGCGGCCTGATGCCCCTGATTGCGTGACAAACGCAGACCCGTTGCACCGTGTGTTTGACGCGCTGTTTCAATCATCGCCCATGTGCGATCTTTGGAACCATCGTCTACCAGCATAATTTCCGCCGGACCTGCGATGCGCCCTGTTGTCTGCAAATGGTCTGACATTTTGCTCAACGCATCCAGCAAAGCCGGAAGAGATTCTTCCTCATTGTAGCACGGGATGACAAAGCTCAGCGTTGGCACCGGGTTTTTCTTTGGGATCAGGGTTTCAAGGTTGTTCATTTGAATACCATCCATTTCAGGCCCACAAAGACCGCTGCCGAATAGGTTACTGCGCCAAAAGCTTGTGCGATAGGATAGGCCGCGCCAGCCCCACTCAATCCAAGTGTCACGCAAAGGTTCGCCCCAAATGCAGCCGCAACAAGCAGCGCAAAGGCGATGACAGAACGTGCGCTTCCGGCCGTGTTCTGGAAGGTCCAACGCTTGTTAAGCGTGTAAGACAAACACCAACCCGCCCCATAGCCAATCACATTGGCCAAGATGACGGATGTGCCAAGGACATAAACGCTTGTGATGATCAGCCCATAGCCAAGCGCCGTATTCAAAAGACCAGTGGCACCATAGCGCCAGAGCTGCCCAAAGAGCGTGTGCGTCGTTGATTGATGTATCACCGCGGTCATGGTCCCCACCTTTTGACCCGTTTCGTTCATGGGGTCAGAAAGCCAGACGAATACGGCGGAAAAGCGGCACCTATTGGGAGTTTTAGCGGGCGTTAACGAATGTCATTTGTCAGGACAGCTGAAAGCGGCGCAAGGTTGACGCGTCGCGCACGATCCTGTTGGGCCCAAATCAAGAGTGCGCTGATCGTTTCGCCGCGCATCCGCGCCAGCAGGATAACTTCACCCTCCTGCCCTGCACGGAATGCCGCTTGATCAAGGAACCGGCGGATCACGGTATTGCCTTGCCCATTGCCGTCCAGATCGCGGAAGATTGTTCCTGCGGGCACGCCATCACGCGCAGCTAGCTGCGATGTTGTGTTTAGACCCTGCGCGACAGTGAGAAGCCCGTGACCGCTTTCGCTCAGGATCTGTGTGACTTGTTCCGAGATGCGGCGGTCACCATTGAATCCGGATAAAGACCCATCAAGCACGCCAATCGCTTCTGGAACGGTTGAGAAATAGCTCTGAAAAGCGATCTCAATATCTGCGGCCGTTGAACCCTGTGCAATGTCTGCCACCAAAAGCACTTCGTGCCCTGCGTCCCGATAGGCACGCATGGTCGCATTTGCGTCTGGCGTATCTGCAGGAATGGCAAATGTCAGCGGCCCGTTAAAGCTTTGTATGGCCCCAAGTCGGCTGGCGTCCCCGGCCTCGTCAAGGATCACGATTGAGACCAAAGGGCGTTCATCCGGGCCAGACCATTGGGCGGCCTCAGAGTACGCCTCAATCGGACGCTCTTGAGGGGTGTTATCTACCGGGGCGTCTTCGCCCGGGCGGTTCACACGTATGCCTTCAGCCAAATCACCAAACCCACCGCCAGATGCTTCAGGTGCGCTGGCAGACTCTGGTGTCGCGGTTTCTTGTTCTTCTGGTGCCGGATCCGCCTCAACTGTCACTTCTGGCTCATTGGGCTGTTCCGTTTCTTGAGCAGCCACAGGCGGCGCTTCGATCTCGAGCTCAACCACAGGCTCTGGCTCATCTACTGGTTCTGGTGCGGGCTCGACCTCTTCTTCGGCCAGCGGCTCGGGCGCTGTTTCTGGCAAAGCTTCGGTTTCGACCTCGGTCACAACGGGTTGAATGGGGGCCGCTGGTTCGGTCGAGATATCAGGAACATCTGCCGTTTCCGGAGCCGGCGCTGGGTCTTCGGCAACTTCAACTGTCTCTTGTGGAGCTTCCTCTAGCCGGACTGTCACCCCACTTCCGCTTGCACCTTCGGGCGGGGTGGCAAGCTCATCAGCCGCCCCCGCTTCAGGCACGGCAGCTGAGGCTGTCACGTCTTGCCCAAGCGCGGGCGCGACAGGTGCCTCTGGCGCGGTAACAAGCGGAGCGTCGCTGATAACCTCTGGCGCTGGTGCAACCTCTGTTGGCGCTTGAACAGGCGCGTCTTCGCGGGCTTGGTCAAATTCAGATCCTGCCGGGACTTCAACAGGCGCCGCCTCAGGCGCGACCCGCCCCGGCACTTCTCCCAACAATGACGCAACCGACAGAACAATGCCGCCGACAACAAGGCCCCAAAACCCGCCGAAGAATATCCCGCGTCCCATAGTGCACCCCTTTTACCACTCACGCTGCGAAGTTTGCAGCCTGCGGGGTTTTCCCCGCGATTGGGCCAGAACATGCTGGCCAAGTCTTTGACCACGCCTGTTTCGGCTTGACGCCTGCGCGCGGTCTTGCGCATCTATACCCCGTTCAGGGGGGCTTGGAATAGCCCCCAAATCTCGTCGGAGCCCTCCAAAATGCTGCTTCTCATCGATAATTACGACAGCTTCACTTATAACCTTGTGCACTATTTGGGCGAGCTTGGCACTGATGTGGTCGTGCGCCGCAACGACGCGTTGAATGTGCAAGAGGCTATGGCCATGAACCCAGCTGGCATTTTGCTAAGCCCCGGCCCGTGCGACCCTGATCAAGCCGGCATCTGTCTTGCCTTGGTTGCGGCCGCCGCCGAGACCCGCATTCCGCTCATGGGCGTGTGTCTAGGGCATCAAGCGATTGGTCAATCTTTTGGAGGACGCGTCTCGCGATGTGAAGAGATTGTGCATGGTAAAATGGGCAGCATGCAACACACCGGAACGTCCGTGTTCACGGACCTACCATCCCCTTTTGCAGCCACACGGTATCATTCGCTTGTCGTAGAACGCGAAGGTCTGCCGGATTGCCTTGAGATCACCGCAGAGTTGGAGAATGGCACGATCATGGGGCTTGCGCATAAAGAGCTACCGATCCACGGCGTTCAATTTCACCCCGAAAGCATTGCCTCAGAACATGGGCATAAGCTTTTGCAGAACTTCACTGATCTCATGAAGGTGCCAGCATGAGTGATCTTATGAAGCCACTAATTTTCGCCGCCTCCGAAGGGCCGCTTTCCAAAGCGCAAGCGCGACAGGCTTTTGAACTGCTGTTTGAGGGGAAAGCGACCGATGCGCAAATCGGCGGTTTGCTCATGGCGATGCGTGCGCGCGGCGAAAGCGTTGCGGAATACGCAGCCGCGGCGGCTGTCATGCGTGCGAAATGTGTCGCAGTGGCTGCGCCAGAGGGTGCGATGGACATCGTCGGTACTGGTGGTGATGGCATGGGCACGCTCAACATTTCAACGGCAACCGCTTTTGTTGTGGCTGGTGCAGGGGTTCCGGTCGCTAAACACGGCAATAAGAACCTAAGCTCAAAGTCGGGCGCGGCTGATGCCTTGGGGCAGATGGGCATCAACGTCATGGTCGAAGCTCCAGTGGTTGAACGTGCTTTGTCTGAGGTCGGGATTGGGTTCATGATGGCCCCGATGCACCACCCTGCCATCCGCCATGTTATGCCAACCCGGCAAGAACTGGGCTGCAAGACGATCTTTAACATCTTAGGCCCGCTCACTAACCCTGCGGGCGCCAAGCGACAGCTCACAGGGGCTTTTGCGCCAGACCTCATTTTCCCGATGGCCGAAACCCTGCAAGAGCTTGGTTCCGAAGCCGCATGGCTGGTCCACGGATCAGATGGCACTGACGAAATCTCAATCTGTGGGACAACAGCCGTGGCTGAGCTGAAAAATGGCTCCGTCGAAGCCCGCGAAGTCCACCCCGAGGATGCGGGTCTTGCCCCGCGCAAATTCGAAGAGATCCTTGGCGGGACACCTGAAGAAAACGGCATTGCCTTCTGCGCGCTGCTGGACGGCGCGCAAAGCGCTTACCGTGACGCTGTCCTTTTGAACGCAGCCGCAGCCTTGCTTGTGGCGGAAAGGGTCAACGGCCTGCCAGAAGGCGTTGAAATGGCTCGAAAAAGTATTGATAGCGGTGCGGCCAAGGCCAAAGTCGAAGGTCTGGCTAAACTTACAGGAGGTGCCGCATGAGCGCGCCAACAATCCTTGAAAAGATCAAAGCCTATAAGCTGGACGAAATCGAAGCCGCCAAGGCCGAACGCTCGCTTGTAAGCCTTGAGGCTGATGCGCGAGATGTAGGCGCGGTGCGGCCTTTTGGCGAAGCTTTGCGTGAAGCGTCGCGAGAGGCTTACGGGCTGATCGCTGAAATCAAGAAGGCCAGCCCGTCCAAAGGGCTCATCCGCGCGGATTTTGAACCCGCCGAGCTGGCTGTGGCGTATCAAACTGGCGGTGCAACTTGTTTGTCGGTGCTGACCGATACGCCCTCTTTCCAAGGTGCGCCGCAATTTCTGCGCGATGCACGAGCAGCGGTCGATCTTCCGGTGCTGCGCAAAGATTTCATGTATGACACCTATCAGGTTGCCGAAGCGCGGGCATGGGGGGCGGATTGTATCCTGATTATCATGGCCTCGGTTTCTGACAGCCAAGCCCAAGAGCTTGAGGCTGCGGCGGCGTCTTGGGGGATGGACAGCCTCATCGAAGTCCATAACGAAGAAGAGCTCGAACGCGCGGCCGTTCTTAAATCGCCGCTGCTGGGCGTAAACAACCGCGATCTCAACACGTTTGAGACGTCGCTGGACACAACCAAGCGCCTTGCACGATTGGCAGATCCCTCGCGGTTGCTCATCTCTGAATCCGGCCTTTATTCCCCGGATGATCTGGCTGATCTTGCCCGATTTGGCGCGCGCAATTTCCTCATCGGCGAAAGCTTGATGCGGCAGGAGGATGTGGCATCCGCTACGCGCACGCTTCTTGCCAACCCGCTAAACGGCGCACCCTTTTGAGCGGCAAGCTCTCTCATTTCGATGCGTCGGGCGCTGCGCATATGGTGGATGTGTCTGCAAAGGACGTCACGGATCGTGTGGCCATCGCAGAGGCCTTTGTGCATATGGCGCCCGCAACAATGGCCCACGTTCTGGCAGGCACAGCGAAAAAGGGCGATGTCATCGGCACGGCTCGCCTTGCTGGCATCATGGCTGCCAAACGAACATCGGATTTGATCCCGCTTTGTCATCCGCTTCCTATTTCCAAGGTTGCTGTGGAGCTGACCCCAAATGCCGATCAAGGATGGGTGCGTGTCGAAGCGATAGTGAAGACCACCGGCCAGACAGGCGTTGAGATGGAAGCCCTCACTGCAGCGTCGATTTCGGCGCTGACGCTGTATGACATGCTTAAGGCCGTCGACAAGGCAATTCAGATCGAAGGCCTGCGAGTGCTTCTAAAAGACGGTGGAAAATCAGGCCGCTACGAGGCGACATGATCACTGTACATGAGGCACTAGATGCGCTTTTTGCGCTTGTTTCTCCCCTCGGGTCTGAGGATGTTCCGTTGCGCAGCGCCGCTGGGCGCGTATTGGCGCGCGACGTCTATGCAACGCGCAACCAACCGCCATTTGCGGCGTCCGCGATGGATGGCTATGCGCTTGACCGGCGCGACGCGTGGCTTGGGGCCACCCTTACCGTAATCGGAGAGGCCGCCGCCGGGCACAGGTTTGACGGCACGGTGCAACGCGGTCAGGCCGTACGGATCTTCACTGGCGCGCCACTGCCTGCTGGCACTGATCACATCGAAATTCAGGAAGACGTTGCCCGAAACGGCGCCTCAATCACACTCAACGACCCCGGCGCGCCCGGCGCCTATGTGCGCCCGGCTGGAGGTGATTTTCGCGCAGGTGACGCGGTTACTGCTCCACGGCGCTTGAGCCCTCAAGATATCGCGCTGCTTGCTGCCATGAGCATAGGAACGATTCCCGTCGGTCGACGCCCATCTGTAGCTTTGATCGCAACAGGCGATGAACTGGTTATGCCCGGCGAACGCCCAAAGCCAGATCAGATCATCGCATCCAATACGCTTGGTCTTGACGCGATGCTCTGTGCCGCAGGTGCCGCCCCGCGCCTGCTCCCTATTGCCAAGGATAATTCAGGCAGCCTTGCGTCCGCATTCCGATTGGCCCGAACTGCAGATCTGATCGTCACCGTCGGCGGGGCCAGCGTCGGGGATCATGATCTTGTCGCAACGGTTGCCGGTACGGTCGGGATGGAGCAAAGCTTTTACAAAGTCGCCATGCGTCCGGGCAAACCGCTCATGGCCGGGCGGCTGGGCGGGATCCCCATGATTGGCCTGCCGGGCAACCCTGTCAGCGCGATGGTCTGCGGCGAGATCTTCTTGCGCCCGGTGATTGATGCCATGTTGGGTCTGCCGCCAACTGAGCGGCCAAGATTCCTCGCGCCTTTGGCCCATGACATCCAAGAGAACGGGCCGAGAGAGCACTATATGCGGGCGCAAATGGAAGACGGCACACTTTCGGTTTTCAATCGACAAGACAGCGCACTGCTTGGCGTTTTGGCACAAGCGAATGCGCTGGCCATTCGCCCCCCAAAAGACCCCGCCCGCAAAAAGGGCCACGTTTTACCCTTTGTGCCGCTTGGCTAGGCGCAAGCAAACAGGCGCCAAAGACGTTGCCAACAGTTGACACAAAACAAGAACATCTCTAGAACGTATGCAAAACGCCCTTATCGATGGGCTTGATGCGGAGGTTTGAGCGATGCTGACACAAAAACAAAAAGACCTGCTAAATTTTATCCATAAGCGTGTGCAACGCGACGGCGTTCCGCCGAGTTTTGATGAAATGAAAGAAGCGCTCGATCTGCGATCTAAATCCGGCATCCACAGGTTGATAACTGCACTGGAAGAGCGCGGATTTATTCGGCGCATGGCACATCGTGCCCGCGCCATCGAAATCGTCAAACTGCCCGAGGCAATGGGTGGAGGCGCTGCCGGAGCCGCATTAGGTTTCCAGCCAAAGGTGATCGATGGCGACCGGCCGGATAGCATCCCGCCTTCCGCAATCGGCATTCAAAACAACGGCGCGGTCAATTTGCCCGTGATGGGTAAGATTGCCGCCGGTGTTCCGATCGAAGCAATTTCTCAGGTCAACAGCCACGTCGCTGTGCCGGGGAATATGTTGTCCGGTCAGGGTGAGCATTACGCGCTTGAGGTTAAGGGAGATTCCATGATCGACGCGGGCATCAACGACGGGGATGTTGTTGTGATCCGCGAGACGTCCAGTGCCGACAATGGCGATATCGTCGTCGCACTTGTTGAGGGCCATGAAGCGACGCTCAAACGCTATCGGCGCAAAGGGTCCACCATTGCTTTGGAAGCTGCGAACCCAGCCTATGAAACCCGGATGTTTTCAGATGATCAGGTCAAAGTGCAGGGCCGCCTTGTGGGCTTGATCCGAACATACTGAGCCAAACGCCTGAGCTTGGCGCTTCGTGACGCAAGCGTGGATAAGGTTTCTGCACTCTTGCCACTTCTATTGGATCGCCCTGCTCATTTAGACTTTCGGACCGAAGATGGCGGACGCCCATACAGCTTTGTGAAAGCCGCGTTGAAACGACGAACGCTGCCAAAACCTGACAAAAAGGCGATTTCCGTAATCGGTAGAGAGGTGTTGTCCAGAAGCTTCTTCGCGCGGCCAATGCGAAGGGTCTGAGCAGTTTGAATCGGTGATGCGCCTAAATGCGTGGAGAACAATCGAGAAAGATGCCTTGCACCCACACCCAGCCTGTCCGCCAGATCGCTGACAGTGCCCGAATCTAGCGCGCCCTGTTCGATCAGGTTTACAGCGCGTTCAACAGTGGTCTTGGTTCCCTTCCAAGCGGCGCAAAAGGGGGCGGTCTCTGGGCGGCAGCGCAGACAAGGCCGGTAGCCAGCACGTTCTGCCGCCGCAGCGCTCGGGTAGTAGCTGACATTTTTCGAAAGGGAGCGCTTTGCAGGACAAACCGGCCGACAATAGATCTTTGTTGTTTTGACGGCTGTGAAGAACTTGCCATCAAAGCTTGGGT
This sequence comes from uncultured Paracoccaceae bacterium, assembly GCA_937995865.1. Lineage (GTDB taxonomy): Bacteria > Pseudomonadota > Alphaproteobacteria > Rhodobacterales > Rhodobacteraceae > Shimia_B. The sequence goes on along the minus strand of CALKJA010000210.1, from coordinate 17,018 downwards.
CGCGGCTAAGCCGCGCCTGATCGCATGTCTCAAAATCTAACATACAAGCGACCCTATCGGCGCAAATGAAAGGCCGCTAGTCGGCGCGTCTAATAGGGTCTGAAAATGGCGAGTCCTATTCGGAAGAGCATAGTAGGCCTTTCCCCCAGACTCACTGTTTTTAGGACCACCGAATATGCCAATCGAAATTCTCATCCTCTTCTTGTTCACAACGGCCGTTGTTGTTTTCTCTCCGGGGGCTGCCGCAATTGCCATCGCATCACAGGGGGCAACTAACGGAGGTAAGCGGGCAATTGCGGGCGTGTTTGGCGTAGCCTTTGCCAATGTTGTTTACTTTGTCTTATCCGCAACGGGCATCGCCGCACTCATCGTCGCGTCAAATCTGGTTTTCTTGACCATCAAATGGGTTGGCGTTGCCTACCTGATCTATCTCGGCATGACGGCCATTTTCAGCACATCCGGGGTGATCAATGTAAGTGTCGGAAAACGCCAAACACATCTGGGAAGGCTTTTTTCCCAAGGCTTCATCATTGAGTTCTCCAACCCAAAGGCGCTGCTCTATTTCACAGCTATCCTCCCTCAATTTGTTCAACCTGAGCTTCCCCTTTTGCCGCAGTTGATCATCATGGGGTCAATCACGCTTGTGATGGATGTTGTATCCTATGGCGCCTACGGATTTTTAGGCGACCGGATTGCACAGGGCGGGCTCAAGGCGTGGGTCGTTAACGTCATCAACAAGGTTGCTGGCGGGGCGTTGATCTATGTGGGCTACAAGATGGCAAGTGTCAGCGCCGGTCGATAGCGTCATTTCGGGTTTCCGCCCGCCGAACAAATCGACCTTTTCAGGTCAATTGAGCGCAAGCTGACGGTGTTTTAATGGCGGCGCTCTTCGAGCGAACCAAGCAAGGGAAGCGCGCACTGCGACGCATTTGCGCTTCCCAAAGTTCCCGCGCTAGGAACCAACAGCGCCATACATCGTCTTTTGACCTATTCCAAAGCGCGCCCTAATGCGTTTGTCATTCCAAAGGCGTTGACCTGTTACCTCCCGCGTCGTGACGCGCCGAAGTCCCTGCCCTTGCTCAAAATATGCCAACGCTCCAGTTTTACGAAGTTTTGTTGGAATGTAGCTCGCGCATGTCAATGGAGTGTCCGGTGTGTCATTCAAGATCAAGATTGCAGACCCTGAGCACGAAGCGCCTCGTGCGGCCTTGCCGGTAAGATGTAGAAATTTCTGGCCGCCAAACACGATACTGGCCCCGTTTCCGCGCGCATACGCAACCTCTTGTGGCGCGCCATCGCCATCATTCTCAAGCCAAACACCCGCCACAAAGCCATCCCCGCGTGGTTTGCTCATTGCACGCCCCTCAGGATGCATCACGCCCACCAACCCACCCGTGGGTGAAATCAAAAGGCCTGGGCGGTCTGCCTGTGTCCATAAAGTGAATGCGAGCGCAATCGGCGCGATGCCAGTCCATCGCCCCACCCCACGCCACAAAATGAGAAACAGCCCTCCAACAGCGATAAGCGGCAGAACCTCGGGCCCCGGCGCATGGACCCGCGCCACCGCCCCGTCGAGTGAAGATACCTTATCTGCCACAAACAGGATCCATTTCAGCCCTTGCTCCATCACCCAGAAGGCCGGCGCAGACAGGCCAACAAGGCTAAGCACTCCGCCGATCACCGCCGATGGCATAACAATGGCGCCCATAATCGGAACGCTTAGCAGGTTAGCGATCAAGCCGTAGCTACTAAAGATGTTGAAGTGAGCCGCCGCAAAAGGGGCTGTCGCGGCTCCGGCAATGGCCGAAGACAGGACGACCGCCGCCACAGGCCGCAACCAGCGGGGCAGCCCAAACATATCGCGCTCCGAAATCAACCTGAATGCCGCAACCAGCGCCGTTGTCGCGGCAAAGGACATCTGGAAGCCCGGCCCCAGAAGCGCCTCGGGTTGCAAAACCAAAATCATAACTGCGGCAAGGGCAACAGCACGGAGTGTCAGTGCCCTGCGACCCAATAGAACCGCGCCAAAAACCACTGCCGCCATGATATACGCCCGCTCTGTAGCCACTGCTCCGCCAGACAAAGTAAGGTATCCAGCGCCAACGATCAGCGCGGCTGCGGCTGCGATCTTGCGCGTTGGCCAATGCAATGCAGAGTAAGGCACTAGGGCCAGCCCAAAGCGGACGATTGCAAACACGAAGCCAGTAAGCAGCCCCATATGAAGCCCTGATATCGCCAAAAGATGTGCGAGATTCGACCGCCGTAGATCGGTGATCACGTCTTGCCCCATCCCGCTGCGATCGCCTGTTGTGATCGCGGCCGCGACAGCCCCAGATTCGCCCCTTATGCGCGCCTGCAATGCGGCGCTCATTTTCATTCGTAGTCGAAAAACCGCCAGCTTGAGCCCACGCTCTGGCGGGCCGACTGTCACCGCAGGGCTTCGGCTATAGCCGACTGCGCCCAACCTTTGGAAAAACGCATGCCGCTCAAAATCAAACCCATAGGGTTCAGCCGGGCTTGGCGGTCCAGAAAGGTGGCCTGTCACGGCAACATGCGCTCCGGGCAACGGGACAGGAAGCTCGTCCTGCCCATGTAGGGCGACGCGCACACGCTGAGGTATCTCCCAAGCGTCCATCCGTTCCAGATAGACCCGATCCAAGGTTAAGCGGATTTTGTCTGAGGCGGACCGGTCTATATGAACGACCCGCCCCTCAATGACACCATAATATCGGTAATCCAGCACCGGCCCGGCAACCAAATACGTCCGCGTTCCAGCGAGACAAAACCCAATCGCAACAAGGGCAGCGGCGGCAAAAAGCGGCCCGATTGAGTGGCGCAAAAGCCGTGCCACACTGATACTACACCCCGCGATTACAGAAGCGGCCACAAATGCCTCCACCCCCGGCTCTGTCTTTAAGCTGAAAAAGCCCGCCACCCCGAAACCAAGAAACACCGGCGCAAAACACAACAAATCCCCCCGCTGCCGTTGCAGCGCGGCGCGTGCCATGCCAAATCCCGCGTGATCGGCGCGCATGTTCCCTCCTAACCCACAGGCCTTTGGTCTATCCGTTGGGGGCAGCCTAAGTGACGTCCGGTTAGCGAACTGTTAACCACACCAGCAAATCCCACGCCTTCTGAGGAAGAGTTCATGAGCCAAGTCATCACCCGCATCGCTCCGTCGCCCACCGGCTTCATGCATATCGGCACAGCGCGCACAGCACTTTTCAATTGGCTTTATGCCCGCGCGCGCGGCGGTAAATTTTTGCTGCGAATCGAAGATACCGATCGGTCACGATCTACGCCCGAAGCCACCCAAGCGATTCTGGGTGGGATGGAATGGTTAGGCTTCGACTATGATGGTGAAGCTGTAAGCCAATTTGAACAAGCCGCGCGCCATGCCGAAGTCGCCCACGCTCTTCTGGCCAAGGATGCCGCTTATAAGTGCTTTGCAACCCAAGAGGAGATCGCGGCGTTCCGTGAGACGGCCAAAGCAGAGGGGCGCTCGACGCTCTACCGCTCTCCTTGGCGCGGTGCGCCCGCCGACACCCATCCCGATGCACCTTATGTGGTCCGGCTTAAGATGCCCCGCGAAGGTGAAACAATTATCGATGATGCTGTGCAAGGGGCCGTCACATTCCCGAATGCCAATCTCGACGACATGATCCTTCTGCGTTCGGATGGAACACCCGTATATATGCTCGCGGTTGTGGTTGATGATCACGATATGGGCGTGACCCATGTGATCCGTGGCGATGATCATTTGAACAACGCAGCTCGGCAGGTGCAGATCTATCATGCAATGGGTTGGTCTGTGCCCGTTTATGCGCATATCCCGCTGATCCACGGCCCAGATGGCAAGAAGCTGTCCAAGCGCCACGGTGCATTGGGTGTCGAGGAATACCGCGACATGGGCTACCCGGCCGCTGCAATGCGCAACTATCTGGCCCGGCTGGGCTGGTCGCATGGGGATGATGAATTTTTCTCCGATGCGCAAGCTCAGGACTGGTTCGACCTTTCCGGGATCGGTAAGTCACCGGCCCGCTTTGACTTTAAGAAGCTCGAAAACCTATCGGGGCAACATATTGCAGCCACACCGGATGCTGCGCTGCTGCATGAGATTTCAAGCTTTCGCGGCGCAACAGGCAGCGCGCCTTTGCCGCAGGCGCAGGCAGACATGCTGGTTGCTGGAATGGGCTCTTTGAAAGAACGGGCCAAGACTTACCCTGAACTCCTTGAAAAGGCAGCTTATATCTTAACCAGCCGTCCAATAACGCCTGACGAAAAAGCCGCGAAATCGCTCGATGATGTATCCCGTGGTATACTGCGAGAATTGACGCCGCAGCTGCAAACTGATAGCTGGACGAGAGAAAGTTTGGAGGCGCTTATGGCCCGTGTGGCTGAAGCGCATGACACCAAGTTTGGCAAATTGGCGGGTCCATTGCGGGCGGCTCTTGCTGGGCGAAGCGTCACTCCGAGCGTGTTTGATATGATGCTGGTGCTCGGCCGGGACGAAACAATCGCCCGGATCAGTGACGCGGCAGGCTAACATCGGTTTGTTAGGCCTTGCGTCGTTGCCTGACACGGTTCGCCTTTTTTGGTGGACAGGTCTTGATCCGACACCAATAAATTTTGCCTTTGAAACGCGCATCTGCGCGACAAAAGGGCTTGAAAACGGGGAAGGACCGGTAGGCCGCATATGACAGATGATTCCAAAAAAGCCACACTCACCTTTGGCGACAAAGAGCTAGAGTTACCGATTTTCACACCGACAGAAGGCCCGGATGTTATCGATATCCGCGCGCTTTATGCCAAAGGTGGCGTGTTCACATATGATCCGGGTTTCACCTCAACGGCATCCTGTGACAGCTCAATCACGTATATCGATGGTGGCAAGGGCGAGCTTTTGCACCGCGGCTATCCGATCGATCAATTGGCTGAGAAATCGCATTATCTTGAGGTGTGCTACCTGCTCCTTTACGGCTACCTGCCTTCTGCAGCACAGCTTGAAGAGTTTGAGAACCTCGTGACCAACCACACTATGCTGCACGAGCAGATGGTGTATTTCTATCGTGGCTTCCGCCGCGATGCGCATCCCATGGCGATTATGACAGGCGTTGTTGGCGCGATGTCCGCATTTTACCATGACAGCACCGATATCCACGATGCCCATGCGCGTGAAGTTGCCACGATCCGCCTGATTGCCAAGATGCCAACAATCGCGGCTTGGGCTTATAAGTTCTCAATCGGGCAACCGTTTGTTTATCCGCGCAACGATTTGGATTATGCGTCTAACTTTCTTCGGATGTGCTTTGCTGTTCCGGCTGAAGAATATGAGGTCAATCCGATCCTGAGCCGTGCGATGGACCGGATCTTTACGCTTCATGCTGATCATGAGCAAAACGCATCAACGTCCACTGTTCGGTTGGCATCGTCATCAGGCGCAAACCCGTTTGCTTGTATCGCGGCAGGTATTGCCTGTTTGTGGGGCCCTGCACATGGTGGCGCAAACCAGGCTTGCCTTGAGATGCTCAAAGAGATCGGCACACCAGACCGCATCCCCGAGTTCATCGCCCGTGCCAAAGACAAAAATGATCCTTTCCGGCTTATGGGCTTTGGTCACCGCGTCTATAAAAACTTCGATCCCCGCGCGACGGTGATGAAGCAATCTGCGGATGAAGTGCTTGAATTGCTGGGTGTTGAGAATAATCCAGTCTTGCAAGTGGCCAAGGATCTGGAAGCGGCGGCTTTGGCTGATCCGTATTTCTCGGAGAAGAAGCTCTTCCCGAATGTCGATTTCTATTCCGGAATCATTCTTGAGGCGATGGGCTTCCCCACCTCAATGTTCACGCCCATCTTTGCGCTGAGCCGCACAGTTGGCTGGATTTCACAATGGAAAGAAATGATCACAGATCCGACGATGAAAATAGGACGGCCGCGGCAGCTTTATGCCGGAGAATCGCTGCGCGATTATGTGAACATCGAAGACCGCTAAATTAGAAAGCCCCGCCTTGAGCGGGGCTTTCTTTCGTTTGGTGTGGGGTACTTCACGCGTTAGCGCCCTTCAAACGCCGGTGGGCGTTTCTGCACAAAGGCTGTCACGCCTTCTTTGAAATCCCGGCTATTGCCGCACTCGCCCTGCAACCGCGCTTCAAGCGCAAGTTGCTCATCAATTGAATTGCCCGAAGACGCGCGCATTGCCTTTTTGATATTGCGGTAAGCAAGCGTCGGTCCTGTGGCCAATGCTGCGGCGCGGCTCTTCCAATGCTCAGCAAAGACATCATCGGGCACGGCTTCCCAAATCATTCCCCAATCACTGGCCTGTTTGGCGCTGATCCGATCCGCAAAAAGGGCAGCCCCCATTGCCTTGGCCAAACCCATCTGACGCGGCAACAGATAGGTGCCACCTGCGTCGGGGATCAGCCCGATCCGGGTAAAAGCCTGTAGAAAATAGGCGCTTTCTGACGCAATCACCACGTCCGCCGCAAGCGCGAGATTGGCCCCAGCCCCTGCAGCCGCGCCATTCACCGCACTGATCGTCGGCACGGGGCACTCATAGATGGCCTCAAGCATGGGGACATATTCGTCCCGCAGTGTGCGCTCCAGATCCAGGCTGGCAGCATTGGCCCGATCGCCAAGATCCTGGCCTGAACAGAAGGCGCGCCCCTGCCCGGTTAGCACCACAACCCGCGCTTCGCGCCCGGCTGCTTTGACCGCATGCGTAATCTCAGCACGCATATGCGTGTTAAGCGCATTCATAACGTCAGCCCGGTTCAATGTGATCGACGCCACGCCACCGCTCAGCCGGTATTTGATCGTTTCATAGTCCATCACATGCGCCCTTTTGCTGCCTTACGCGCAACATAGGTCGCAGCACCCCAAGAGAAAAGATGAACAGCGCGTCAGTAATGATTTATTCCTTGAGCAGCGCGTCCAGCCGCGCTTGCTCTTGCGCAGTTAGGGGCTCTGCGTCTTCGCGTTTGCGCCGGCTCAAAAGCAGCCCACCAATGGCCACAAGAAAAACAACCGGCCCGGCAAGCCATAAGATAAGATTTGCCCCGCTGGCCACCGGCCGCATCAGCACAAACTCTCCGTAGCGCGCAACAATGTAGTCTAAAACCTCTTGGTTGCTCTCGCCTTCCAGCAAACGCTCGCGAACCAAAAGGCGCAGATCGCGCGCTACAGGCGCGCTGCTTTCGTCGATGCTTTCATTCTGGCAAACCGTGCATCGCAGCTCTTGTGAGATCACACGCGCCCGCGCTTCAAGCGCGGGATCGACCAGAACCTCACCCGGTTGCACGGCCATCACAGCCGTGCCGAAACACATCAAAAACGCCGCGATCAATCTCATTCCGCTGGCACCCCCACGGACCGTTTGCGCGCGGCCTTTGCCCCTGCGGCTACACGCAACCTCCGGTCACCTAAGGAGAAGACACCGCCGATAGCCATAATGATGCAGCCGGCCCAGATCCAATTTGCAAAAGGTTTGATCCAGCTGCGCACGGCCCAACCGCCATTGGTCTGAGGCTCTCCGATCGTGAGATATATATCGCGGGTAAAACCGTTGCGAATGCCAGCCTCGGTCGTGGGCATTGCCGCCACAGGATAGATCCGCCGCTCAGGCGTGAGTGTCGTGAGGACCCGGCCGTTTTCAGACACTTCGAGCCATGCCATTGTTGAAAAGTAATTGGGGCCTTCGATCTCACGCACATCCAGCAGCGTGATCTCATACCGTTCAACGGCGAAGCTCTCGCCAATTTGCGCAACCCGGATATCTTCGACCTGCCACGCCAAAAGACCGGCCACCCCAAAGGTGGTGATCCCCATCCCGGCATGGGCCACGGCTTTGCCCCAGTCCGCGCCGGGCAAACGCAGCAAGCGCGCGGGTGTTCCCGCAGCACGCTGCCACAGCTCAAATGCGGCACCGGCCACCATCCAAGCCCCAAGAGTTGCTCCGATCGGCCCAAGCGCCGTCCGGCCGGTTTGCATAGCCCAGACCAAAGCGCCCAACGCCACACAAAGCACAGCCAGATAGCGCAGGTTCCAAACAACACGGCCCAGCTTGGCCCGCTTCCAAGGCAGCACCGATCCAATCGGAAGGATCAGCGCAATCCCAACCATAAACGGCGTGAAGGCGATGTTAAAAAACGGCGGCCCGACAGACAGCTTGCGATCCATAAACAGCTCCGCAAGCAAAGGCCAAATCGTGCCGACAAAGACCACAACGCAAGATACGGCCAACAGGATATTGTTGGCGATCAGCGCCGTCTCCCGGCTTGCAACTCCGAACACGCCCTTGGCCTGCATGATCGGCGCACGCCAGGCAAAGAGCGCCAGTGCCCCCCCCATGAAGAACGCTGTGATCATCAACAGATACGTTCCGCGTTCAGGATCATTGGCAAAAGCATGCACCGATGTCAGGACACCCGACCTGACGATAAAGGCCCCAATCAGGCAAAAGCCAAAGGCAAGGATTGCCAGCAAGATTGTCCACGCTTTTAGGCTCTCACGCTTTTCCACAACGATTGCCGAGTGGAGCAACGCCACGGACAAAAGCCACGGCATAAGAGACGCGTTTTCAACTGGATCCCAGAACCAAAAGCCGCCCCAACCAAGCTCGTAATAGGCCCACCAAGAGCCAAGAGCGATCCCAATGGTTAGAAAAACCCATGCGGCCAGCTTCCAAGGCCGTACCCAGCGGCCCCAAGCCGCGTCTACGCGCCCTTCAAGAAGCGCAGCCACCGCAAACGAGAAAGTCAGTGAAAGCCCCACATATCCCAAATACAAAAATGGTGGGTGAAACGCCAAACCCGGATCCTGCAAAAGTGGATTAAGGTCCTGCCCATTCAAGGGTGGCTGCACCAGCCGCAGGAACGGGTTGGAGGTAAAGATCAAGAACGCAAGAAACGCCGCACCAATGGCGCCTTGCACACCCAGCACACGTGCGCGCAGCGTGTCCGTTAGCCCCTTGCCCCACCAAGCGGCCATCGCTCCGAACAAGGCAAGGATAAGAACCCAAAGCAGAAGCGAACCTTCATGGTTCCCCCAAACGCCTGTGACTTTGTAAAGCATAGGTTTATCGGTGTGCGAATTCAGCGCAACAAGCCTGAGCGAAAAGTCTGATGTGACAAAGGCATAGGTCAGCGCCGCAAAAGAGAACGCGATAAGGATCAATTGCAGCGTTGCGGCGGGTTCTGCGGCGGCCATCCAACCGGGCATCCGTCGATACGCGCCCGCCAATGGAACCACCGTTTGAAACAGCGAAATTGCAAAGGCGAGGATAAGCGCAAAGTGACCAAGTTCAACTATCATGGTCAGGAGTATAACCCGCACCCGCATGCATGCCCATGCCCCTGCAAGCGGCTTGACGACGATGTCGCAGGCGAAACAAGCCGATGTAACACGGCTGTGATCCCCCGGTTCAGATGGCCGGCCGCCGCCTCACTTTTTTACTGAAACCCATTCTCTAAGTGCCGCATTTTGCGGAAAGTTTGCCGGGGCGGGTTCCGCTTCTGACCTGAGGTTTTCAGGTGCCGTTACATCCTCATCAACAGGGCTAACACTGGGCCATTCAAAGGCTCCATCACCTTGCAACGCCTGCAAAGTGCGAGTGTTTTCAACAACCTTCGGCACTTGCGCCAGCGTTGCAGCCATAGAGCGTTGAAACTCCTGCCCTTTCAGTTGATGCCGCGCACCAAAGTAGAAGGACACGATCGCCCCCAGCAGCCACCAAAGCGGCTCTGGCACGAGGGCGATCCCTTGCATGCGCGACGAAAACCAGATCGGATCCACCATTGCGGACACAAACAGCCCAAGCGTGCCAAGCGCCATCGCGGGCCGAGGGATCCGGTTGAGCCCATCCATGATCCGATCAAACAGGCTCTTTTGTGGGTGCACAAATTCGGCGGCAAACTGGCTTAAGGCTGCCATCTGCATTTGCGAGCTCCGCTCTGCCCCCGCTTCTGCGTTCTCGCGAAAGACCTCAACTGTCTCAGCGATTGCATTGCGGCCTGTTCCAAAAACCATTCCAAAGATCCGTTCGATCAGCCCCATTTGGCGACCCTCCATGCGTGCTCGGCAGCGCTCAATCGATAGCGCGCATCCATGAATTCTTCGGCGCGGGTGATCCATCCACCTTTACCGCCATCCCGCCTGCGCGCGTATTTGCGGCTCGCGACACGTGCGTCCGCAAGCGCATAGTAATAATTGCGCCGCTCAATCCCGTAGGCGTCCACCAAATGCGCTGGCGCCGCGGCCATCGCGCGGGCTGTGGCTGCAATGGTTTTGGGTCCAAGCGCCCCATCGACCGACACGTTGAACCCCATTTTCCCTAACAACCGCTGCAGGATTTTGATCGCATTGCCGCCCGCATTGACCTGCATATCAAAAACGCTGGCCTGCAAGGGTTGCGGTAGCTCAGCAATCCGGGGTTTCTTGAAGTAATGCTCAAGAAAAATCTCAACCGCTTGCGCCTGCGTCAAGCGGCGCACATCCGTGCTGGTGACAGTGCCGTCGCCATCCAAATCAAGCCCTAGCCGCCGCATTGTATGGATGGTCACGCCGTGATTGGTTGCGCCACCTGGATCGTCCGGATCATTCACATAGCCCCCCTCACGGGCGACAATCTCATCTGCAATGTCAGTGACTGATGGCATAGCGCGGCCTCCGGTTTCCCGGAAAAACTAGCGCAAGAAGGTTAATTGTGGCTTGGCCGACCGTGCGGTCCAATCGCCTTGAGCGTTAATTGCAGGTGCGCGGCTTATGCGCCTGGTTCAACGTAAATACCTTGTTCTTTTAGCGCGTCGATCACCTCGGCGGGCATATACTCTTCGTCATGTCTGGCAAGGATTTCAGTGGCTTGAAAGATACCGTTCACGTAGCGTCCAGTCCCTACCATCCCTTCGCCTTCGCCAAACAGATCGGGCAAAATTCCGGTGTAGGCAACCGGAACAGTCGCGCCTCCGTCGGTCACAGCAAAGGTGATCGTTTCACCCTCACCACGAATTAAGGACCCGTCTGCCACAAGCCCGCCGATGCGAAACACCTCATTAGGCGGTGGAGGCGCTTCAACGATTTGCGAGGGCGAGCGAAAGAAATTGATCCCATCCTGAAAACCATAGGCAATCAAAACCGTCGCAAAGGCCAGCGCAGCGATGGACATCGCAATAATCTGTATACGGCGCTGTTTCTTGAGCGCGCGCATTAAGGAAAGACCGGCGCCAACATAAGCCCTGCCGTTTCCTCTTCTCCGAGCATGAGATTAGCGTTTTGTATGGCTTGCCCGCTGGAACCTTTGGTTAGATTATCAATCACAGACACCACCACAGCCCGCCCCGGCAACCGATCGCCTTCCACACCAACATGGGCGAAATTTGAGCCGCGTACATGCTTCATCTGTGGCAACTCGCCAAAGGGCACAACCGTCACAAACGTCTCTTGAGCATATGCGGCTGCCAGCGTGGCATAAATCTCTGCGGCTTCGCCTTTGACATAGGTCGTGATCAGAATACCCCGGTTTACCGGCACCAAATGCGGGGTGAACTGTACTTTGATGTCGCGGCCCGCAATGGCGCTGAACTCTTGATCAAACTCGCCAAGATGCCGGTGTTTTCCGCCCGCTGAATAAGCGCCCAGCCCTTCGGAAAGCTCTGCATGAAGCAGCATTTCCTTGGGTGAGCGCCCGGCACCAGAAACCCCGGCCTTTAGGTCCAAAATAATCTCGTCCAGATCAATCACCCCGGCCTCAATCAGCGGGCGCAGCGCGTACTGACCAGCCGCCGCATTGCAGCCGGTTCCGGCCACCAAACGGGCCGTTTTGATCTGCTCGCGGTAAAATTCAGTAAGACCATAAACCGCTTCTTTCTGCAGGTCCGTCGCCGAGTGAGGTTGCCCGTACCACGCGGCATAGGATTCGGGATCGCGCAGCCGGAAATCGGCGCTCAAATCTACAATCTTAACGGTCTTAGGCAACGTGCGGATAACCGCCTGCGAGGTCGCATGCGGCAGAGCACAGAACACCAGATCAGCCGTGCTGAAATCTATCTCATCGATCTTTTTCAGCATTGGCAAAGACAGGTGACGCAGGTGCGGGAATACCGCCCCCATCTCAAGCCCCGCCTTACGCTCGGCCGACAAAGCCACGATCTCCATCGTAGGATGCGTGGCGATCAACCGAACAAGCTCTGCACCGGTATAGCCCGACGCGCCAAGAATTATGATTTTATGCGACATGGAAAAGAGCCTTTCGAGAGGCAATTAGGATCAAACTCCCCGCCTTGCAATTGGCATGCGGGTCAAACGGATTGAAATTCAATCTTTCGTCGCAGGAATTGGGTGGCACGGTCCGAAACACGGCCAGGATCACCTGTGGTCAGATAGCTTGTTGCCTGTCCCTGCCCCAGCATCTCAGGCCGCCGCTCAAGATAATCAGCAAGGCTTTCAGCCACGAGATTGGCTTGTGAGAACACTTTCACATCTTCACCCAACGCGGCCTGAAATTCGGCCTGCATCAGCGGATAGTGAGTGCAGCCAAGGATTGCAGCGTCAGGGTGCGGCATTTTGCGTTGAAGCGCATCGACATGGGATTTCACCAATGCCTCGGCCAAAATCATATCACCATCTTCGATCGCATCCACAACGCCGCCACAGGCTTGTGCCTCCACATCAACGCCGATGGCGCGGAACGCTAGCTCACGCTGGAATGCGCGCGATGCAACGGTTGCCGGTGTCGCAAAAAGGGCGACATGTTTGGTATCCACTTCGCGCGGCGGTGAGTTGTCGCCCCATTGCCGCTCAGTCAAGGCTTCTATCAGGGGCACAAAGACGCCCAACACCCGTTTATCGCGCGGCACCCAGCCCTCTTGCATCCGGCGCAAGGCCGCCGCTGACGCGGTATTGCAGGCCAGAATGGCAAGATCACAGCCCTCGTCAAACAAGCGCCCCACTGCAGCGGTGGTCAAAGTATAGATGTCATCAGAATCTCGCACCCCGTAAGGGGCGTGGGCACTATCAGCGAAATACTTGAAAGGCACATCAGGCAGGCGCGCCATACAGGCGTCCAGCACAGTCAGGCCCCCAAGGCCGCTATCAAAAATACCAACTGCCATTTCAGCGATGCTTGTCTTCGAATTCGTAGCCGTGGTCCAGCGTATTTAGGGGCTCGGGGCTGAGCTTATACGTTTCTGAGCGCAGGTATTCCATCATCGCACGCGGATCTTTGGCCCGTGCGGTCAATTCAGAGTTGGCCAAGGGTTGGCCGATTGCCATGCGCACAGGCTCATCCGTGCGTGCTTTGAATTCTTTGATCAATAAGGCCATCCGAAGTGTGGAATGCAAATGCGATGCGATCTGGAACAGGCGGCTGTTATGGCCGTCAAAGTAGATCGGCACGACAGTTGCGCCTGATTTGGAAACCATCTTGGCCGTAAAGCTGCGCCAACCGGGATCCATCGGGTAGCCAAAAGGTTTGACCGCCGTAGAGACTGTACCGCCCGGAAAGATGCCCACAGCGCCGCCTGTAGACAGATAATCCAGTGCTGTTTTTCGCGTGTTCAGGTTCAGCTGAACTGCTTCTTTGGTTTGGTCGAAGGAGACCGGCAGCACATAGCGATTCAGGTCTTCGGCTCGGCGAAACACCGAATTGGCCAATATGCGGAAATCGCCCCGCACTTCTGAAAGAATGCGGCCCAACATAAGCCCATCCAAAATTCCGTAAGGATGGTTCGCAATAACGATAAGCGGGCCATCCGATGGAATGTTGGACAAGCTGCCCACCACGACATCCAAAGACAGCCCATAGCGCGAGGCCATCACTTCCCAAAAGTCCCGCCCCTGCGCGACCTCATCTTCGTAGCCACGCGCCCTTCGGATAAGCTTGAGCCTGCCTGTGGCATTTTCCATCGCGCGTATCAGCGCACGCCCGCCTTTGGTTTCGGCAGAGTGGGAGTACGAGATATCGCGGGCTATATGGCGCCCCGCTCGATTGCTATCTGATCTCAGGCCACGCATTGGCTTGTCCGTTTTGCTAACATCAGCTGTCGGTATAACTAGCCCGTCTGATGCTCGCTTCCAAGGGTCATGTCACTCTGCGGCCTGCGCCAACAAAGCTCCGCCTGCTTCAATGGTGGCTTTCAGCTCGGCCCGGCGTTTGGATGCAGCTTTTGCATTTGCCTCTTTTACAGGGCCAAAGCCACGGATTTGTTGTGGCAATTCCGCAAGCGCGACAACTGCGTCGTGGGTATCTGACGTCAGCTTACCCAGAGCCCAGCGGATATCTCGCTCAAATTCCGTGATCAACGCGCGTTCCATTCGGCGTTCGGCTGTGTAGCCAAAAGGATCAAACGGCGTTCCGCGCAGAAACTTGCCTTTGGCAAGCACGCGTGAGGCCCGTGCCATCCAGCTTCCAAAGCCGCGCTTTCTGGGGCGGCCTTGTGCGTCAGTGCCCGGCAACATGGGGGGCGCAAGGTGGTAAGTCAGCTTCAACTCCCCATCAAACGCCGCCTCAGCCTTGGCTTGGGTTTGTTGCAGCATCCGCGCGACTTCGTATTCGTCTTTGTAAGTCAGAAGTTTGTGATAGCTGGTCGCCACAGCTTCTCGGAGCGGCTCAGGGGCCTCATCCACCAGCTTTTTCCAGCGTTTCACACGCCGGGCGCCGCCCCAAAGGGTCAAATGCTCAATGCGCTTTGCATCGCGCGCCTCTGGAGTGTTTGGCAGTTTGACAACCTCAGCTTCGAGCACACGGCCTGCGGCCTCGGGGTCAAACGCCGCCCAACGTCCATATTCAAAGGCCTGCAAATTGCGCTCTGGCGCGGCTCCGTTCAGCTTGATTGCCTCGCGCAATGCCGCACCAGATACGGGCACCAGCCCATTTTGCCATGCCGCCCCAAGCAACATCATGTTCGAAAAGATCGTATCGCCCATCAACGCCTTGGCCAAAGCGGATGCATCAAACAGCGCCACCTTATCCTGAAGCCGCGCCTCAAGGCTCAAACGCATCTCTTGACCGGGCAGTTTAAATTCTGTGTTGCGAGTGAATTCACCCGTAACGATCTCATGGGTGTTCACCACCCCACCCGTCCGCCCCAGTGTCATGAGGCCAAGTGTTTTGGCCCCAGCGGAAACCACCAAATCGCCACCAATAAGTGTGTCACACTCACCCGTGGCGACACGGATTGCACTTATTCCGTCGGGGCGTTCTGCCAAGCGGCAATGGATATGAACAGCGCCACCCTTTTGTGCAAGCCCGGCCATCTCCATCATTCCGGCGCCTTTGCCATCCAGATGTGCAGCCATCGCCAACACCGCGCCTATGGTGACAACGCCCGTTCCTCCTACGCCCGTAATAACCACGTTATGCGTGCCCTTGATCGGAGCAATGGTCGGATCAGGCATTTCCGGCAAGGTGACCGAGGCCGTCGCGGCCTTTTTGATTTTTGCGCCTTCGACGGTCACGAAAGACGGGCAAAACCCGTTGACGCAGGAAAAATCCTTGTTGCATGCGCTTTGATCAACAGCGCGCTTGCGGCCGAACTCTGTTTCCACAGGCACAATCGCCACACAGTTCGATTGCACGCCACAATCGCCGCAGCCCTCACAAATATCGGTGTTGATAAACACCCGCTTGTCAGGATCAGGAAACTGGCCGCGTTTGCGGCGACGGCGCTTTTCGGCAGCACAGGTTTGGATATACACAATCGCCGTGCAGCCTTTGATCTGCGACAGCTCCTTTTGCACCTCCATCAGGCCATCGCGCGGATGCACTTTGACCTCTTGAGGAAAACCCTTAACCGGGATGTCTTCTTTCTCATCCACCACCACGCGGACTTCGCGCACGCCCACGGCAAGAAGCTCACGCACAATCTGATCCGGCTTAAGATCTCCATCGTTGCGCTGCCCACCCGTCATGGCCACAGCATCATTAAACAAAACCTTATACGTTATGTTTGTTCCAGCTTGCACAGCCGCCCGGATCGCCAGCGAACCAGAGTGGTTATACGTGCCGTCCCCGATATTTTGAAACACATGCTCGCGGGTGGAAAACGGCGCTTCACCCATCCAGTTGGCCCCTTCACCGCCCATTTGCGTAAAGCCAACGGTTTCGCGATCCATCCACTGTACCATGTAGTGACAGCCAATCCCTGCATACGCGCGAGATCCTTGTGGCACTTTCGTCGAAGAATTATGCGGGCAACCGGCGCAGAAATACGGCAACCGCGCCGCAAGCTCAGCAGCGTTATCCGCGCGTTTTGCTTCATTCAGCTGGTCGATTGCCCCAGTCAGGGCGTCGCTGCCGCGGCCCTCTTCTTCCAATATGCCCCCAAGGCTGAGCGCGATATCGATCGGATCAAGCGCACCTGCCGCCCCAAACAGCTGCTTGCCCTCTTTGGTGCCACCATAAACGCGACGCCCTTGGCGCTGGTTAAAGATCACTTCTTTGACTTGAACTTCGATCAACTTGCGTTTCTCTTCGATGCAGACAATCAGATCGAGCCCGTCTGCCCATTCCTTGAAGGTCTCTACGTCAAGCGGCCAAGTCATCCCGACCTTATACGTGGTAAGCCCTAACTCACGTGCACGGGCGTCATTGATGCCCAAAAGGGCCAAGGCGTGTTGCAGATCAAGCCAGTTTTTGCCCGCAGCCAGAAAGCCAATCTTAGCGCCGGGCTTGCCCATAACCCGCTGATCAAGACGATTGGCACGCCCAAATGCTTCTGCCGCGTAGCGTTTGAAATCCTGCACCCGCGCCTCTTGCGCCTGTGGTGTGTCTGCTAGCCGGATATTTAACCCGCCTTCGGGCATCTCGAACTCTGGCGTGACAAAAGAAAGCCGATGCGGGTCCCCATTGACGACGCTTGTGACTTCAACGGTGTCTTTCATACATTTGAGACCCGTCCAAACACCTGCATACCGGCTCATCGCGTAGCCAAAGAGCCCAAAATCAAGGATCTCTTGCACACCGGCAGGGCTGAGCACGGGCATGAAGCTATCAACCATTGTCCATTCAGATTGGTGCAAAGTGGTAG
>CALKJA010000209.1 GCA_937995865.1 uncultured Paracoccaceae bacterium | reverse complement strand
GGCCCTTTGGGCGTGGGGTACACTTTGTGCAATTGCGAGAAGTTGAGGAACCGTTCCTCAATCCCGCTTTCCTGTGCTTTGGCAACCGCCGAAGGCACGCCGTGGATCGGGGTGACGTCTGGCAAAAGCTTGGAGCCTTCGACCTTGGCCGCGATCCCGACATCCATCAGATAGTTGGTGACCTGTGCACGCAGGGATTTGAATGTCTCATCATTGTTCATCGCGACGCGGTCCCGCGGGCGCGGGATCGAAACTTTAAACTCATCACCCAGCGTTCCATCCGGGTTCAAAGCGATGATGCGATCTGCAAGGATGATCGCCTCGTCCACATCATTTGTGATCAAAACACAGGTCTTTTTGTCCGCGTCCCAGATCGCTTCGATCTCATCGGCCAGATTGGCACGGGTCAGAGCGTCCAGTGCAGAAAGCGGTTCATCTAGCAGGAGCATTTCAGGATCCATCGCCAGCGCGCGCGCCACATTGACCCGCTGCCGCATCCCGCCTGACAACTCTGCCGGGCGGCGCATTGCGGCATGGCTCAGCCCAACCATGCCCACGTAGTGATCTACCTTGGCCTGCTTTTCCGCCTTGCTCAGCTCAGGGAACATCGTGTCCACCGCAAGCGCCACATTCCCGTTCACCGTGAGCCACGGCATCAGGGAATAGCTTTGAAAAATCACCCCCCGCTCGCGGCCCGGTTCTGTGATCGGCTTGCCCCGAAAGCTGATCGTCCCCGCACTGGGCTGCTCAAGCCCCGCCATCAGGTTGACCAATGTGGTTTTGCCCGTGCCGGAGAAGCCAAGGATGACAACAAACTCGCCCTCCTCCACACTTAGGTCGATGTCTTTGAGAACTGGCACATCGCCATAGCCCTTTGAGACGCCTTTGAACTCTAGAATACCCATGTCGATCACCGGTTATTGGAGAATGTGAACATGGACTGGAGCGCATACATTACCCGATCCAAGAGGAAGCCAATGATGCCGATGGTGAAAACAGCCACCATGATCCGCGCCAGAGATTGCGAGGAGCCGTTCTGGAATTCATCCCACACAAATTTGCCAAGCCCGGGATTCTGCGCCAGCATTTCCGCCGCGATCAGAACCATCCAGCCCACACCAAGCGACAAACGCAGCCCGGTAAAGATCAGCGGCAAAGCAGAGGGCAGCACAAGCTTGGTGATCTTGGTATAGGTGTTCATCTTCAGCACCCGAGACACGCTCACCAGATCCTTGTCGATGCTGCTCACACCCAATGATGTGTTGATCAGCGTCGGCCACAGCGAACACAGCGTCACGGTGATCGCGGACACAAGGAACGATTTTGAGAACATGCCGTCATTGGTGGCGTAGACCGCAGAAACAATCATCGTAACAATCGGCAACCACGCCAGCGGCGACACTGGCTTGAAGATCTGGATAAGCGGGTTCAACGCGGCGTTGGCCGTGGCTGAAAGCCCCGCAGCAATCCCCAACGGGATCGCGATGATTGACGCAATCAAGAAGCCGAAGAAAACCGTTTTGATCGACGTCCAGATTTGCGCGTAATAGGTGGGTTTTCCGGTGTAAATCCGGTTGCGCACCGCGTCAGGGTTGCCTTCGGCAAGTGCGGTCGCGTTGCGCGCGTCCTGCCGTTCATAAAACGCCGCCTCGCGATCTTTTTCGCGCAGGTAGTCCGCATGAAGCGTTCCGACCTGGTCCCAGACCTGAACGGGGCCAGGCACCGCGCCCAAAGATGTTTGGACCTTTGGGGCCAACGTGCCCCACGCAACAAGGAAAATACCGATCGCCAAAAGAGGCACACCCAAAAGCTGCCAGATCTGCGCGCCTTGGGCGCGAGGATTATCTCCTGCCGCTGCGCGCAAGACCGGCGTTAGCCACGCAAGGCCAAGCACCTGAAACCATTTGTCGGCCTTGTTGATGCGGGTGAATCTGCGTTGGCGGGCCGCCTCCTTGGAGGCTGCATCGTCGTTTAGGGTGCTGGGATCAATGGCTGTCATCGGGTCTCTCCTTGCGGAAGTCCTAAAAGAGCGAACGGGCGGGATCGCTCAGATATGCTGCGGCGCAGCGGGATTCTCGTATGCATCGGTTGTGCATGGGTTGTGTATCGATTGTGCCCCATCGAATTTCGGGGCGGCATCATGAGGTTTTTTGCGATGCAGCGTGCCCACAATTTGTGCAGGCACGCCGTAATTTCAGAAGGATGCCGCGCTGCGGCAACCAACTGGTCGCTTAGCCATCCACCATACCTTCGACGACGGTCTGACCGGATTTAAGACCGATAGGCAGGCTGTCGATATACGCGTTAGGAGCGCGTCCATCATAGCCGATCTCATCGATGATATCGGCGGCTGGTGTTGCCTCTTTGAAACCGTCGCTGTCCCAAGGGAAGTCAGCTTCGTTTGCCATGCCATCGTCCACCAGCGCGCGAGCCGCTTCAAGATAGATGTCTGGGCGGTATACGTCTGCAGCAACGTCAAAGTACCACTGATCCGATTTGGTTTCGGAAATCTGCCCCCAACGGCGCATCTGTGTGAGATACCAGATCGCATCGGAGTAGTAGGGGTATGTTGCGTTGTAGCGGAAGAACACGTTGAAGTCTGGCGCAGGCCGCACATCGCCTTTTTCGAATTCGAAGAACCCGGTCATTGAGTTCGCGATGACTTCTTCGTCCGCACCCACATATTCAGGGCGTGACAGCATTTTCACCGCTTCTTCACGGTTGGCGTTGTCATTTTCGTCCAGCCAGATTGCAGCGCGGATCAAAGCCTTGGTCAGCGCCAGCGTTGTGTTGGGGTTCTCATCCGCGAAGTCTTTGTTGATGCCAAAGACCTTCTCGGGGTTGTTTTTCCACATGTCATAGTCGGTGATGACAGGCACGCCGATCCCCTTAAACACCGCCTGTTGGTTCCAAGGCTCACCAACCGCGTAGCCAAAGATTGTGCCCGCTTCCATTGTCGCCGGCATTTGTGGGGGTGGTGTCACAGACAAAAGAACATCCGCACCAATCTGGCCCGAGATGTCGTCAGGGCTATAATAACCTGGCTCAAGCCCACCAGCAGCAAGCCAATAACGGATCTCATAGTTGTGCGTGGAGACCGGGAAAACCATGCCCATGTTGAACGGTTCACCACGGTCCAGATAGTCTTCAACAACCGGCGCAAGCGCTGCGGCGCTGATCGGGTGCTGCGGGCGGCCATCGTCCATCAACGGCACGTGGGGGCGCATTTCGTCCCAGATCTCGTTGGAAACCGTGATCGCGTTGCCGTTCAGATCCATCGAGAAGGGTGTGATGATGTGCGCCTCGGTGCCGTAACCGATCGTTGCCGCAAGCGGCTGTCCGGCCAACATATGCGCGCCGTCCAACTCACCGCTAATCACGCCATCAAGCAGAACTTTCCAGTTAGCTTGTGCTTCAAGCGTTACGAACAAACCCTCGTCCTCGAAATACCCAAGCTCATAAGCAACGGCGAGTGGCGCCATGTCTGTCAGCTTGATGAAGCCGAGTGTGAGATCTTCTTTTTCCAGCGCCTGAGCCTGAGCCGCCGCGCCAAAAGCGATAAGGCTGGTTGTGGTGGCAAGAATTGAAAGTGCCTTCTTCATGGTCTGTCCTTTTTAATGCCCGTGAGGGGGCGAAAACAAAAAAAGCCGCGCGTAGGGTTCACGGATTTTACTACCGTGTTCCATACGAGCGGCTTTGCTCTAGGGAGGCGCACGACCATCATCGGCCAGTGCAAAGGTTCGGGCATCGTTGCCCCTTGGAAGCATCTTCGCGGCTTTCCAACCGGTTTCGCAACGGACTTACGCCCTCTGAGGTCGGTTTTTTTGCTGCAATGCAGAAAGTGCTCAAAAAACGCTCAACTCAAGCCACCAAAATCGAAGGTTCTGCCATCAAAGAAGGCATCAGGCGCAAGAATCATATGCCCCCGCGAGGACGCCACCGCTGTCTCATATTGCAGTGCACCCTCCACCTTTTCGGACGCGCCTGGCAGATCAGCACCGATATCTGACAGATGACGGCGGTACAGATCCGAGCGGAAGCAAGCTTTGGCCGAAGCGCTTTCGGCGTCGCCCGCCCCAAGTTGATGCGCGATCCACGCCGCCTGCGAGCGCCATGGGAAGCTGGAGGCGTGCCGGTGGAATTGCACGAACCGGTCAACTTTGATTGGCGGCGCCTTGGCATAAGGCACAAGGTGGCTGGAAACGGCCGGATCGATCAAATCGCTCGACATACTCAAGTGTTCAGATCTGGCTAAGATCTCAACCGCCAACGGCTTGTTCTTTGGCGTATCGAGCCATTGGGCCGCTAACAAAACGGCGCGCATCAGTTGGCCGACTGTTTCATCATTATCGCGGACCCAATCGTGGCGCGCGGCAAGCACCTTTTCTGGTGCGAATTGCCAGACATCGCGCCCGGTCATCTTTAGATGTGCAACGGATTTGTGGACAGCCACGCTGCCCCAAGGCTCACCCACCCAAAACGCATCCACCAGCCCATCCGCGACGGCATCCGCCATCCGCGAGGGCGGGACCGTCACTTCTTCAATCGCAAGATCCGGCGCAACCGATATCCAATACGACAGTAAGAGCCGGTGCATAGAGTAATGGAACGGCACGCCCACCCGGATTGGCGCACCCCTGCGCTGCGCAAGACAAGCCAGCAGCGCGCGCGCATCGCCAAAACGCACATCCCCAAGTTCTTCGGCCAACGCGTTAGACACCCCGAAAACCGTTCCGTTCACGGATATGACCATGAGCGTATCAACCCGTGCGGCGAGCCCACCATATCCCAAGGACATCGCGACAGGCATCGGAGACAGCATTTGCGCCGCATCAAGATGGCCCAGCGCCAGCATGTCGCGAAGCGCTGACCATGAGGGTTGTTTTACAAGGTTCAACGCCAAACCATTCTGCGCCGCAAAGCCAAGCTCCTTGGCGATCACAAGCGGCGCGCAATCCACAAGCGGAACGTACCCGCAATTCAGCAGCGTCCCACTCACGACAGCAAATCCGCCGCGGTAACCAATGCCTGCGCAACATCCATCACCTTGCGGCTTTGGGTCATCGCGGTCTTGCGGAGCAATGTATATGCTTCTTCTTCGGACAGACCGCGCTGGCGCATAATAATGCCCTTGGCCCGGTCAATAGTCTTGCGATCTTCAAGCGCTTGCTTGGCGGCATCCAACTCAGATTGAAGCTGCCGGGTGATTTCAAACCGCGCGATGGCCGTTTCCAGTACCGCTTTGATGCGCTCCATTTTGAGCCCATCCACAACATACGCGCTGACACCCGCATTCAGCGCCGCTTTGGTCAGGTTGTCATCCGTGTGATCCACAAACAGCGCCACCGCGCGTTTGGATGCTTCGGTGGCGTAAGAGATATGTTCAAGCGTATCGCGGTCCGGGTTGGCCAAATCTATTAACACGATATCAGGGGAAAGATCTCTGACGGTCCGGTCCAGCGCCGAGATTTGCTCCAAGGCCTTCACATCGGACCAGCCTGCGGCCTCCAACGCGTTTACGATCTCGCGCACCCGGTCGGGGTTCGGTTCAACAACAAGGATGCGCAGATCACTCTTCATAGTCGCGGCATCGTGGATCGCGCAGCAAACTTCAATTCAGCCGTTAGACGATTTTGCCAATGGCGTGCCGATGCTCTACTCAAGTGCGCAATATCAGGGGCGTTGCCTATTACAGCGGCGATTGGCCTAGAAATTGCGCAGTATGCGTTTTGCGCTGTCCGGCCGGGTCTACCCCAGCACCGCGATTTCTGGAGCTACACGCTTGAGCGTCGCGCAGATATGCTGTGCCATCAGTCGATAGTCGCCCACACGTGCTGTGTTTTTGCGCCAGACCATGCCGACCGTGCGCGCAGGGGGGGCGCCCCGAAAGGGGCGGGCCACGACAATATCCTGATGCGCCACCTCAGACTTCACATAAAGTGTCGGCATAAGGGAGATCCCCATCCCCATCGCAACCATCTGCCGGATCGTATCAAGGCTTGTGCCTTCAAAGTCATGGCTGACCTGTGCCCCAAAATCCGCGCAGATGCGTTGGACTTGCTCATATAGCTGATGGCCCCGCCCAAGCGACATGACACGTTCTCCGCGCAGCATACCGGGATCAATATCACGTTCATTGGCCAGCCGGTGATCATGGGGGATCACAACTTCGATTGGCTCTCGGTAAAGCGATAGAACCTCCAGATCGCCCCGCTTGATCGGCAGCGGAAGGATCAAGAGATCCAATGTGCCCGCCTCAACCTCAGCCAAAAGCGCGTCTTGCAAAGCCTCGCGCACGTAAAGACCAAGCTTTGGAAAGGTGGCGTGAAGGTCCGGCACGATCAACGGCAATACATATGAGCCGATGGATTGCACAACACCCACCCGCACGACCGAGGACAACACCCCACCCCCAGCGCGTGCTATGCCGCGTATCTCCTCAACCTCGGCAAGCGCGCGCCGAGCATGTTCCACGATTTGCGCGCCGACCGGAGTAAGGATCACGCCGCCCCGCGCACGCTCGATCAAAGGTGCCTCCAAACGCCGCTCTAGAGCTCGCAACTGGGCGGAGAGTGTGGGCTGTGTGACATTGCAAGCTTCAGCCGCGCGGCGGAAATGGCGGTGTTCGGCCACGGCGGTCAGGTATCTGAGCTGTTGGATCGTCGGCATTGGGCGCTTTCAATAGAAACTTTCTATCAACACTAGCACAAACTTCGATTGGACCAATCAAAAGTATCCACCATATGTGAGGCAACGCCATCGTAGGGGCCTGCTTTCCGTGAACCGCTTCCAAAATATCCTCGCTGTATGCGACGAGGACAGCGCATATGAGCATGCGTTCGAGCGGACCTCATGGTTGGCACGGAAAAACGGCGCGCAGGTCACCCTAGTGGCAACCGTGGATACAAAGCCCGGCGAGTTGGGGCGCTTACTGGGCGAACTGCCCGGCCGCAAAGCTGCTCAGATCGAAGCAGCGGTGTTGAGTGTCCACCAAGCTCGGCTCGAAGGAATTGCTGCACCGCTTCGTGATGAGGGGCTGCAGGTCACGACCAAGATCCTGCAAGGAACACCTTTCATCGAGATCATTCGAGAAGTGCTTCGCACTGGTCATGACCTTGTGATCAAGGGCATCCAGAGATCGCCTTCGGGCCCATTCTTTCGAGGGCCTGATATGCACCTGATGCGAAAATGCCCCTGCCCTGTCTGGGTTTTAAACCCGGCAACCTCTGCACGCTCGGAGCGCATTCTTGCTGCTGTAGACCCAGATCCATCCGACGCTGGCCGCGACGAACTTAACTCTAAAATACTGCAACTCTCTACGGCTCTTGCCCGCCAAGACAACGCTAAACTTGATGTGATGAGCGTTTGGCGGTTGCAAGAAGAAGCAACCCTTCGAAATCCGCTGGCCGAGGTGCCCGCCGAACATGTAGACGCACTTGCGCAATCCGAAGAAGCCGCTGGCAAAGAGCGCTTGATTTCGCTGACAGCGCGTTTCGCTGAATTCATGGACCTGATGCGCCCATTGCACGTTAAAGGCATAGCCGAAGACTTCATTCCTGAACACGTCGCCGCCGAAGGGATAGACACGATTGTCATGGGAACGCTTGCGCGCACGGGCGTTGCGGGTCTTTTCATTGGCAACACAGCCGAAACGATTCTCAATCGGGTCCAATGCTCTGTCTTGACTGTCAAAGCGCAGGGCTTCGTTTCGCCTGTGACGTTAGAGGAACACACATGAACACCACCCAAACTCCCTTACCAGCAGGCAACGGATTTCTGTCAGGAACGCTTCCGATCCTGATCGCCGCGGCAATATTCGTGTTTTTCGCAGGGCTGATCCCAACCGTAGCCCAAGGTGACGTGGCGCAGTGGTCTGTGCCTTGGATCCCCTCTCTGGGCGTCGAATTCGCCTTTTTGATAGATGGTTTGAGCCTCACCTTTGCGCTGCTGATTTCAGGGATCGGAACACTCATTCTGCTCTACTCCAACACCTATCTTGCCGGACATCCGCAATATGCACGGTTCTCCCTATTTTTGACGCTGTTCATGCTGTCGATGCTGGGGCTTGTGCTGGCCGATGATCTGATTGTCCTGTTTGTCTTTTGGGAGCTGACGACAATCACCTCCTACCTCCTTATCGGCTTTTCACACACAGCTGAGAAAAGTCGTCGCAATGCGCTTCAGGCCCTGTTTGTAACCGGCGCGGGGGCTTTGGCCTTTCTTGCTGGGTTGATCCTGATCGGGTTTGCTGGGGGCACGACATCAATCTCGGGAATAATTGCGCAAGGGGACGTGCTGCGCGACCATGCGCTTTATCTGCCGATCTTCATTCTGTTCCTCTGCGGAGCGTTCACCAAATCCGCCCAAGTGCCGTTTCACTTTTGGCTCCCCAATGCCATGGCGGCACCAACGCCGGTATCGGCGTTTTTGCATTCGGCCACGATGGTCAAGGCAGGCGTCTATGTGATGGCGCGAATGCATCCCTCGCTCGCGGGCACGGATATCTGGCTTTGGACGCTCACGATCTTTGGGGCTTTGACTGCGGTGTTCGCTTCGATCTTGGCGCTGCGCCAAACAGATTTGAAACAGGCGCTGGCCTATACGACATTGATGGCGCTTGGCACGTTGACCATGCTTCTGGGCCATTCCAGCGGCTACATGATGACAGCCTTTGTGACCTTTTTGATCACGCACTCACTGTACAAAGCGGCATTGTTCTTGGTTGTGGGCTGCATCGATAAATCCACGGGCACCCGCGATGCAAACACGCTTGGCGGATTGGGACGTGTAATGCCGCTGACCGCTTTGGCGGCCGCCCTTGCGGCGCTCAGCATGGCGGGGCTTCCCCCGTTTATCGGGTTTATTGCTAAAGAGCTGGCCTATGCGGGTTCGGTCGGTGCAGCCTCTAGCCCTGTTTTCGTGACCGTCATGGCGCTGGCTGCCAATGCGCTGATGTTTGCTGTGGCAGGCATCGTGGCATTGCGACCTTTCTGGGTCGCCCCTGGCGGAACCTATACGCGCGAACCGGCCGAAGTGCCGTGGCAAATGTGGATGGGGCCGCTGCTTTTGGCCGGCCTTGGGACGGTATTCGGCCTTGTGCCGGCACTTATTCAAGGTCCATTCATCAACAGCACAGTTGCAGGTCTGATGGGAGCCGGGGCCGATCCTAAAACGCTTAAACTCTGGGCTGGGTTTAATCTGCCGCTGTATCTGTCCCTAAGCACCTTTGCTCTGGGTCTGCTGCTGTATCTTTCCCATGTGAAGATGCGACGGGGGCTAGAGGCCGTGTTTACACGCGTGCCCAGCCTTGATCGCGGGTGGGACAGCTTCCTTGCAGGGCTAAAAGCTTTGGCCGCGTGGCAGACTGGGGTCATCCAAAACGGATCCCTTACGTTCTACCTTGCCGCGACATTCTCGACGATAGCAGGCGGGTTGATCCTGACGATGATGATCAGCGGAATGCCTTTTATCGAAGTCAACTTTGAAGGTCTGACATGGAAAACCGCAACAATCTCAGTGCTTGTTGCTGCGGGCGCCATCCTGACAACGGTGACGAACTCGCGCATTGCTGCCGTGGCCGCCCTTGGGGTGGTTGGCATCGGGATCGCGCTTATGTTTATCGTCTTCTCCGCACCGGACGTTGCCATCACACAGCTGCTTGTTGAAACGCTGGTTGTTGTGCTTGTGGCGGTGGTGATGCTGCGCCTGCCCGCCATGACCCGGCTAGAGTTTAATGCCAAACACGCCGCAATCTCAGGGGCGATGGGGGCCACGATGACGGTGATCATCCTTGCTGTGCTGTCGACACCGCTGAACCGCCGCCTGTCTGACTATTTTGAAATCGCAAGCTGGCCGGATGCCTACGGCCGCAATATCGTCAACGTGATCCTTGTGGACTTCCGCGCGCTGGACACGTTCGGTGAAGTTGCCGTTGTCGTTGTCGCCGCTTTGTCGGCCTACGCGCTCTTGCGCACCACGAAGGGGCCTGCCGCATGAACTCTGTTATCCTGCGCGTCGGGACGCGCTACCTGAGTGGCATTCTGCTGATTTTTTCGGTCTACCTGCTGATACGCGGCCATAATGAGCCCGGCGGCGGCTTTATCGGTGGGCTGACGGGGGCCATCGGATTTGTGCTTTATGCCATCGCTTGGGGCACCAAGGACGCGCGCGAAGCGTTGCGCATTCTTCCGCAAACCATCGCCATGTGGGGCCTGCTTCTGGCGCTTGGCGCGGGGATTTGGGCCGTGCTCTTTGGCGATGCGTTCTTCACCGGCCAATGGTGGTTTGCAGGCGCGGACCCGGCCGATCCCAAAGACAAAGGCCTGCCTATCTCCTCAATCCTTGTGTTCGATATCGGGGTCTATCTTGTGGTGCTTGGGTCCGTTCTGACAATCGTCTTCGCGATGGAGGAGGAAGTCTGATGGAACCGCTTCTTGCTATAACCATCGGCGTGCTGATCACCTGTTCTGTCTACCTAATGCTGTCTGGGCATTTGTTGCGGTTCATTTTTGGGCTCGTGCTGATTTCCAACGCTGCAAACCTGACCATCTTTGTTGCTGGCCGCCTGACCGAAGGCGCGCCGCCGCTGATCCCCGAAGGCGCAGATGCGCCGCTGGGGGAGGTGGCCAATGCATTACCGCAGGCGCTGGTGCTTACGGCAATCGTGATCGGCTTTGGGCTATTTGCCTTTGCAATCGTCTTGGTGTTTCGGGCTTGGACGTCTCTGTCCACACTGCATCCCGATGAGATGGAACTGGCCGAGCCGAATTACGGCGCCCATGCAAAGGCCACCAAACTGGCCCTAAAGAAAGACACAACACAATGAGCTGGGTTCTTGCCCTTCCCCTTATCATCCCGTTCCTGACAGCGGTGGCAGCGTTCATGACGCGCTCATCCAAATCAGGCGCTTGGGTATCCCTTGCAGGTGCCATCTTGCTATTGCTGGCCGCGATTTTCCTAATGGCGCAGGTGCTGGACCAAGGTGTTGTTGCTGCGCAGATGGGTGGCTGGGGGGCGCCCTTTGGCATCACGCTGGTGGCCGACCTCCTGTCGGCGGTAATGGTCCTGATCACAGCCATCGTGGCCGTGGCTGTTGCGATCTATGCTCTGGAAGACATTAACGCCGCCAAAGAGCATTTGGCCTATCACGCGCTCTTTAATGTGCTGATCGCCGGTGTTGTGGGGGCGTTTATCACGGGCGATCTGTTCAACCTTTATGTCTGGTTTGAGGTGATGCTCATCTCGTCGTTTGGCTTGCTGGTTCTTGGCGGACGGCCCGAGCAGATTGATGGGGGTGTGAAATATGTGGCACTCAACCTTGTCTCAACCATCATGTTCCTAACGGGCATCGGCCTTCTTTATGGCATGACCGGGACGCTCAACATGGCCGATCTTGCGAGCGCCGTTGAGGACACGGATCAAAAGCTGCTGACCGTTGTTGCGGTGCTCTTCATGATCGCATTCGGGGTCAAAGCCGCAGTATTTCCGCTGTTTTTCTGGCTGCCAGCCTCCTATCACACACCCGCCTTTTCGGTATCGGCGGTGTTTGCGGGGCTGCTAACCAAAGTGGGCGTTTACGCGATGATCCGCATGTTCACGCTGATCTTTGACCACGATATCGGCTTTACTCATACGATCCTATTATGGGTTGCAGGGCTGACAATGATCACGGGCGTTCTGGGGGCCGCGGCACAGACTGATATCCGCAAGATTCTGAGTTTCCATATAGTGAGCCAGATTGGTTACATGATCCTGGGCCTAGCATTGCTGACACCGCTGGCGCTTGTGGGGGCGGTGTTTTACCTTGTTCACCACATCATTGTTAAAGCGAACCTCTTTTTGATCGCGGGCGTGGCCGAACGGCTGACCGGATCAACGGAGCTGTCCAAGATCGGCGGGCTCTATAAATCCGCGCCCCTTCTTGCGGTCCTCTTTTTGATCCCCGCGTTTTCGCTTGCAGGTTTCCCGCCGCTATCAGGCTTTTGGGCAAAGTTCGTGCTTGTTAAAGCCTCGCTTGAGACAGAGGCTTGGATCATCGCAGGTGTGGCGCTTTTGGTAGGGCTGTTGACGATCTATTCGATGACAAAAATCTGGGCGCAGGCATTCTGGGAGCCGCATCCCAACGAGATCGAACCCAAGTTGACCACACTGGATCGGCCCACCCAGATTAAGCTGCTGCTTCCCATCGCGGGGTTGGCCGCCTTAACAGTGATCATAGGGCTGTTCCCCGAACCATTTGTGGCCTTTGCCGAACGTTCGGCCACACAGCTGCTGGATCCGGCGCCCTATATCGCCGCCGTGTTGGAGGCCAAACCATGACCCAACCCATCAACGCCTTTGGCATCAACGTCATGCTAGCCGTGGTGTGGATCGCGCTCACCGGGTCGGTCACCCTGTCCGGCCTCATGGTGGGGTTCGTGCTGGGATATCTGGTGCTTGCGATAATCCAACCGCTGATTGGCACCACAACCTACCCGCGGCGTGTGATCGCTTGGATCCGGCTGATTGTGATGTTTTTCTATGAACTTCTGATCTCTTCGGTGCATGTGGCGTGGGACGTGTTGACCCCAACCCACCGCGCGGAACCTGCGATCCTTGAGGTGCCGCTGGACGTAAAATCTGATACTGGCATTTTGCTGGTCACCAACCTGATTTCGCTGACGCCGGGGACCTTGTCACTGGACGTATCAGAAGACCGCAAGACCCTGCTTATCCATGCGATGTTTGCCGACGACCCCGAGGCGCTCATCGCATCCCTCAAAGGGGGTATGGAGAAATGGGTGATTGATGCCGTGGAGGGCGCATGATGACGACAGGCTATCTTGATATGGCGCTGGAAGCCGCCTTTGCGCTTGTGGTTATCGCTGGTGTGCTTGCGTTTGCCCGGCTGGTCAAAGGGCCCAGCCTGCCTGATCGCGTTGTCGCGCTGGATTTCATGACCGTGGCTATCGTTGCGTTCTGCGGCCTTGCC
>CALKJA010000208.1 GCA_937995865.1 uncultured Paracoccaceae bacterium | reverse complement strand
TGCAATCTCTTCGTCAGTGGCGTATTCTACAAACTCTGCCAGCATCTGATCATAGCGGCGCAGGAAATGGTGTGCAGCATCACGAAAAATCGCGTCGGATCGCATTCGCCCGGCGGACAATGCCAAAGCCGATCGATCTCGGATCCCGCCCAGAACGGCAACAGCGCGTCCTCGTTCGCCTGCTGCAAAGCGGCGCCAGATCTCAGGCTTTGCGCGATCCGGCCGCAGATCATCCATATAGATGCCTTCTTGGCTGAGCAGGGTCAGCACATCTTGAGAAGCCTGTACCAGAGCCGCCGCTTTGCGATCCTTGAGCGCGCGGCGCAGCGCGGCAAAGCCTGCTTGATCCTCGGCGGTTTCCGGGAAGTTCAGTGCGCGAATAAAATCGACCGTCTCAAGAGCAGGTGCAAAGTCTTCGGCTGACGTCCCAAGGGCGAGTGTGGGTTGATCATCTGAAGGAACTGTTGGGGACGGTGCAGGCGCGCCTGCTTTCGGACGCGCAGAAGCAAAAGTTGCCACGGTTGTTTCCGTCTTCTTGGCGCTTTCCACAATTTCATCAAGCTTCTTTTCGACCCCTGTGGAAGGGGTAAGCCCGTGCGTCTGCCGATCCGCAACATAAGTCTGGCGCATCGCATCAATTGCAGCCTGAAGGCGTTGGCTCTCGTCTTTGACGATACGCGCGGATCGCGCGGCTGAAGCCGCAACCCAAATCACTGCGACAGGAAGGAAAACCGCAAGCAGCGTCATCACAAAGCTGAGTTGGTCCATATTCTCGGGCTGGAAGATGGCGGTACCGCCCATGCCAAGGAAGAAAATGGCAGAGCCCACCAACCACAAGGCAGAGAGTGTGATCGCGATGATTTCAACGGCGGACATGCCTTTGATGCCCGGCTTCTCATAGATACCAAGTGCAGACTTTTTTTCAGCGGTGCTGGGCGGCTTTGCCATCGGTAGCCTCAGAGAAATGCGACAGAAAGAATCTCGTAACCACGCACCCCGCCGGGGGTGCGGACTTCAACGCTGTCGCCCTCTTCCTTACCAATTAGCGCCCGTGCGATCGGAGATTTGATGTTTAAGAGGCCCGCTTCAATATTTGCTTCGGGCTCACCAACGATTTGATAGGTTTTCTCTTCGTCAGTGTCTTCGTCAACAATCGCAACGGTTGCACCAAATTTGATTGATCCCGAAAGCTTGGAAACGTCAATAATATCTGCGCGCCCAGTAATGGCTTCTAGCTCTTTGATGCGACCTTCGATGAAGCCCTGTTTTTCACGTGCGGAATGATACTCGGCGTTCTCTTTGAGATCGCCGAGTTCGCGTGCTTCGGCAATAGCAGTGATGATCGTGGGTCGTTCGACGGATTTCAAATGCTTCATCTCTGCGTCAAGCCGGTCGTAGCCGGCGCGCGTGATTGCGATCTTTTCCATGTATTGAACCTATTCTTTGCTTCGCGCGACCCAATCCTAGGGCCTCACCGAATGCAACCGTATAGGGCCTTTGATGGGGCCTCAAGCACCGTCATGGGCGGGAGATCGCGCGTATTCGACCAGTTCCCACTCAACATTGTCATGATCATGGAAATAGAAGCGCCGCCCGGGCTCGTAGTCAGCGTGATTTGTTGGCGTAAAACCTTCTGCGCGCACTTTGGTTTCAGCAGAATCAAGATCAGCTACCGTTAACCCGACATGGTTGAGTGTGCCGACCTTGGATGTGGTTGAGTGCGCGGCTGGCGTGCCCTTAACAGGTTGGTAAAGGGCTACATAGTGTTCGCTTGAGCCGATATGGATCGTGTAACCAGCACCGTTTTGCACCGGCCCAGCCCAGCGGACTTTCCAGTTAAAAACGCGTTCTATCCAAGCTGCGGATGCGCGGGCATCTCCAACCGTAATGTTCAGATGTTCAAGGTTTGTCATAGTCGTTTCCTTTGTCTTGACCCAAACTCGATAACTCCTCAAGTTAACTTGAGATCAAGAGTTTTTTAGGAGGTGCTATGGAACGAGGTTTCACTATCGGCGAGGTAGCAAGGCGAACTGGATTGGCCGTATCTGCAATACGATATTATGCGGATCAGGGGCTTGTTCATCCGGTACGTAGCGCCGGTGGGCGCAGGCAGTTTCGCCGGGCCGATATTCGACGGGTTAGCTTTATCCTGATCGCACAGCGTCTTGGTTTTGCGTTGGCCGACATACGGACGGCGCTGGATACGCTCCCGCAGGGTCGAACACCAAACAAAGCAGACTGGGCAAGACTGTCTACCGAATTTCGAGCCGCACTTGATGATCAGATCGACCGCCTAAAGGCTCTGCGGTCGGGATTGGATGGATGCATTGGTTGTGGGTGTCTCAGCCTTGAGGCCTGTGCGCTTTACAATCCAAAGGACGGGGCTGCAGCCTTTGGCGCGGGTCCGCGGTACCTTTTGGGACAATCTGCTCAGGATATGCCCCCGGGTGACTGCAAATAGGTGACGCAAGGTCGCTTGCGAGCCAAATTACGTCTCGTCCAAGTTGACCCCATCGAGAAGAGCGCAGATATACGCTTAAACCAAGCCATGTGAGTTTATTATGTCCGAGATTGAACGCGAAACGATGGAATATGACGTGGTGATCGTTGGTGCAGGGCCTGCGGGCCTTTCTGCCGCGATCCGCCTGAAACAGCTGGATGCGAATCTTGAAGTCGTTGTGCTGGAAAAAGGCTCGGAAGTTGGGGCGCATATCTTATCGGGCGCGGTGCTTGATCCATCCGGTCTTGATGCGTTGATCCCCGAATGGAAGGCCAAAGGCGCGCCTATCACGGTGCCTGTGAAAGAAGACAGCTTCTATATGCTTGGGGCGGCAGGGAAGATTCGCGTTCCGAATTTTGCAATGCCGCCGCTGATGAATAACCACGGCAACTATATCGTTTCGATGGGCAATGTGTGCCGTTGGATGGCAGAGCAAGCCGAAGAGTTGGGCGTTGAGATATTCCCCGGCATGGCCTGCTCAGAACTGGTGTTTGATGACAGTGGTGCGGTCAAAGGCGTAGTTGCTGGTGAGTTTGGACTCAACCCCGACGGCACACCCGGCGTTGGCTACGAACCCGGGATGGAGCTTCTCGGCAAATACGTCTTCTTGAGCGAAGGTGTGCGGGGTTCATTGTCCAAGACAGCGATCGAGAAATACAATCTCGCTGCAAACTCTGAGCCGCAGAAATACGGGCTTGGGATGAAAGAAATCTGGGAAATCGATCCCACTAAGCACCGTGAAGGATCGGTCATGCACACGATGGGCTGGCCGCTTGAGTCCAATGCAGGTGGCGGCTCATTTGTGTACCACCTTGATAACAATCAGGTTTATGTCGGGTTTGTTGTGCACTTAAACTATGCGAACCCGCATTTGTTCCCTTATATGGAATTCCAGCGTTTTAAGCATCACCCGATGATTGCAGAGCTTCTTGAAGGCGGAAAACGTGTGGCCTATGGCGCGCGTGCTATCTCCGAAGGCGGATGGCAATCGATCCCTAAAACGGCTTTCCCTGGCGGCGCTTTGCTGGGTTGTTCGGCGGGTCTGGTCAACGTCCCGCGGATCAAAGGCAATCACAACGCAATGTTCAGTGGCATTCATGCCGCTGAAGCGGCCCATGCCGCGATCGCGGACGGGCGCAGCAGTGATACACTAAGAGAATATGATGAGGCGCTGAAATCTGGACCTGTCGCTCAGGATCTGAAACCTGTCCGCAATGTTAAGCCGCTTTGGTCCAAGTTCGGACTGCTGGCGTCGCTCCTTGGCGGAGCTGCGGATATGTGGATGAATACCCTCACCGGCTTTTCCCTTTTTGGAACGTTGCGCCACGGCAAGACCGATGCCGAAGCAACCGGAACGGTTTATGCGCATGAGCCCATTGAGTACCCAAAGCCGGACGGAAAGCTCTCTTTTGACCGATTGACGAATGTTAGTTTCTCTATGACCAATCACGAAGAAAGCCAGCCTGCACATTTGCAGTTGTCCGACACTGATATCCCAATCATGGAAAACCTGCCAAGGTATGCCGAACCTGCACAGCGCTATTGCCCTGCGGGTGTGTATGAGGTGGTAAAGGAAGACGACAAGCCCGCGCGATTTGTCATCAACTTCCAGAACTGCGTGCACTGCAAAACATGCGATATCAAAGATCCCAGCCAAAACATCACTTGGGTCACGCCGCAGGGTGGCGATGGACCAAACTACCCAAACATGTAAGCGCACAGCAGATATTTTAGAAAAAGGCGGCATGAACGGGCGTTCGGGCCGCCTTTTGCGTTTAGTTGTATTGAAGTCCTGAGAAACCCTCCACTAGGTTTCATGGAACGCATATTTGATACGCGGGAACGCATACTGGGAGATGTGCATGGGTTTTGAACTACGTAAACTTGCCTGGGCTTTCGCATTGTGCGCCGGATCGGCTGGCTCGGTGGCGGATGCTCAGCTTATGCGAACCTCTGTTCCGGGTATTGCAGGTGCCTATCTCGCAGCACGGCAAGCCAGCATTGATAGCGATTTCCGTGCTGCGGCGCGTTTTTACACTCAGGCGATGTCGCGAGATCCAAGTAACCAGTCGCACATGGAAAACGCGATGTCCGCACATATCGCGCTGGGCGATTTTAACGCGGGCGCTGCCGTTGCCGCACGGCTGTTGAATTCGGGCGTAAATAGCCAAATCGCGCATATGGCTGTTGTTGCCGAACAAGCTTTGGACGGAAAATACGAGCAATTGGCTGGCAGTTTCGGCGGCACAGCCCGTGTAGGTCCGCTTGTTGATGGCTTGCTGCGCGCGTGGGCGCATGTTGGCGCAGGCGATCTCGAGGCAGGGCTGACTGGATTTGATGTTGTCGCAGAGAATCCAGGCCTTGCGGCATTCGCTTTGTTCCATAAATCGCTCGCACTCGCTTCAGCAGCGGATTTTGAGGCAGCCGACGATATTCTGAGTGGCCGCACCAAAGGAGTGGTGCCGCCAAACCGCCGTGGCCTGATTACTCATGTTATGGTGATGAGCCAGTTGGGTCAGAATGAGCGCGCGGTCGAACGGATTTCGGCTGTTATGGGAACCGATTTAGACGCAACGCTTGCTAATTTACGCCTGCGTCTTGTTGCAGGAGAGGTCATCCCGTTTACGCAAGTGATGGACCCGGCTCATGGCATCGCAGAGGTGTTTTACACGGTGGCCGCGGCACTAAAGGGGGAAGCATCTGAAAGCTATGCGTTGATGTATGCGCGCCTCGCCGAGCACCTGAACCCCGGCAATATCGATACGATGCTGCTTTCAGCGGAATATCTTGAGGAGTTGGGGCAGTTCGAGCTGGCCATAGCCACCTATGACCGCGTTCCCGCAAGCGCGCCTGAATACCTAACGGCAGAACTTGGTCGATCGGATGCGCTCCGGGCAGCTGGGCGGAGTGAAGCCGCCATCGAGGTCTTGCGGCAGCTTTCCAAGGCGAACCCTAGTGTGCCTTCGATCTACGCCAAACTGGGTGATGCGTTGCGTCGTGATAGCCAATTTGACGACGCGATAAAAGCATACGACACGTCGCTTGCGCTCTATTCCGAAATTTCATCAGAGCACTGGTTCTCTTTCTTTGCCCGGGGGATTTCGCATGAACGTGCGGGCAATTGGGATCTGGCAGAAGCGGACTTACGTTCAGCCCTTGAGCTGAATCCGGGTCAACCTCAGGTGCTCAATTACCTTGGCTACTCTCTCGTTGAGAAGGGTGAAAAATTGGACGAAGCGCTTGCGATGATTGAGACCGCCGCAATTGCACGGCCAGAAAATGGGCATATTCTTGATAGTCTTGGCTGGGTGTTGTTCCAACTTAAACGCTATGAGGAAGCCGTGGCACCGATGGAGGCGGCCGTTGAGTTTGAGGCTACAGATCCAATAATCAACGATCACCTTGGTGATGTGTATTGGGCTGTTGGTCGTGTCATCGAGGCTCGCTTCCAATGGATGCGCGCTTTGTCTTTTGATCCCGAGGCAGGTGCCGCCGACCGGATTCGCAGGAAGCTTGAAATCGGGTTTGATGCGGTTCTCGAAGAAGAAGGCCAGGAGCCCATTGATGTCGCCCAAGACGGTTAAGAGCTTTGCGCCAGCAAAGGTAAATCTATCTCTCCATATTACCGGTCAGCAACCAGACGGGTATCACAAGCTTGATTCGATCGTTGCCTTTGCGGATGTCGGGGATCGTTTGAGCTGCTCGCCTTCAAGAGATCTTTCGCTGACGCTCACGGGTGACATGGTTGAAGGCGTGCCTGAGGGGGCAGAGAATCTAGTTCTGCGTGCGGCGCATGCTTTGTCCAATGGCACAAAAGGCGCACGCATCCTTCTTGAGAAAAACTTACCTGCTGCTGCAGGAATCGGTGGCGGTTCCTCTGATGCGGCCGCTGCTTTGCGTGGATTGTCGCGCCTTTGGGGAACCCCACTCGAAGGAGACTACGCCAGCCTAGGTGCAGATGTGCCGGTGTGCCTTTTGGCCAAAGCGCAGCGAATGCGCGGGGTTGGAGACATATTGGAGCCGGTCGACTTACCTCCCTTGCCCGCTGTGCTTATCAATCCGGGGATAGAGGTTGCCACGCATGAAGTATTCCAGGCGTTGGAGAAGAAAACCAATGCGCCAATGGCAGATACTCTGCCGAAATGGTCCAGCGTCGAAGACTGCGCGGCATGGTTGGCCGCACAGCGCAATGATCTTGACCGCCCGGCTCGCACGATTGCAGCAGAGGTTGATGAAGTGTTGGATGAACTGGAGCTTGCACCCGGGTGTCTTCTTGCGCGGATGTCAGGATCTGGCGCGACATGCTTTGGCCTATTTCCAGACCGCTCAACCGCCCAGGGCGCTGCCGGAATGATCGCGTCCCTTCATCCGATGTGGTGGGTTGAAACGACTCTTCTTAGCTAACGCGCGCGACTACATAGTCCGCAAGATCGCTTAGCATATCGCGCAGTTCATGTTCGGGCATCGCTTTTAACGCGTCTTTTGCTTTTTCTGCATAAGTCACAGCTTCAGCACGCGTTGCTTCCAGTGCACCGAGCTTTGCCATTAGCGCGATTGCTTTGTCCAAATCGCCGTCCTGTTGATCCCCATTGGTAATGGTCCGCTCCCAAAACGGCCGATCTCGATCGCCACCTGCAGCGATCGCTTTGATTACTGGCAAAGACAGTTTGCGTTCGCGGAAATCGTCGCCCACGTTCTTTCCGATTTCGCCGGTTGTGCCACCATAGTCCAACAGATCATCAACCATCTGAAAGGACACTCCAAGCGCATCGCCATACTCGTAGAGTGCGCGCACACGCGCCTCTTCTTGCCCTGCGATCACACCGCCGACTTCGGTTGCGGCGGAAAATAGTGCTGCTGTCTTCCCACGCACAACTTTGAGGTAGGTCTCTTCGCTTGTGGCAATATTTTGCGCAACGGTCAGCTGAAGTACTTCACCTTCTGCAATTGTGGCTGACGCATTTGCAAGAATATCCAAAACACGGAGCGAGCCCGTCTCAACCATCAACTGAAAGGATCTCGCAAACAAATAGTCGCCCACCAAGACGCTGGACTGATTGTCCCACAAGAGATTTGCTGTTGGACGCCCGCGCCGCTGATCACTTTCATCGACCACATCATCATGCAGCAGTGTGGCGGTATGGATGAACTCAACAGTCGCTGCCAAATGCACATGAAACGGCCCATCATAGTCGCACATTTTTGCTGCCGCGAGGGTCAGCATCGGACGCAGGCGTTTGCCGCCAGCATCTACCAAGTGAGCCGTAACCTCGGGAATGCGTGGCGCATTCTCTGACGCCATGCGCGACGCGATCAGGGTATTGACGGCGTCCATCTCGGGGGCCAACGCTGCCGCGAGACGTTCATGCGGTTTGGTTGCTGCATGGTCTAAGCTCATCTGATCCCCTGTGGATTGGCGAAAGGCTCGACAGCGCGGAAGCCCGCGCTTAAGTCATATGTATGAAAGAGCTTCTGCGCACAAACGACCCCACTGTGATCGCCTTTGCTGAAGCCCTGCTTCAGGGCGAAGACATAGCGGTGTTTCAGATGGACGTAAATATGAGCATCCTTGAGGGATCGATCGGAATTTTTCCGCGCCGGCTGATGGTGGCGGATCGAGATCTATTTTTGGCTGAAGCAATCATGCGCGACAATGACATCGATCTTGGACGCTGAACTTACGCAAGACGCCTTTTTGGGTGGCCAAGTGATGGCGTGGCAGCCGCGCACGGGATATCGCGCGGGGGTTGATGCTGTCTTGTTGGCGGCCGCTTGCCCCGCTCAAAAGGGCGAGGCAGTTCTTGAGTTAGGGTGCGGGGTGGGTGTGGCTGCATTGTGCGTAGCGGCCCGGACCGGCGCTGTCGTGACAGGGGTTGAGCTGCAAGCCCGGTATGCTGCGTTGGCGCGCAGAAACAAGATTGATGTGGTTGAAGCAGACATCGCATCACTGCCCACGGATTTGCGGCAAAGGCAGGTCCAACATGTGATCTTTAATCCGCCGTATTTCGAACCTCAGCGCGGGGCAACGGCCCCTGATGCAGGTCGCGCTGCGGCACGCGCAGAAAGCGCACCTCTTTCTTTATGGTTTGATGTGGCTGAAAAGCGGCTGCGCGCTAAGGGAACTGTAACAGTGATAAACCGCGCCGAACGGTTGCCTGACATGTTGCGAGCGATTGGGCCAACGCTTGGATCCATTGAAGTCCTTCCGCTTCAGCCGCGCAGCAGGCGCGACGCAAGGCTGGTTCTGTTGAGGGCGAAAAAAGATGGACGCGCCGCTTTTCGGCTTCATGCGCCCGTGATCATGCACAGCGCCGCGCAACACACGGGCGATCATCCAGACTATACAGTGCAAATTCAGGGCATTTTACAAGATGCAGCCCCGCTATCGTTCGGCGCTTAACGATTTAGCAACTTTGGCAATGCAACGCTCATCTGGCCCTCATGCTGCGCCTGCGGCGTGACAGACGCCATATGATGTGGTTCGCTGGTGGTGCAAACTGACAAGGAGGTAACTTGATGAGCTTGAATTCCCACGTTGCGGAGCTGAAGCGGAAACATGCTAACCTGTCGAACGCTGTCGATGCGGCGCAAAAAACGCCCGGTATGGACACGCTCGAGATTGCGGATCTTAAAAAACAAAAGCTCCGATTGAAGGAAGAAATTGAGCGGTTGAGTAATTAGTTCAACGCCCGCGCTCTTCTTTTTGAGACGCGCGGGCAGCCACCAAAGCTCCAGCAGTGATAAGAGCGGTTGCTGACCACAGGGTCAAAGATGGCTCTGCCAATCCTGCCAAAACAAGCACCAGAGTCGACAAGATCGGTGCCGCGTAGGACAATACGCCCAGCAGCTGAATGTCCCCGTGCTTCACGCCAACATCCCAGACAAAAAATGCAAAGCCAACGGGGCCTAGTCCAAGTGCCAATACGGCAAACCACGTCAGGGCGTCGGAGGGTACAACCGTCGGTTCTAGAAAATGATGGGCGATGGCAGATACCACTGCCGCACCAAGACACGAGATAGTCACTGCCGCTGTTGGAACTTTGCCAAAGCGCCGAGACAGGACGGAATAACCGCTCCAAGTAACTGCGCAGGCAAGGGCCAAAACATATCCGGTAAGCGCAGCTGAACCGCCCGTCAAATTTGTTCCGATGAGCAATGCTGCCCCGGCAAAACCTAAACAGCCACCAAGCACATGCCCGCTTTTAAGTTGTTCGCCCGGCAACAAACCCGAAAATAACACAATGAGCAGCGGCCAAAGATAAGCAATGAGTCCCGCTTCTGCAGGCGGTGCGGCGCGCAACGCCGAGAAATATAGAAGGTGGTATCCAGCTAATCCAATAATCCCAAGCAAATAGGCAGAAAGTGGGACATTCTTAAGCTGATACAATCCCCCGTTCCACCAAGCCCAAACCAAACCTCCCAATGAGCCGACAAAAAAGCACATTGCATTCAGTTGAAACGGCGGCACCGGTGCGGCCCAAACGGTAAGAAGTGCGAGCAATGACCAAAGCAAAACGGCAATCGCGCCAACTGTAGTTGCCTGCGGACGCGTCATTGGGCCACCGGTACATCGCGCAGCTCAAAGCTCTCGGCGATGTCTTTTGTTCTCTCAATTTCCGCAATGATCCAATCGCGAAATGCCCGGATCTGACCCCGGTTCTCTAGTCCCTCCGGGCATAGAAAACGGAAGCGCGCGCCGGTCCGAAGCGCAATCTTAAAAGGTGCCACAAGCCGACCCTCGGCCAGATCTTTGATCACAAGCGCGCGACGTCCCAGTACAACCCCCACACCAGCCAACGCGGCATCAATAGCATGATCCGCTTGAGAAAACTGCGGCCCATGACCCTCGGGAACGTTCATCCCGAATGTGCGAAACCAAGCGGACCAATCGCATTTTGGCTCAAGAAAATCTATGGAGTGGTCAACAATCAAAGGGGCTTGCAATAGTGACTCAACAGTTGGATAGCGCTCCGCCAGCGCTGGGACCATCACGGGCGTGATCCATTCTTCTGCCAAAGGTAGAGAGAAAACACCATCATCAGGGCCATGCCCAAAACGGATTGCAACATCCACACCATCGCGGTTGAAGTCCATCATCCTCAAGGACGCAGAAAACCTAAGCTCCACGTCGGGATGGGCATGTGCAAATTGGTAAAGCCTGGGGGCTAACCATTTTGCTGTAAAAGCGGGGCCGGCTGTTACGTTAAGCTGGGATTGATCTGTAAGCCGTTTGACGGATCGCCACGCCGCTTGGAGTGCCGCAAAACCGTCCGCGCATCCTGGCGCAAGCGTCCGCCCAGCCTCCGTAAGTTCCACGGCGCGATTGAGGCGTCTGAACACAGGTTCACCTAGGTGCTCCTCCAAAGACTTGATTTGAAAGGACAGTGCGGCAGGCGTCACAGCCAATTCGTCCGCCGCTTTCGCAAAGGATAAATGGCGTGCGGCCGCTTCAAAGGCACGCAATGCTGTAAGTGGTGGGAGGCGATCGGACATCTTCAGTCAAGTAATACTTAACTGAAAGTCGCGCAAGTCTCGTTTGTCGTGGGCAACGCGTTTGCCCATATTCAAGTCAAGAACACAGACACACCGCCCACTAGGAGGCCACCCCATGTTTGAGACCGCAACAACATCCGCCCAACGCGACGCTATTGCACGCGCTCACAGTGAGCGCGCCGCCGTTTTCGCATTAGGCCTTGCCTATATCCGCGATTTCTTTGTTTCCCCCCGTCGTGACTGCAGCGCTCCGGCTGCCTTAGCGCATAGCGCCGCGTAACCGAACGCCTTTGCCGTCACACGAGAAAGGCCGCTCCTGTCTGGAGCGGCCCTTTTTTTGTGGAAGATCGGCAGGGTCAGACGAAGAATTGCGCGCCGTTTGCTGAAATCGTTGAGCCGTTGATAAACCCGCTGTCTTCGCCTGCAAGGAAGGCAACACAACGCGCAATTTCTTCGGGCTCGCCTAGGCGACCAGCTGGAATGCCAGCGATGATTTTGTCGCGGATACTTTCATCAATCGCCATGACCATTTCCGTGGCAATATAGCCCGGGCAGATGGCATTGGCCGTAATGCCCGCGCGCGCACCCTCTTGTGCAAGGGATTTCACAATGCCCAGATCGCCTGCTTTGGTTGCAGCATAGTTCACTTGTCCAAACTGGCCCTTTTGACCATTGATGGAAGAAATCACGATGACGCGCCCAAACTTGCGTTCGCGCATGCCGGGCCAGATCGGGTGAACCGTGTTGAAAACGCCAGTAAGGTTGGTGTCGATCACCTCTTGCCATTGTTCTGGCGTCATCCGGTGAAATGGTGCGTCGCGCGTAATGCCCGCATTCGCAACCACAGTATCAATCGGACCAAGATCAGCCTCGACCTGAGCAATTCCTTCTTTGGACGCCGCGTAGTCACCCACATTCCATTTATAGGTCTTAATGCCGGTTTCTTCGGTGAAGGCTTTCGCCTTTTCATCGTTGCCGGCATAAGTCGCCGCGACGGAATACCCTTTTGATTTCAGCTCTTTAGAGATGGCGGCGCCGATACCACGGCTGCCGCCAGTGACGAGTGCGATGCGGGTCATAATGTGTCC
The DNA here is from genome assembly GCA_937995865.1 of uncultured Paracoccaceae bacterium. Classification (GTDB taxonomy): domain Bacteria; phylum Pseudomonadota; class Alphaproteobacteria; order Rhodobacterales; family Rhodobacteraceae; genus Shimia_B. The sequence continues at coordinate 36,909 of CALKJA010000208.1, read as the reverse complement.
TCTATCCAGTATTGGCAATGTTATTACTTTAAGTGGTATTAGTGCGCAATATTATTGCGGCAACGAGCAGGGGGGAGGTTCCCCCCACCCCAATTATCAAGGCCTTTCAAGGCACATCGCAACACCCATGCCGCCACCGATACACAGCGTTGCAAGGCCCTTCTTCGCATCGCGTCGCTGCATCTCGAACAGAAGGGTGTTCAGGATGCGGGCGCCGGAAGCTCCGATAGGGTGGCCAATAGCGATCGCTCCGCCGTTGACGTTCACAACGTCAGGGTTCCAACCCATGTCCTTGTTCACCGCACAAGCCTGTGCAGCAAAGGCTTCGTTCGCTTCAACAAGATCAAGATCTTCGGCCTTCCAACCCGCCCTCTCAAGCGCTTTGCGGGAGGCGTGGATTGGGCCCACGCCCATGATCGAAGGATCAAGACCGGCTGTCGCGTAGGACGCGATACGCGCAAGCGGCTCGATGCCTCGCTTTTCGGCTTCGTCCGCGCTCATGCACAGCGCACCGGCAGCGCCATCATTCAGGCCAGACGCGTTGGCCGCCGTAACTGTCCCGCCATCCCGCACAAAAGCCGGGCGCATCTTTTGCATGGCTTCGATAGTTGCGCCATGGCGAATGTACTCATCCTTGTCGACGACGATGTCGCCTTTGCGGGTTTTGATTGTGAAGGCAATGACCTCATCTTCGAACTTCCCGGCCTTTTGGGCGGCTTCGGCTTTGTTTTGAGACGCGAGCGCAAATTCGTCCTGCATCTCGCGGGAAATCTGCCATTGTTCGGCAACGTTTTCTGCGGTTTGTCCCATGTGGTAGCCGTTGAAAGCATCCCAAAGACCATCGCGGATCATGGTATCAATATAGCTCAGATCGCCCATTTTGTGCCCAGCGCGCAAAGCTGCCGCGTGGGGGGACAATGTCATGTTTTCCTGACCGCCAGCGGCGACGATAGCCGCGTCACCCAGTTGGATGTGCTGAGCAGCAAGAGCAACAGCCCGCAACCCTGAGCCACAGACCTGATTAATGGACCACGCTGCAGCCTCTTTCGGTAATCCTGCGTTGATATGCGCTTGGCGAGCCGGGTTCTGACCCTGCGCAGCAGTAAGCACTTGGCCAAGGATGGTTTCAGACACTTCGCTTGCGTCAATGCCAGCACGTTCGACAAGCGCGGTAAGTACAGCAGAGCCAAGATCATGCGCGGGCGTGTTGGCAAAGCTGCCACCAAAACTGCCCACGGCGGTGCGTGCAGCGGATGCGATTACGACATTGGTCATTTGGGTAGATCCTCCTTGGTCCGTCAATATTGGCGGAGCCTGGAGCCCGGTATTATCACGCGGGCACGGCCCCGACGTTGAGCGCGTGCCTATCGGGAGAAATATGAACGCGCAACCGCACCGTGTCTGCGCATGGCGAAATGCCGCAATGCCGAATCCAGACCGCCTAAATTTGCGATTGCGCTAACAATCAAAGGTCAAATCCGTCGCCGCAGATCTTCTTTCCAAGGCGGGGATAGTGACGGCGCGCCAAAGTGATACCCTTGCAAACAGTCAATGCCCATCGAAATCAACATCTGCGCATCCTTTGCGCTTTCAACGTTTTCCGCCACAGTGAACATGTCAAATTGGCGGCCGACCGACTGCAACGCAGCAACGACAACTTGGTTATCTGCGCTCCGCGATATGTTGCGCGTGAACTGACCGTCTATTTTGACGATATCGAAATAGAAATCCCGCAGATAGCGGAATGAGGTATATCCCGCACCGAAATCATCAAGCGCAAAAGAGATGCCTTTGGTCTGAAGTTCGCGCATGAAGCTTGCGACGACTTCGGGGGTCGTCATCGCGCTTTTTTCTTCAATTTCAAGAATAAGGCGTTCAGCAATCGTGGGGTTCAGCGCGAGTCCGGCTTCCAATGTCCGCATCCAACGCGAATAGCCGATGGAGCGCGCAGACATATTGATTGAGAGCCGGACGTCTGGCTCTTGCGCAAGGGTTTGCAGGCCTAACTCTAAAGAGAGGCAATCGATCATCCGACCCGTTTCTGTGTCTTCAACCTCCGACATAAAGTCCTTGGCCGGAATCGGACGCCCCGTTCCATCCAAAATTCGAACCAACCCTTCATAAAAAGCTGGTCGGCTTGTTGCCTGCGATTGCACGACGGGTTGATAAGCCAATACTGCCCGCTTTGTTGCCAACGCGTCCTTCACCATATCAAGCGTGTCTTGGTCGCGTTGATTTACTGCGGCGGACAAAGGATCAGCATCAAGTGAGTCTAGGCGCGGTTTTTTGCTACGTGGTTTCAATCGGACCTCCAGAGCGGTGATGTTTGTATGGCCCAAAGGCGCTAAGGCGACGTAAACACGTGGCAAGAAATTGGGAGCTTAGTATGGAACGATGTGCATGGGTTGGTGATGACCCGCTTTATCGTGCTTATCACGATACAGAATGGGGTGTTCCGGAATACGAGTCCCGGGCGCTTTGGGAAAAGTTGGTGCTTGATGGGTTTCAGGCGGGCTTGAGTTGGCTAACCATTCTCAAGAAGCGCGATGCATTTCGCGAAGCGTTCTATGGCTTTGACCCTGAAAAGGTCGCTGCGATGGGGGAGGAGGATGTTCTGAGGTTGCTTAACAATCCTGGCATTGTCCGGCATCGGGGCAAAATCGAAGGCGCAATTAAAGGCGCACGTGCCTTTTTGGAGCTCGACGATTTCAGTGCTCTAATGTGGGGATATGTAGACAATGCGCCGCTGCAGGGTGGTTACTTAACGCAAGCGGACGTACCGACTCAAAATTCGTTGTCCCAACAAGTTTCGAAAGATCTCAAGAAACTCGGGTTCACATTCTGCGGCCCAACGATCGTCTATGCGTGGATGGAGGCGTGTGGATTATTCAACAATCATACTGTCGGGTGCCACCGCCAAAAACAAATTGAGGCGATGGCGAAGGTTTAGATCGCGAACTGCGCAAGATCCTGCCCGTCAGCAAGAACCGCTTTGACCCATCCGGGCTGACGGCCACGGCCTGTCCACGTTTGGTCTGGATCCTGTGGATTGCGATATTTCGGCGGATTGACTGATTTTATCTTTTTACCACCTGTCAATTCAGACAAAGAAAACCCAAGCTCTTTCGCTTTCACTTCGAGGGCTGCAAGCGCCTCAAGTCGTACACGTTCGTCAAAGCTCTCGATTGCTTGACTTACTTTTTTGTTCAGAGCCTTCAGCTCTTTTTTCGACATCGCGCTGAGATCAATATCACCCATTTGCAAAATCCTATCTTTCTTTAACGGAGCGGTTATTCGCTACAAACGTAAAGAATGCCTTAATCTCCCCTAGTCAGTTTGGGAAGCATGAATTCGCAGCTAGCGTTGTGCAGCAGCTCTAAGGGACGGAATATCAGCCCGCAGGTTGTGTGAGGGCCGATATGATCGCCCGCGCATCGTCTCCCGACCAATCTGCATCACCGCGCAGCCGCGCAATTTCGCGACCTTTCGGATCGAGTATCACCGTAATTGGAAGACCAAGAACTGCCATGTCTCGAGCAACTTTTTGCTTTGGATCGCGGTAAAGTGGAAGATTGTCGACGCCAATCTCTTCAAAAAAAGCTCGCATACCTGCAATTGGATTACGCCCCGTCGCGATGGTTGCAACCTTAAAGTGATCTCCGCCAAATTCGGCCTGTAATTCCGAAAGCATAGGCATTTCATGCCGACAGGGTGCACACCACGTGGCCCAAAAATTTAGGAGCACATACTTTCCTGCGTATTTATCGAGAGTATGGCCACTTTCATCTGGTAGGAAGAAACTCTGTTCGGACACGGGTTGTGGGGTCGCGTGGAACACCAGTTTTTTCATGTCCCCTTCACGCAGATCCGCAACTGCCGACAGGTCCTCAGCGTTTGCGCTGACCGAAGCAGCAATATAGAGCAAGACAACGCAAATCAGACGCATGGAAACCTCTTTCAAATGACTAAATCCGCGAACCAAATGTGGGGCGGGCGCTTTGCCGCCGGTCCAGATGCGATCATGGAGGCGATCAACGCCTCGATCTCTTTTGACCAACGGATGGCGCGCCAAGATATCGAAGGCTCGCGAGCCCATGCAGCGATGCTCGCTGCTACAGGCATTATAACAGATAAAGACTCAGAGGCGATCCGGGAAGGTCTCCTCACGGTGTTGTCAGAAATTGAAGCCGGAGAGTTCGCGTTTTCGACCGCACTTGAAGATATTCACATGAACGTCGAAGCGCGGCTCAAAGACCTGATTGGTGAACCAGCGGGGCGCTTACATACTGGGCGGTCGCGAAACGATCAGGTTGCACTTGATTTTCGGATGTGGGTCCGAGACCAACTCGATGCGCTGGATGGTGCTTTGATTGCATTGATCCACGCATTGCTTGGGCAAGCCGAAGCCGGCGCGGATTGGGTTATGCCGGGCTTTACCCATTTGCAGACAGCTCAACCCGTCACGTGGGGCCATCATATGATGGCTTATGTTGAAATGTTGGGGCGTGATCTGAGCCGTGTTCGCGATGCGCGAAACCGTATGAACGAATCACCTCTGGGTGCCGCTGCTCTGGCGGGGACGTCCTTTCCGATCGATCGAGAAATGACAGCCAAAGCGCTTGGCTTTGACAGGCCGGCCGCCAATTCGCTTGATGCAGTGGCTGATCGGGACTTTGCACTAGAGTTCCTTGGGGCAGCCTCAATTTGCGCTATGCATCTATCTCGTTTGTCTGAAGAGCTTGTGATTTGGTCGTCGGCACAATTCCGGTTTGTGAAGCTATCTGATCGGTTCTCAACAGGTTCTTCAATCATGCCGCAAAAGAAGAACCCGGATGCCGCCGAACTGATCCGCGCCAAGATTGGCCGCATCTTCGGGGCAAATGTTGCTTTGATGACAGTGATGAAAGGGCTTGCGCTGACCTATTCCAAAGACATGCAAGAGGACAAAGAGCAGGTCTTCGACGCCGCCGACAACCTCATGTTGGCCTTGGCCGCGATGGAAGGCATGGTGCGCGACTTGGAGGCCCAACAAGACAATCTGCGCTCTGCGGCCGCAAGTGGGTTCTCAACCGCTACGGATCTGGCGGATTGGCTTGTCCGCGTTCTTGGCATGCCGTTCCGCGAGGCACACCACATCACGGGTGCTCTTGTGGCTGCGGCAGAAACAAAAGGGGTAGACCTCCCTGAGCTGGAATTGGCCGAAATGCAGGCGGTCTGTGGCGAGATCACCCAAGATGTCTATACTGTCCTGACAGTTGAAGCGTCTGTTGCGTCCCGTACGTCTTATGGCGGGACAGCGCCAAGCCAAGTGCGCAAACAGATTGCGCGGTGGAGGGAAGAGTTAGCATGAGAACACTCGCAATTATGGCATTTGTGGCTCTTGCTGCCTGCGGTGCAGATGGCGATCCTTTTAAGCCAACGGGATCTTTTGGCGTAAATATTGGGTCCGGTGGGGTTTCGACTGGCGGCAGTATTGGCGCAACCAACGGGAAAGTTTCCGTTGGAATCGGGTTCTAGGCTGTGCGTTGGCTCTTTCTAGCTCTAGCCGTCTGGGGGACCATACACCCGATGGTATATTTCATCGCCTGGTTTCAGGAAAACGGTTGGTCGATCATGGCAATGGTCGATGCATGGCACGCTAACAATGCGACAAGTGGGCTTGTTTGGGATCTAACTGTCGCTGCTGTGGCGCTTACGGCCTGGATCCTATTAGAAACGGCCGCGTCTCGGGATTGGGTGGGACTTTTGGCGATCCCCGCAACCTTTTGCATTGGCGTGAGCTGCGGATTACCGCTCTACATTTTTCTCCGTATGCGGGCCTCAAGTTAAAAGACGGGATTCTTTCGCCTTCATCTTTCCCTAAATACCTTGGAGAGTCTGAGAGGCAGCGCCTCTCAGAGCCGCTGCAGGCGGCTTTCGTTCGTGCTCAAGCCACAGGCGCAAAGCGGGCAGGGGCGGCCCCGCGAATTTGAAAATCGCGAGGCCAAGATCTACGAACCTATGCCAGCGGTAAGCAGATATCTGTGATCAATTCATCAGGTACCGTGTCTTGAGGGCTGTTGTGATAGATTTCCATAGCAGGTGCATCACGCGGATTCTCGCCGGATTGCGGCAGCCAAATGCCATATAGATAATCATAGGCCGCCTTTAATCCTGCATAAGAGCCTTTGTAACGCAATCGAGCGACCCTACCGGGCACAACATGCATCTCCTCAAGGGAATCTGGCATCTCAAATCCTTCGCTCACCATCACTGTCGCATGGCTGCGCAGATCCTGCGGCGCTGTCTGGTTCGGGTCATCATGATAGAATCCAAGCATACCCTGGACATGCGGCCAGTGGCCTCCCATACTCATGATCGCGTTGATTTGCTCAAAAGCGCTCCCGATTTCAAGGTAGGGGCCTTTAAATGGAATTGCGCCACAGCGGTGGGCAGGGATGGTTTCAAGTGTTACGTCGTACATGGGATACTCCTGATCCGGTTTCCTAAGCAAAAGAGGCGTCAGCGCACCTCGTTTGCGAAACCCGGCGGGGGCCACGCCAAAGGCCAATTTGAAAGTCCTTGAAAATGCAGCCCTAGATCCCAGCCCAGCCTTGCGGCCAATGGCTTCGATCGTGTCTTCAGTCTGCACCAACCAGCAGGCAGCCCGGTGCAGCCGAACACGGCGCACTGCTTGGGCCGGTGTCTCACCCGTCATAGCAAGAAACACGCGGTGCCAGTGAAAGCGGCTCATTGCAGCTACATCAGCGAGCGCATCCAGCGACAAGTCGTCTTGGGGGCTGTCGTGGATATACTGCAATACCCGGCGCATACGGGCTTCATAATTGCGGACATTCGTCTCGGTCGTCATGGCGTCTCCTCCATCGGGACACCCACTACTTGCCACAAGGCTTTGTTACAAATCTTGCTGACTTGCAGGACGGCCTAAGTTGAAAAAGCCTGCGCCATCAATTCAACCAACTCCGGAAACGGCTCCAACTCGATATCATCAAGCGTCGAACGATCATGCTTCCAAGAGGTTGAGACTTGTCGGCAATGCAGCATCAGGAAATCTGGATCTACGGGGTCCTTTTGGCTGCCAAGGAAATGGGTCAGCCATTGCTCACCCTTCATCGAGCCTTGCGGATCAACGCACCATTTGCGGTTCGCTTTTGGCATCCGCTTGTCTTGATGGTTCAGCGTCCCAGAAAGAAATTCATGATCGCAATGCCGAGCGGGACCGTTTAGCTTTGCAGGATCTGCATAGACCCATTCCGCATTGGCCCGCAGATATCCTGCTTCGGACGCCACAGTGGCGTCAAAGACGGATTGCCCAGAACGTGACCAGAACAGCTCATCTATATCCACGCTTAAAACCGCCCTTGCGCGCCCCAACAGACGCTTGCGTGTCAATTCACCCATTGTGCGCTGCAAGAACAGAGACGCTGTATTCACTTGCCCCTCTGCATTAGGGCCAAATGGGAAAGGTGCCGGGATCACGCATGCGGCCTTGATACCGTCCACAGCCGCCATAGCGTCGAGCAAGTCCTGCGCGGTATAATCGGTCGAGCCGTTGTCGGCTAACACGACGGCCTCAAGTCCGTGCATGCGGTGGTAGAATGTGAGCCAGTCTTGGATCCATTCCAGGCGATTGTTCTTGTTGATCGAGAAAACGGCGTTCAGACCCTCGAAATGTTCAAACAGCTCAGAATGCACGGTCAATTCGCCAGACACACGCTCATGCTTGAAGTTCACAACAGACGGCGGCTTTTTTAGGCCTTTCAGCCGGATCGCAGTCCCGCGCGACAGGTTCTCGACCTTGACGCGCTTATGCGGCTCGCCATCCACCTGGAACTCCATCTCGTCAACAAGCGTTCTGAAATTTAGCAGCCGGGGGCAAAGCAACCAGACTTCACGCGCGCCACTGTCCCAAAAGCAGTCATAGACAAAAGTCTGAAAATCGTAGCGATCATCATAGCCCGCACACCGTTCCTCAAAATTGCCAATGCGATCACGCTGAAACATCGGGTGCGAGCGGTCAAACACATGTGACGAAAGATCTAGAATGAAATTCATGAGCCAGGCCTTTTTGGGTAGGTTTAGCGAGCCAATGAAGGGCGCGTCAATTTCCTTTGGTTGCATCAACGCACATGCACAGACATATACAAGGCTAGAACACGTCCACGGAGTCCGCGATGACCAACTACCTCGACTTTGAAAAGCCCCTTGCCGAAATTGAAGGTAAGGCGAATGAGTTGCGCGCCCTAGCGCGTGAGAATGAGGAAGTTGACATGGAGAAGGAGGCTTCGGTGCTTGACGCCAAAAGCCACCAAATCCTCATCGATCTTTATAAAGATCTCACGCCTTGGCGCAAAGCCCAGGTCGCACGGCACGCTGACCGCCCGCATTGCCGCGACTATATTGAAACGCTTTTCACGGAGTATACCCCTCTCGCAGGGGACAGAAATTTCGCCGACGATCATGCCGTGATGGGTGGGCTTGCGCGTTTTGAAGATACACCAGTTGTGGTAATCGGCCATGAAAAGGGTCACGACACGAAAAGCCGGATTGAGCGCAACTTTGGTATGGCCCGGCCTGAAGGATATCGCAAAGCGATCAGGCTAATGGATCTTGCAGATCGGTTTGGGCTTCCAGTGATCACGTTGATTGACACACCGGGTGCGTATCCGGGCAAAGGCGCCGAAGAGCGCGGCCAGTCTGAAGCGATTGCCCGCTCTACTGAGAAGTGCCTGCAAATCAAGGTGCCTATGGTTTCGGTTGTGATCGGTGAGGGTGGATCCGGAGGTGCCGTCGCGTTTGCGACAGCCAACCGGTTAGCAATGCTGGAACATTCCATCTATTCCGTGATTAGCCCCGAAGGCTGCGCATCCATCCTTTGGAAGGATGCTGAAAAGATGCGCGAAGCGGCCGAGGCATTGCGCCTTACCGCACAGGATTTGCGCGAGCTGGGCGTGTGCGACGCGATCATTCCTGAGCCTTTGGGCGGTGCGCACAGGGACCGCAACATTGCCATGCGCGATGTTGGCACCATGATTTCGCGTATGCTGAGCGAACTCACAGGCCAATCGCCTGAAGAACTCGTCTCAAATCGGCGTAAGAAATATCTTGGAATCGGTGCAACGGGGCTTGCGGCATAAATTGAACTGCGTCCTGCCACCTGCCAGTTTTACGCCGAACGAAATACTCTAAAGCTGAGCGCGTGCCTCGACCAGAAGCTCTTCGGATCGCGCCTCAACGACGGTCTCGAGCCGCTCCATAAATTCACTTTGCCCTAGCCCGGGTGGGATTGGATCAAGAAACTCGATAACCGCCAAACCGGGCGTGCGCTCGATCCCTTTACGCGGCCAAAACACGCCCGCGTTTACGGCAACTGGGACACATGACTGACCTGTCTCGCGATACAGCGCATAGGTGCCCACCTTATAAGGCGCCCGTTCACCCGGCAAAATGCGTGTGCCTTGGGGATAGATGCAAAGCTGGCCGGGCGTTGCCGTTCCACTGTTTACATCGTTTACCATGCGCTTGATCGCTTCGGTTCGGCGCCCGCGTCTGACAGGGATGCAGCCGATCCGGTAGCCATACTGCCCGATGAAGGGTGTATAAAGAAGTTCCTGCTTCATGATGAATTTGCATGCTGGCAAGCTGTAGAAGATCATAATTACATCAAGAAAACTCTGATGCTTGGCTGCGATCAAAACTTCGCCCGACGGAATCGAACCGCGCACTTCATAACGAATCCCACACATCAGCCGTGCGGTCGTAAGCGCCCACCAGCTATAGGTTTTGCAAGCTGCGCGCGCGCCGTTTCGGGACAAAAGCGCATAAGGAAAGAAGATGACCGAAATCACCGCCATCGCCAAATAGACCTGAAACACGAAGAGAAAAGAGATAAACCAGCGCATAAGGATTAAGCCATTGTTCTAAGGGTGCGAAGGGCAGCTAGCCGGGTCGCCACAAAGGCAACGACTGCCGCAAGGAAGGGGATGGATGCTGGCACCAGCCAACCTGCGCCGCGAAAGCCCAAATCCGTCAAGAAACCGCCGACTGCATTGGTTGATGGCAAAAGCGCGATTGCGATCATACCACAAATGGCGCCAATGGCTGCCCCGCTGAGCGCACGCAAGGTGAAGCGGCGCACAAAGGCTTGAGCAATGTAGCTGTCGACTGCACCTACCTGCCGGAGCACCTCGATCACCTGCCTGTTTGCGGACAAGGCCGCGTTCGCGGCCAGTGTTATCATTGCGGCCATAGTGCCTGTGATCAGCAGAAGAGAAAGCCAACTGAGCCCTCGCAAACGCCCGGCGGCCCTAATCAGTGGTTGCCTCCAGCGGGCGTGATCATCAACGATTGCGCCGGGCGCTTCGGCCTGCAACCTCAACCGAAGCGAAGCGACATTAAGCGCGGATCCATCCTCGATCACATCGATGAGTTGCGGAATGGGCAAGTTCTCGATCGGGACAGAGCTGCCGAACCACGGTGCAAGAAGTGCTGCTTGCTCTTCTATGCTCAAAGCACGTGCAGATTGGATCCCCGGTGTGGTTTGCAACACGCCCATTGCGGCTTGGGTTTGAATGGCAAGTTGGTCTTCTGGTGCCGAGATCCGAACCGTCAGAGATTGCGCAAGTTCTGACGACCACCGATCCGCAAGCCGTCCGGTCGATGTGGACAAAGCCAAGGCAAAGCTGGCAAGAAAAGCCATCGCAGCCGCCGAAAACAGTGTCAGTTGTGCTGTAAACCCCGTTGGAGGGACAACCCTGTCTGCCTGCGGATCCCCAACCAAAAAGGCAAGGATATCTCGAAGCGCCTTCACAGATCCGCCCCCGCAAGTTGCAAGCGGCGGCCCGTGATGCGTAACACCCGTGCTTGTACCTGACTCTTGGCCGCGCGGATCAAAGCAAGGTCATGAGTTGCGATCATGACAGTTTTCCCCATTTTGTTAAGTTCAACCAACAGCTTGAGAATACGTTGGGACATCTCCCAATCGATATTTCCTGTTGGCTCATCGGCAAGGATCACGTCAGGGGACATAATGACTGCCCGAGCCAGTGCAGCGCGTTGCCTTTCGCCGCCAGAAAGCTGTGGAGGGAATTGTTCTTTTTGACTGGTAAGCCCGACCCAGCCCAACAATTGGTCTAGGTCTGTCTGCGCTCCGCCGCCATCGCGCCCAGAAACCATAAGGGGCAAGGCAATGTTGTCGGCCACACGCAAATGATCAAGAAATTGAGTCTGCTGCGGCACCACTCCGATATGTCGCCGCACGCGGGCGATTTGATCACGGGTCATTGCACGCGTGTCCATACCGCTGATCCGAACTTGGCCGGCCGTCGCCAAAAGCTCACCATAGATCAGTTTGAGAAACGTTGTCTTTCCCGCGCCGGACGGGCCGGTCAGAAAATGAAAGGAACCGGGCTGCAAAGTAAGGGAGATATCGCTCAACAGCTCCCCTCCGCCATAAGAATAGGCGATCTTGTCCAGCTCGATCACGATATTTGCCCCTTGCTCTGAGATTTAGACAGTGCCGCATGGGGGTCACGGTTTCAATCTCGCATTGGCGGTAAATCGCTGGCATCTTGTGTTTAATCCGCGTCCGTAGGACAAAGGCGATAGCTTCGCTAACAGGCGGATCATGGCCGAGCAGGCCAAGTATTGTAGAAGAGGGTGGGATCGCATGCGGCTCGTGTGCCCAAATTGTGACGCGACCTACGAGGTCCCGGATGCGGTGATCCCGGACGAGGGCCGTGATGTGCAGTGTTCAAACTGCGGGAATTCTTGGTTCGTGGACCCACACGCGCCTGAAGAAACTGACGCAGATATAGCAGCAGCAGTTGAAGCTGTGACGCGGCAAGTTCCGCCTACACCTGAGCCCGAACCAGAACTGCCCCCCGTCCAAACGCCGATCGCCGGAATTCAGCAGCCGCCACATCCTTCGGCGCATTTGCCTCAGGCTGGGGCGCCGGTGGAGCAAAATACTCTACGTCGACGGACATTAGAGCCTGATGTAGCTGACGTTTTACGGCAGGAAGCCGCGTATGAAGCGCGCGCGCGTGCTGATGAGACCGGAATCGAAATTCAAGAAGACTTGCCGCTTGCGCCTCCACCCGAGCCTGCACCGCTGGAAGTAGACACAGAAGCTGCGCTCAAGGCGAGCGGGTCGCGGCGCGACCTCTTACCTGATATTGATGAGATTAATTCTACTTTGCGCGCAACGTCCGAGCGCGGGAGCGCCGCTGGCGTGGCCGAAGAGATATCCGCTACGGCGCGGCAGCGGCGGGGATTCCGCTTGGGATTCGGTTTGGTTTTGTTTGTATTGGGCGCCTTTGCAGCGGGCTATTCTTACGCCCCCGACATTTCGACCAACGTGCCCCAGCTGGAATCTCTGCTGCTGTCTTATGTTGATATGGTGAATTCAGGGCGTGCGTGGCTCGAAGATTCGGTCGCCGGTTTGGTCGAACGGTTGGGCACTTAAAGCACCCGCAGGTGGCTTTGGCTTACTGGAACCTTTCCAACAACCGATTGAGATAGTCGCGTTCAGCCTGATCTCGCTCGGCTTGCGCGCTACGACGGCGAATCTCGTCTAAAAGCTCTTCTGCGCGGCGGTTCACATCGTCCCCGCGCAACAGCTCCTCATCTGATCCCAGTTGCCCGCTTTCGCCCGGCTCACGGCCCAATGGGTCCCGTTGCTCGGGGTTGGCGTTGCCTGTTTGATCGCCGTTTTGTTCGCCTTGGCCTTGCTGCTGTTGTTGCTGGGCCATTCGATCAGCAAGCGCCTGCATCCCGTCGCGCAAAGCGTCCATCGCCTCAGCCTGATCATCAATGGCTTCGGCAATATTGTTGTCGCGCAAGTTTTCTTCGGCATTATCCATCGCGTCACCCGCGCGATCTAGCGCGTCACGGGCGGTTTCTCCTTCTGGGGTGCCGCCGCCGGGCAGGTTTTGACGTTGGCGCTCTAACTCCCGGCGCAGAGCCTGCTGCCGGTCCGCAAGGCCTTGTTGCAAATCTCCGGCCTGATCACCGCTTCCGCCGCCTTGCTGGTTGCCTTGTTCGCCGCCCTGTCCACCTTCGCCGCCTTGTTGTCCTTGCTGGCTCTGGCCGGGCTGACCTTGTTGCTGGCCGTCTTGCTGACCTTGCTGGCCTTCACCTTGTTGCTGCTCCTGACCGCGGTCTCCTTGTTCGCTGTTCTCGCCAAATTGCTCTTGGAGTTCTTCAAAGCTCTCGTCGCTCAAGCCTTGCTGCTCGCGCAGCGTCTCAGCCAGATCGTCCATGGATTGCTGACCCTCGGATGGTTGCCCATCCTGACCACTTTGGCTTTGTTGGACCTGCATATTTTCCATCATCTGCTGAAGCTGTTCGAGAAGCTCTTGCGCTTCGGCCATGCGACCCTCTTCCATCAGCTCCTGAATGCGGTCCAGCATGTCTTGCAGGTCGTCTTGGGTCATCTCCTGCATGTTGTCCGGGTTCTGAGGTTGCTGCTGTTGGGAGGGGTCCTGACTTTCTGCCAACTGCTGCATGTAATCTTGCATTGCCTCGCGAAGCTCTTGCATCAGTTCAGCGATTTCTTCGTCAGTCGCGCCATTTTCGATGGCCTCTTGCAGCCGCTCCTGTGCGCGCTGAAGTCGCATTGCCGCATCGTTCAGATCGCCTTCTTCCAGTTGGATCGCAAGATCCCAAAGCACCTGCGCTAACTCGGCCTGTTGCGTGTCAGACATGCCGTAAGGTGCAAGTGTCTCGAGCTTTTTCAACACATTGCGCATCCGCAGCAGGGTGACTTCCTGCCGGAATAGTCCATCAGCATCATAGGTTATGGTTCGCAAGATTTGCGCGATCCGCGCGGCGTTTTCCCGATTCCACAAGAGATCGCGGCGCTGTTCAATAACGGCCGCAGCGATTGGATCAAAAAACCGACGGCCGGGCATCAGCATCGTTTTGGCTTTACTCCTGCCACGCTGGTCCAGCTCGTCAATCACCTCAAGATCCAGTGAAACGGGCAAATTTGCCCACGGATGCTGGCTGAGATCTTCGGTCAAAACTTCGGAAAACCCTGAGCGGTCACCGGAAATGGTCATTGGCAGCGGCAATTCCAAAAGCGCGCGAGGTTCTGGCGGTATGGTTAGCCCATGCCGGCGATCCACACGATTAAGTAAAAGCTCAAATCGCGCTTTACCCGCAACAACGGCATAATCGTCACGGACCGTGAACGCCTCGTCCAGGGTCGTGGCCCGTTCCAGCGCGGCGTCGTTTGAAAATTCAATCGAAAACGAAACCGTGGGTGGCTGATCCGGCTTGATTGCCACCTCCCAGCTGCGGCCGCCTGCGCCATCAATTACGATCATTCCGGGCTGCATGACGTCGAAGCTATGCACGGGCGCGGCAACGTCTGTTGCGTCTCCGTCCGCAGGGGCCTGCCGTCCTGAGACTGTCTCATCCACGGAGAGTACGCCGATTTCACCATAAAGGCGCACAGTGATGTTTGAGCCTTGTGGGACCGTCAGCGCCGGGTCTGTGACATCAGGCAAATAGATCGTCGGCAAACCGGTGTAGCGAGGTGGTTCGGCCCAGCCTTCCCACGCGGGACCAAGTGCTGCTTGCGCCGTGCCGGGGGCAAGATCACCCACCTGACCGACACGGAAGATCGAGCCAAATAGCAAACCGACAACCAGTACAAGAACTGCCACGTAGCGCAGCGCATACGGATCTCGTCGGGCCATGTTTAGCGCCGGGTAAACGGGTTTCGCCGCCGCAGCGCACTCAGCCATGCGCGCACGGTGGGCTTGCCAAACAGCCGTTGCTTGAGAGTCATCTTGGCCAATCGCGAGCGTGTCTTGCAATGTGCTGATCGGTCGCCCGGTAAGAGCGGCATCAAGCCTGTTCTCAGCCTCTTGCAGTGTCGGCCGTCGGAAGCGCTGCATACCAATAACAAGGGCAGTGATCGCTGCAAGCACCATCAAGATGATACCCGCCCATGCGGCCTCAAACAGGAAGGCCCAAGGATACCCCAGCATAAGCGCGCCCAAAGCGATAAAGGCTACGGACCAAAGCGGCCAAAAGCTCTGCGTCAAACGCTCTGCAAACATGCCTGCGCGCGTCCAACGGATTGCGCGGCGCGCGCCTTTGGGCAAGTCAGCTTTGCGTTGATAAGCGCTCATTCCCGGTCTCCGCTTCGGATCGCGGCATCATAGCCACTCAGGGATGGTATCTCGATTAATGATGTCGTCAAAGGTCGGACGTGGGCGGATAACCGCGAATTGATCACCTTGTACCAAAACTTCCGGGATCAATGGGCGCGTGTTGTACTCGCTCGACATTACCGCGCCATAGGCACCGGCGGATCGGAACCCAACAAGTTCGCCTTCTTTGATCGCGGGCAATTCACGGTGTTTCGCAAATGTATCGCCGCTTTCGCATATCGGGCCGACGATATCATATGTTGCCAGCTCCATGCCGGGGGTGGGTTCGATGATTGGAACAATATCGTGATGCGCGCCATACATAGCAGGCCGGATCAGATCATTCATCGCGGCATCAATGATCAAAAATTTTCGATCTTCGCCTTCTTTGATATAGATCGTCTGGGCAACAAGCATGCCTGCATTGCCAGAGACAAGACGCCCCGGTTCAATCTCAATCTCGCAACCTAAATGGCCGACGGTCTCTTGGATGAGTTTGCCATAGTCTGAGGGCAAAGGTGGAGCAAGGTTGGAGCGCGCATAAGGAATGCCAAGCCCGCCTCCAAGATCAAGCCGCGTGATCTCATGGCCTTCTTCACGAAGCATCTTTGTTAGATTTGCCACTTTTTCGTAGGCTGCTCGAAATGGCTCCAGATCCGTCAGCTGGGAGCCGATATGCACATCAATCCCAATGACTTTCAAACCGGGGAGACTTGCGGCCATTGCGTAGACTTCGCGCGCGCGGGAAATCGGAATGCCGAATTTGTCCCCCTTGCGGCCAGTTGCGATTTTTTCGTTTGTCTTGGCATCGACGTCCGGATTCACACGGATCGTTATGGGGGCGATCACGTCCAGACTGGTTGCGATCTCGGAGAGCACTCGCATCTCGGGCTCGCTCTCGACATTAAACTGCCGAATGCCGCCATTCAGGGCCTGACGCATTTCATCGCGTGTTTTGCCGACGCCTGAGAAAACGATGCGATCGCCCGGGATGCCCGCCGCACGGGCGCGGGCATATTCGCCGCCCGAAACTACATCCATTCCCGCTCCGGCATCGCCCAGAAGTTTAAGGATTGCCTGATTTGAGGCGCTTTTCATCGCAAAGCAGACAAGGTGATCATCGGCCCAGTTAAGCGCATCATCAAAAAGCTTAAAATGGCGCAAGAGTGTGGCTGTGGAATACACATAAAAGGGTGTTCCAACGGCTGCTGCGATCTCCGCTAGCGGGACGTCCTCGGCGTGTAGTGCGCCGTTTTTATAAAGAAAATGATCCATGGCAACGCGTTACCCTGACGGTGCGATTGGGGCAAGCGTCGTGCCGCCCTTTTCGAAGGACGCCCACCCGCCCTCCCCGTCCTTCGAAAAGGGCGGGTTGTGAGGCCGGATGCGCATAGCTCTGGCTAGGCTGGCTTGGGGTGTTGGCCCCGCCGGGGCAGAGTCTGGACCATTTAAGCGTTAGTTGGACAGAAGTTCAGACTGTTTCACGATGACTTCGGCTTGTTTTATGGATGCGATATCCACAAGGCGACCTTTGTAAACAGTTGCGCCAGCCCCATCTTTTTTGGCTTGCTCCATCGCGGCAAGGATTTCGCGGGCCTCGGCCACAGCGGCCTCTGAGGGGGTAAAGACGTCATTGGCGATCGCGATTTGTTTGGGGTGGATTGCCCATTTCCCCACCATGCCAAGCGTCGCCGAGCGCAGGGCTTGTGCACGATAGCCTTCATCATCGGAGAAATCGCCAAAAGGGCCATCTACAGGCAAGACGCCATGCGTACGGCAAGCTGCAACGATAGCCGTTTGCGCCCAATGCCACGGATCAGACCAATGCTTTTGACCCTCACGGATCATATAGTAGTTTTCCTGTGTCCCGCCGATACCCGTCGTGGCCATGCCCATCGACGCCGCGAAATCGGCCGCGCCAAGGCTCATTGCAGCCATCCGAGAGGAGGCTGCGGCGATTTCCTCGACATGTGCGATGCCAGCGGCGCTTTCGATGATGACCTCGAACTGGATGGGTTTGCTCCGGCCTTTGGCCGTTTCAATGGCGGTTACGAGCGCATCCACCGCATAGATATCCGCTGCGTTACCTACCTTTGGGATCATAATTTGATCCAGTCGGTCGCTGGATTGCTCAAGTAAATCAACAACATCTCGGTACCAATAGGGCGTATCTAGGCCGTTAATCCGAACAGACAGAGTTTTTGAGCCCCAGTCGACATCGCCGATCGCTTGAATGATGTTTTTGCGGGCTGCGTCCTTGTCATCTGGCGCCACGCTGTCTTCGAGATCGAGGTTGATGACATCTGCTGCCGACGTGGCCATTTTTTCAAAAATCGCAGGGCGTGAGCCGGGACCAAAGAGCTGGCAGCGATTTGGACGAGCAGGCGGAGTGGGTTGCAGCCGAAAAGACATAGGGGCCTCGCAAGATCATTACGTTTTTGTTCGCATTGGCGATATGATCTTGCGCGTCGTGTTGCAACTCAAAAAATGCTGCATCGCGGAATCGCGTGGCTTTTTCATGACCCTTTTTTGAGCAATCCTTCCCATCAAGAAGTTCTAAGTAAAATAATCTGCGAACTTTGAAGTCAAATATCGAGGAATATTCTGAATTTTCCTGCGTGACAGGCACTTTACGCAATCAATCCTCTTACAACATCTTTAAGGTGCCGTTAACTCAACGGAGGCTGCTATGATTCCTACTCCCTATCTCCTTTTTCTTGGCGATGTGCCGGACCAACTTGCCGCAAAAGTTGCGCAAGGCATTAAAGACTGGCGCCCTGAGAACGCTGTCGGGCAGTTTCGCATGCATGGCTGTGGCGCGGATGTGGGGGTTGCGGATATGACGCTTGCAGAGGCCAAAGAAGCGGGGGCCAAAACCTTGGTCATCGGCGTGGCCAATCGCGGCGGCGTAATCTCTGAAGAATGGAAAGCTGTCATAATCGAAGCGATCAACATGGGCTATGATATCGCGTCAGGTCTGCATAATTTGTTGAGGAATGAGAACGACTTGCAGGCCGAGGCCAAGCGCGCGGGAACGCAGCTGCATGACGTTCGGATCCCATCGGTTGCGTATCCGATTGCGAACGGAAAAAAGCGGGTCGGCAAACGGATGCTGGCTGTTGGCACGGATTGCTCAGCGGGCAAGATGTACACCGGGCTGGCCGTGGATGCCGAGATGCGCGAGCGCGGTATGAAGAGCACCTTTGCACCGACTGGCCAAACCGGGATTTTGATCACAGGGCGCGGTGTGCCATTGGACGCGGTGATTGCTGATTTCATGGCTGGCGCTGTGGAGTGGCTCACGCCGGATAACGACCCAGATCATTGGGATATCATCGAAGGCCAAGGATCGCTTTTTCATGTGTCTTATTCAGGGGTTACTATGGCGTTGATCCATGGCGGCCAACCTGATGCGCTTGTGCTAAGCCATGAACCAACCCGCACGCATATGCGTGGTTTGCCGGATTATTCTCTGCCGTCTCTTGAGGAGTTGCGCGATACTGTTTTGCCGATTGCGCGGATCGTGAATCCGGCGTGTCAGATTACGGGTATTTCCATAAACACCCAGCATCTGGGTGATGAAGAAGCGCTGCGCTATTGCGAAGAGACTGAAGCGCGCATGGGGCTGCCCACCGTTGATCCTTTCCGCCACGGAGCGGGCCGTCTGGTTGATGGCTTGGCCGCGATTTAGGTCTGCGCGCACCGCGTTAACATGTCCCCTGCCTGCGAATTTGGGCAGGGCACAACCGATGCACATCCGATACACAAGTGATGCACATGCGTTTTTCGCAGCACGCATTTACTAAGGTTAGCATGCGGTTAACGGGATCAAAGCCCGGGAAGGACGATCACCCATGATCGAAGTCATCTCAGAATCGTTTCGCTTGGCCGAAGTGTTTACCATCTCACGCGGCTCCCGGAGCGAGGCCAAGGTGCTGAGCGTGCGGATCACACGTGAGGGTGTTTCAGGGCGTGGCGAATGTGTGCCTTATGCCCGTTATGGCGAAAGCATGGACAGCGTCGCGCAGCAGATTGCAGATCTTCCAGCAGATATCACGCGCGGCGCGCTGCAAGAGGCGCTTGCGCCCGGTGCGGCGCGCAACGCCGTCGATTGTGCGCTTTGGGATCTTGAAGCCAAGGCGGCCGGTGTCCCCGCATGGGAGCTTGCCGGTCTTGTTGCGCCGAAGCCCGTGATTTCGGCCTACACGCTGTCTCTTGGGACGCCGCAAGCGATGGAAGACAGCGCGCGCAAGCATGCGCACCGTCCGCTTCTTAAAATCAAACTGGGAACGCCTGACGATATGCCCCGGCTTGAAGCGGTGCGCCGTGGTGCGCCAGAGGCGACGATCATTGTGGACGCGAACGAAGGTTGGACAGCCGAGATCTATTCAGATCTCGCACCGCATATGGTGAGACTTGGCGTGGCCTTGGTGGAGCAACCGCTGCCTGCCGGTGAAGATGAGGCCTTGCGCGGATTGGCGCGGCCCTTGCCGGTTTGCGCGGATGAATCCTGCCACGACACTGGGACGCTTCCGGCGCTTGCTGGCAAATATGATGTGGTGAATATCAAGCTCGACAAGACCGGCGGTTTGACCGAGGCGCTGCGCGTAAAGGCAGCGGCCCAAGCTCAGGGTTTTGATCTGATGATGGGCTGTATGGTGGGCACGTCACTTGCGATGGCCCCGGCGATTTTGGCAGCGCAAGGTATGCCCACGATTGATCTGGATGGGCCGCTTCTGTTGGCCGAGGATCGCGCCTTTCCTTTGAAATTCGATCAAGACGGTTTGCATCCATCTGAGGCGGCGCTTTGGGGGTAGGTGAGGGTTAGGCCTGCTTTGGCGCAGCTTGACCTTCCACCATCACAAGCGGTTTGCCGTTCTTGCTGTGCCGTTCCCAAAGCTTGCTGATCAGCGCCTGCTTTTGAATGGTTGGATGGGCAATCGGCCACTCCGGTCCGCTTTCGTCCAGCTCCGGGAAAAGATCCAAGATTTCGGAGCGCGCCTCATCCGAAAGCGCCTTAAGCGCTTGCGGCCCGGCATATAGGCTTTCCGCCGAAGCGCCGTTGGCAAACACAACCTGATGTTTGTCCAAAAGGATGTGCAGGTAGGTTACCGGAGCGAAAGAGCTGACCTGCTCAATGCCATCAGCGCAGACCAGTTTGATCGCAGGCACAAAGGTCTCCTTTTGTCCAAACATGCGTTCTGCAATCGGAGATGACAAAAGGATGCGGTGCTGTGGTGAGACATAAAGATCGCTTTGCGGAATCCCGTCGCCCAAAGCCCCAGCGCGAATACGCACAGGTCTGAGATGGGGCGTGGCCACAAGCTGCGCCGTAGATACTGCGCTCTTGCCAATCCAGACGATCTTTTGTGGTCCATCTTGGGCCGTCACCACCTCGTCACCCACATGAAGATCCGCGATTAGCCGCTGACCGCCGGGCGTTTGGATTTGTGTATCATCGCGGAAGCACACAACCGTGTTGGTGATCGTGTTATTGAAGTTGCCCTGATTATATCTGTTGTCGAAGGTGGTGTTGAACGTGCCCAGTGTGATGGATTGAATCTCGGCTTACGCCGCATTTACGGAATTTGCAGAGCCATCGGCCAAAAAGATAACCTGAGACCCGTCAGACAGGCTGATGAGTTCCAACCTGACGTTTGATGTGGATCCATCAGAGTAGGTAACGGTTGAATTCACATAGCGATCGTTGTCGGTTTGTGTTGTTGCCGTTTCATCGCTGAATAGGCTGTCATCGTCGGTGTCGACAACGATGCTATCGCCGGCGTTCATCGCGTTGATTCCGGGTGCAAGAGTCCCATTGGTTTGAACATTATAAACTTGGCCAAGGTCAGCTGCGGATAGAACTGTGCCCTCTGCCGCAGCACCCGCTACGCCCAATGCAGTGGGAAGATAAAATCCGCTACCGACTAGGATCGCCATGACCCACCCTCAACTCTACACACGCCTAAGTTGCGAACATGCGCCCAAAACTGAGAAATTGCAAAGGTCCGTTTCGCGCCTTCAGCGTTAAACCGCTAAGGTGGCAGTACTTTAGCCGTAAGTGTGTCCTTCAGAAGCCTTTGAAATCTGGGGCATTCAAGGTGCGAAGGTGCCGTACATGCCGCCACGTGATCCAACAGGTCCGCTGTTGCTTGCAATTCATGAGCTTGGCCTCGCAGTTTGTCTGCTTGCTTTCGCAATTCGAGGCGACCTAGCTCATATTTCCCGCCCTGAGGGCGAAACAGCGATCCGATCTCATCCAAAGAATAACCGGCCCGCTGCCCCAATGCGATCAAAGCCAGCCGCGTGAGGACACTGTCATCATACTCACGGCGCAGACCCCGCCGACCGTCAGAAGCAATCAAACCGCGCTTTTCATAGTAGCGGAGCGTTGATGGTCTTAAACCGCTGCGTTGCGAAACTTGCGCTATGTCGAGCCGATACATGTTGACTTAAACCTCACTTCAAGTTGCACAAGTTATGCGAGATTCAACACAGTTAGGAAAGCAAATGAGTTTCGTAGAGCTAGTGGTTTTTGGAGCAATTGCCGGTCTGGGGGCGACGTTGTTTGCCGATGCCATTGCAATTTTGCGGCAGGGTTGGGCGATGACTCATGGCTTTTATTGCTTAGTCGGCCGGTGGGTTGGATCGCTGCCTATGAGAACGGTGTTTCACCAAGATATCCGCGCATCGTCTTCCGTCATGGCCGAGGCTTTGCTGGGATGGGGCGCTCATATCCTGATTGGCATAACCTATGGGGTCTGCTTTGCCATTCTCTTCGGCCCGTCAGCATTCGATGCGCCGCAGCTCTGGCAGGGTCTAAGCTTTGGTGTTGTGACCGTTTTGGTGCCTTGGCTTGTCTTTCAACCGCTCTTTGGTTGGGGTGTTGCAATGTCCAAAGCGCCCGAACGTTGGAAGATGCGGCAAAAAGGGGTGATCACTCACACCGTATTCGGAACGGGAATCTGGTTGAGTGCTGTGTTGCTCGGGTTGGCACACTAAGCCACAGCGCCAACGATACCCAAAGGAGCGAGCATATTTCGCCAATCCAACGGCGCTTCGCCCAAAGGATAAGCCTTTGCTAAAGCAGGCGCATGCCCGCCAAAACCGTGATGGGTTGAAGGGTTGTTGACAGTTTTTGCACTGTCCTATAGCCGAATGTCGGTTCGATCCCGGAGAACACTATGAACGACAAAAGCGTAAAGCCAAGCATCATAGTCATTGGGTTCCCCAAATCGGGAACGACGACATTGCAGAAGGCGTTTGAGAACTCTGGAATGCGATCAGTCCATTGGAGATGGAACAAAAAGAGCGTTGGAAAGCTGATCTATGATGGCTGGTACGATGAAGGTGACCCGTTTTTTCATTTCGACGGCATCGATGCAATTACACAAATGGACTACTGTAAAATTAGGCTTTTCGGCCTCGTTCATCACAGCTATTGGCCCAACCTTGATATTGCGCTGCTCCTCGCAATCAGGAAAATGTACCCAGAGTGCAAATTCATTCTAAATTATCGCCCCCCAGCCAAGACTGCGAACAGTATTTCAAGGTGGAGCAACTTTCAAAAGCGCCTCATTCGGACGGACTGTATCGGTCTGCCAAAAAACCGCGGGAATTTGGAAGAGGTTGAAAGATGGATTGTTACTCATATTGACGCGGTCCGGCAGGTCTTTCGCGATGACAGCAATTTCTTAGATCTCGATATCACATCCGAAACGGCGGGTGAGGAATTAGAATCCTTCCTTGGCCGGGAAATAGGGTGGTGGGGCGTCGCTAATAAGAACGTGAAACGCGTTGCGGACAGTTAATTCTATTGTGCGACTGGCTTTCGTGGGGCCAGAGTCCGTTGCCTAAGGACGGTTTGGTGCGCTTTCAGAGTGCCGCAGTTTTGATCAAAATAATCCGCAGAAATGGCGATGGGTGGCGCTAAATTGAAGGCTGCAAACGGGGCTCTGAAATCTACGATTTCACGCTACGTTGGTCGCATGGCGCTCAGCCTTTGGGGATCGCAACGCGCCCAGACGGACCGATGAACTGCTTTCCCTCAGCAGCGACGCTCAGCTTCGATCCGCTAGTAATTTCAATCCTGCCGCTGCGAAAAAGATACCCAGCGTCGCCTGAATGTATCGTCGCGCTTTGCGGTAAGCAGCTACCATCAAAGATGTTGAAAACGCGACCGCATACAGCGTGTGGATAACGACCGATAGGATGAAAATCCCCACGACGATTGCTGCGGCAACCCAAAGCGGTGAGCCCGCCTGAAGCCCAAGTGAAATTGTTGCGATCCATGCAAGGGCTGCTTTCGGATTGGTCATCTGGATCGCATATCCGTTTAAGGCATATCTCAAGGGGGAGCGCTGTTCGTTTCCCAGCTTCGTTTCTGCCAGATCATGTTCGGTTGCTGCTGACTTGAAAGCCTTATAAGCAAGCCAAATGAGATAGGCGCCACCGGCAGCTTTTATGAAGAACAATGCATAAGCGTAGGTGGAAAGCATGGCGGTTAAACCCAAAGCCGTGAGCGTCCCCCAAGTTAAAGATCCAAACGCGACACCAAGCGCAAGAGCTATACCAGAAGATCGGCTGACGTTCATAGATGTCCCTATGATTGCCAAAATATTTGGGCCAGGACTGGCAACACCAATCAAGAAGATCGAGTAAGCGAGCAATATGCCCGGCAGATGAATTAAAAACTGATCCATGTTGACACATCCTCTTGGAAACAATCGCAGATAGCTCATACATGATGCAATAGGTGTGCCCAAAGCGGACATTTGATCCCGGCAACCCAAACGTTTCTAAGCCTTGCGTTTAAGGCTT
Organism: uncultured Paracoccaceae bacterium; assembly: GCA_937995865.1. Lineage (GTDB taxonomy): Bacteria > Pseudomonadota > Alphaproteobacteria > Rhodobacterales > Rhodobacteraceae > Shimia_B. The sequence continues at coordinate 12,925 of CALKJA010000208.1, read as the reverse complement.
CACTTTTGCCGAAATACCGCAGATCTGCAAAGGTAGATCGCGACCGGGGTGCGGTATGGAACAGGCATATTGGTCAGCAGGATTGAGCTTGTTTTGACCAACGCTAAGCTGTGTATGGGGCTTGGCGTCAACAGACAAAGGTGGAAGGCATGCGTGTCTTGAAGGGTCTTCTCATTGCGATACTCATTCTCGGTGTTGCTGGGTATGTTCTGCTGCGTCCACCTACGGATCACACCAAACGCATCGCGCGGGTCGATAAACTGGCCGAACAGGGCGTGGCCCGTGGATATTGGCCGGGCATCATGTGGGCCGAAGTGGCTCCCGGGCGGATCGTGTCAGTTGGTGTAGCGGGCTTTGCGGACATTGAGGCACAACAAAAGATGACCGAAAAGACGACAATGCCGATCGGGTCTGTGTCTAAGATTGTTATTGGCTTGTCAGCCGCTCAAGCCATTCATGATGGCATGTTGGATGAAGCGGCACCGCTCTCAAGCTTTTTGACGGTCCCGCTGGATGCCCCAGACGGAGCGCCCCGGACCTTCGAACACCTTGCCACGCACAGTTCGGGCATTTTGGACACTGACATTGCCTATGAGGAAAACGGATACCACTTTGGGTCAACCAAACACCCCGTGGACCTGCGCGATTTCCTGTCCAGTTTCTTGTCAAAGGATGGCGCACTTTTTGATGCAGGCGCCAATTTCGGGGAATGGGCGCCGGGCACGCACTATGCGTATTCCAATATTGCGGCGGGGTTGGCTGGTCATGCAATCGGTGACGCTACGGGCCAATCCTTTGTCGATTACTCAATGTCCAAGGTTGCGGCCCCATTGGAGCTGAGTGGGTTTTGGGGGCATACTGTTGAAAACCCGACCACTGCAGCAACGCTATATGAGCGAACCGATGAAGGCTCCTTTGACGCATTAGAGCCGTATGGCATCGCCACTTGGCCCGATGGTCAGTTCAATGCATCGGTCACTGATCTTGCAACACTTCTGGCAACGGTCATGGGCAACGGCGCCTTTGAAGGTCAGGACGTTTTCGATCCCTCCGTTGTTGATCTGCTGACTGAACCACGCGCGATCGGTCTTGAAGGCATGGCAGCTGCGAGCGAAAAGGTTGGGCTTTTCTGGACCGAAGAAACACTCAGCTTCGGTCCGATCAGTCTGACGATGCAGGGGCATAATGGGGGCGATCCCGGCGTTCTGACTTTCATGTATCAGGTGGCCGATACGCAGAACGGTTTTGTTGTGATGGTCAATGGCCACCCGGATTCCACCTTAGGCGAAGTGCAATTGGTGCGGATCATCAAGCTGCTGGCGGAGATGCCTGATCATGGTGATCATTAAGCGCATCGGCGGACTGCATCAAAATCCCTTGTGTCAAATGTGACAGGCAAAAGCAGCATTAGTCCTCATACTTGGCAAGATAAACGCGCGTGTCCTGCGCACTGATGCGGGCCAAAAGGCAGCGGGAGCGCGAACGTCCGGGTTGGGAAAATTTGACATTGAACATGTCATAACGACAAGTATAATGTCATTATGAAAGCAAATCACCTACACAAACTTGTTTGGATGTCGCGCCCATTGATGCAGGCCGCTGAAGCCTGTGTTGAGGCAGGGTTGGCCGAAACCAGCCTGACGGTTCGAATGCGGGCGGTTCTTGAAATCCTGCACCAGCATGGCGATCAAACCGTCCCTGACATCGCTGTGAGACTAGAGATCAAACGCCAATACGTTCAGGTCATGGCGAACGAGACCCTGGCGGCCGGCTTGGTCGAACATCGCGCGAATCCGCGCCACAAGCGCTCGCCCGTATTGGCCCTCACAAAGCAGGGCCGTGCTTTGATCGAGGGCATCATCGCCAGTGAAATCAGGCTTATGGATGAGGTAGGAAAGGGCTTGAGTGACGCGGAGGTTTCGACCGCGTTAGAAGTTGTGCGCTTGGTGACGCAGAATCTAAAAACACTTGCGAAGGACCGAAAATGAATATTGCGATTGTCTTAGGCGCCGCGCTTTTCGGCGGACTGCTTTGGCTTGGCTATGGGGTGAAGCGGATCGGCTCCGTCAGCTCAGGAGAGCCGATAGGTGATAGAACGAGTTCGGCGTTGTTGCTTGTCGATCTCCAGAAAGTATTCTGGGATCATGGGCCCTACGACGACGCTGCAAAGCACCTTGCGTTGGCTTCAATTCTAAAAGAGGTGACCGCCGCAAAAGAGGCAGGCCACCCCATCATCGCGGTGCGTCAGGAATGGTCAATCCCATCGACGAAAGCGTTGGCACGGCTTACCATGAAGGGACAGGCGGTTAAGGGCAGCCCGGGGACGGAACTTGCCGATGTCTTTGCATCAGCCCCGGATCATACCATTGTCAAACGGGTGCAGGACGCATTTGAAACGGGTGAGCTTGATGCGCTCTTAAAGACCCTCAACGTCGGGACGCTCCGCACTGTTGGATTAGACTTCAATTACTGTGTGCAGAAGACCGCCCTAGCTGCCCGCAACAGATCGTTCGGCGTGACAATAGTGAAGAACGGAACCCTTGCATCCGCACCAACAAATGATGCCGAAAAGCGGATGGCATCGCGTGGAGTGAGCTTTGAGTAAGCCGCCATTGAACGTGTTGGCCGCGCGGTTCGATTCAAGTCAGTTCTGAAAGATCTTGCGCAACGTTTGCGTTGTCAGCAATCGGTTTGAACGGTCAGTTTGGCCAATCGAAGGGCCAATATCGCAGCGATGAAAAGAAACCCGGCTCCTCCAACCCATGCCATAGGTGTGGCGTACATTTCGGCGACGGCACCTGCCAAAATCAGGCCTAAGGCGGCTCCCATCTGTTGAATCAGGGATCGAAGCGACAGCATGGTCGACCGCTGGCCGTCTTCCACGCAGCGATGCAAAATACTACTGGCGGGCGTTTCGCTGACACCAAGGAGCAGAGAAAACAGGGTAAAAACAGCTACAAAGCTGACGATTTCGCCCTGCACGGCCAGTGCGATCTGAACGCAGGCCAAGCCAACAAAGCAAGCGGCCAGCGTTATGGCGTGCCGCCGCTTGAAGATCCGGCTTATGTACGAGGAAAGAGACGCTCCCAAAGCGATTGAGAAGAAATAGAGCGCCGTCACGATCCCGATAACCGTGTTTGCGTATTCTGGATCCAGCATGGGCTTTGCATGGGTCGGCCAAATAACTTCGACCGGGTTGGTGGCCATCAAAAAGAACGCCAAAGATGCCAGAAGTATCGACAAGACAGGGTGCTTTAGGGCCAACAGGCCTGCATCTTTGATCACCGCTGGAACGTTTGCGAACCCTTGTCTTAGGGCGCCTTGGGTCTTGGGGCGCGGCTTTTCAACAATGGCCAACATCGTGAAAAGAAACACACAAAGCATCACGGCAAAGCTTGCCGCATAAGGCACATCATAAGCGCTGCGGCCAAAGTACTCTGCGCCCGGGCCAATCACATCTGCAAGACGCCCTCCTAAAACGGCCCCAGTTGCCAATCCCAGCGCACCCGCCCATTGCGCTTTCGCTAAAGCGGGCTGGACATCGACATCGGGCGCCGAAGCTTTGAACGTTTCGACAAACCACGCATCAAGCGTGCCCGACCGCAAGGCGCGCCCAAACCCGATGAATGCGAATGACAGTGCAAGGACATAGAAATCGCTGGATGAGAGAAAGAGCGCGAGTGAAATCAAGCTGGCAACTACCGCAGTTAAAAAGACTGGCTTGCGCCCAATGCTATCGGCAAGACCGCCGAATGGCAGCTCTAACGCCATCGTCGTGAACGAGTAGATCCCAAAGAGAAGCGAGATTTGAAAAAGATCCATGCCGCGGTCATTTAATGCCAAAGCAACCACGGCAACCGTCAGTCCCATCGCAAAGCGATCAAGGAACTGGTGCATCTGAAAGACCCGGATGTGACGCCGCGCAGAAACAGAAATAGCGGCGAAGGAAAACTCGATTTCAGCGGCCATGCCTGCAACATCAACTTTGCTGCCGCCTTGCGCAATACCCTATACGAGCGGCCTTCATTTGCTTGGGCCATTGCGCCATTTTATACAGCCAGAAGATATGGTGCCTTTGCCCGTGCTGCCAACACGGGCCAGAAAGGATCGACTCTTGGGGGGATGATCCGGCTTTTGCGGCTCGCAGCCTGCCTATGGTCACTCTGGGAAAAAGCACGCCGGTTCAAAGGGAAGGTCGGCAAGTTCGCGAAGGTTCATTGCCCGGATGTCGGGGTGAGACAACGGATCCCGGCGCCATCTGCGCGCATCGGTTTCTTCTTGGGGCTCGCAAAGCGCAAAAGGGTTTTTCAGGCTCAGGAGCCGGGCAAGGAAGGTGGGGGTGTATGAATACAGCATGGCTGTACTATATGCATAACTATAGACAATTATTTATGGATACTTTCTCTATAAGGGTATAGGAAATCTATATGTCGATCTTGTCAAACGTGAACTTGAATTCTCTGCGGGCTGTTGAAGCGGTCGCCCGTTTGGGAACGCTTAGTGCCGCTGCAGCGGAGCTGGGTGTGACCGCCGGAGCGGTCAGCCAACAGATCCTCAAAGCCGAAGCACAGTTGGGCCGGGATCTGTTTGAGCGAACGCCAAAGGGGCTGGTTCCCACTCAGATTGGGGCTGAGGTGGCCGGGCACCTTGCTGACGGTTTCGCGGCCTTGGCACGGGGCGTTTCACTGACCAACCGCAGGCCGGATGATGCGATTACAGTGTCTGTTGCCCCGGTGTTTGCTGGGAAATGGCTTGTTTGGAGGTTGGGGCGTTTTGCTGAAGCTCACCCGGAAATCCGCGTTCGGATAGACGCCTCAACAACCCTCGTTGACCCCCGGCAAGGCGAGATTGATGCGTGTATCCGTGTTGGATGGGGCGATTGGCCGGGCGTAAATATGGAAGAGCTTTTCCCACAAAGGGTCTTTCCGGTCTGCGCGCCGGCACTCGCCGAACGTCTCAGCGATGTTTCCGATCTCGCGACTGTGCCGGTCATACGCGAACCCAATTCAATGTTTGGGTGGGATGTTTGGCTTGCACCCAATGGCATGTCAGAAGACGAGTTGGGTGAGGGCCCGGTTTTCTCAGACGCCTCGCTATGCCTTGATGCGGCTGTTGCGGGGCAAGGTGTTTTTTTGGCATGGGAGACACTTGCCGAGGATGCTCTTGCAATGGGGCGTCTTGTGGCCCCGTTCCCCGGCCGATTCCGTACCGGCATCTCATATTGGTTCGTGGAACCAGAGGCTGTCCGCAGGCCGCCGCAAATTGACATATTCCGCGCGTGGCTTGTGGATGAATTATGCGCGGCGGCGAAAGGGAATTCATGAGGTTTCAGATGCTTTTGGCGGCTTTCGTGCCGAACCTCAGCAAATTATTGTTGCGCCGCAACACGCCTGGATTGCATGGTTAAAGGCGTCAGCGAAGGGCTTTCACGCGATCAAGCCATCAGAGCTGTCCCAATCGATTTCTGGCTGTTGTCCGATTATCCCAAACGGATTGTGGTCACCATCGTTGACATAATAGCCGTACCTGATCTCATCGAAATCAACGGTCTTTCAAATGCCAGGCATCCGATAGATCCGACGGGCAAAGCGCTAGAGCTGCGGATAATCCACGATGTGTTTGCAGGTGCAGCGAAAATGCGTGGCGTAGATTGTGTCAACGCGCACAAGCGTTGCAAACAGCCTTACATCTGTAACCGTGAGCGCGTCGCCGAACAGGAATGTTTGACCATTCAAGCGCACTTCAAGCGCGTCGAGCGTCTGAAAAACAGTGTCGACGGCCTCGTCGTATTCCCGCTGCTGCTGCGCTTTGCCCGCGCGATAGACCGCGTTGGAAAGACCATCGAAGATATACTGGGTCAGTTCGTCAATATCATCTTGAAGGTTCGCTGGGCGCAGGTCGATCTGCGGACTCAACCTATCAAAACAGGCGATTATATCTGCTGAAGAATTGGAAAGGACCGTGCGCTGCTGCGCATCCCATAGGATCGGGACCGTGGATCGCCCGGTGTAGTCTGAAATCGTTGCTGTGTAGAACTGATGCAAGTGTTGATACGTGGCGCGATCGGGAATTGGTCCGCCCGGCAAAAGGCCATAGCCTCGATCCGCGCGCCCCCTGCCCATTGGACCGCAACTTTGTCTTGAAAGCCTGCAAGAACCAGAGCAATCACAGCGCCATGAGACCAAGGGCAACTCGCGGATGCGACCAAAAATATCCGATCTTTTTCCGCTATTGAGAGCGCCAAGAGCTCATCGTCGATCGAAGTGGGAAGCGCACTTTCTTCGCGGCGATAGGTGCCCGAAACCATTGAACGATCGGCAGTATCTTCCCACTTTCCGTCAATCCACATTCCCATAATCTCACCTTTATGATGCGTTGCCCAAATTGAGTGTCATCCGGAACAAGGCGCAGAAAGCGATCTCTTGAGGAGCCGTAGAAATGCGGAATTATGGCTCAAACTCATCAAGCAAACCGCCAACAAAGCTAGGGCACCCTAATTCACGTGCCTTTCAAACGCTCTTCAAGTTTGTCGATGGCTTGGTTCCATCCGCCCTCGCCGGCAGTGCCTTCTGGTACGCCAATATGAACCATCGTCATCAGAGTTTTGCCATTGGCTGCTTTCAGTTCAACGATCACTTCAGTGATATCAGGGTGGCCCTCTGGCATCCCCATACTTTGAGGTGAGATAATCGTGCCGTCTTCTTGGCACATGCTCTCTGTATACACGAGCCGAGTTGGGCGTGAGACCTCTTTGTAGACCCCTATGAACCACATCGACATTGTGCGTTCAGGCGACTGCATCTCCATACAGACCTTGCGCGTACCCCCAACAACAAGATCCATTTCGGCTGTTGGAACCGACATTCCCCTTGGGCCATACCATTGCTTGAACAGCTCTGGGTTAGTCCACATGCTCCAGACGGTTTCGATCGGTGCGTCAAATTCCCGGTTAATCTTCACCCAAGTCTGCGGATCAGTCATCATTCGTTTCCTTCATTGTGTGCAGAATCCCGTCCATCACGTCAAAGCGCGCATCCCAGATGTGGCGGTATTGATCCGTCCAATTGTCGATGATCTGCAAGGGGTGTGTATTCAAAGTGCAAGGTCGGAATTGCGCGTCTCGACCTCTGGTGATCAGGCCCGCATTTTCAAGCACACGAATATGTTTTGAAACCGCTGGCAGGCTCATATCAAACGGTTCTGCCAAGGCATTCACAGTGGCCTCGCCTTGCGCCAGTTGAGCAAGGATTGCTCTGCGGGTTGGGTTGGCCAATGCGGCAAAAGCCGCGTCAAGTTGATCAGGGGTCTTCATAAATCAGCTAATAAACCATTTGGTTAATTAAGCAACGGGTAAAATAAAGAAGCGAGCATGCTGGCCCGTCTTGGAGGCATCCCAATTTGCGCCAACGGCCATAGGTGCATGACAAATGATCGGAAGCTGCAGGTGCTGAATCGAGAGACTTGCGACTATTTCATGCTTGGCGGAAGAAAGCTTGGCTGGATCGTATTCTTGCGGCTGCCGTTGCTTGTGATTTTGACTTGGCTCAGTCACTATCAACGCATGGTAGCTTCTTGCGAATTGATGGTTTTTACAGATCTCGACGGAACGCTCATTGATCACGAAACATATAGCCACGCAGCAGCATTGCCTGCGCTCGGAGCCTTGCGGGATTTGTCTGCGGGGCTTGTTTTGGCCAGCAGCAAAACAGCACCGGAAGTAAGTGCGCTTCGTCAAGAAATTGGTGCTGAACTTTGGCCTGCAATTGTGGAAAACGGCGCTGGTGCACTGCCGCCCTTTGTCACACAGTGCCCGGACGCCGGTCAGTATGACGCTGTGAGATCTGCTTTGGATGCGGTGCCGCTTGACTTGCGCGCGCTGTTTTGCGGGTTTGGTGATGTCTCAACAGACCGCGTTGCGCAAATGACAGGGCTAACGCCTAAGGCCGCGGTTCTTGCGCAGCAGCGTAGCTTCTCCGAACCCGGGATATGGTCTGGCACGGCGGCTCAAAAGCAGAGCTTTTTGGATGCATTGTCCGAAGAAGGCATTGTGGCTCAACAGGGCGGGCGGTTTCTGACGCTTTCTTTCGGGCGCAATAAAGTTGACCAAATGCGCACGATCATAGCCGCGTATGAGCCGCGGTACACAATTGCGCTTGGGGATGCGCCCAACGATATTGCGATGCTGGAATATGCGGATATCGGTATCGTTGTTGCCAACCCGGCGCACCCGACTCTCCCTCACTTAAAAACAGAAGACGCGGGCCGTATCGTTCGAACGCAGCAAGCCGGTCCAGCAGGATGGAATACGGCTGTGTTTGACGCTATCGCACGCCTAGAACTTCAATAGGACGATACTGGCATGGCCGACTTCCATCAGAACGGAAACATTACAACGCTGCACAATCTACGCACGCGCGACGTCAGTGAAATGGAGGCGGAGCTGCGCGCGTTTGCGATGACGCGGAAAATCACGCTGGTGCTGCCGTGCTTGTATTCAGAGCTTGAGGGCAATGCGATGCCCAATATCCTCAACGAGCTCGCCAAGGTCGATTACCTGCACCGGATCATCATCGGCTTGGATGCTGCGGATGAGCAGCAATTCCGCCATGCCAAAGAATTTTTCAAAGGGCTGAAACAGAACCATATCGTGATTTGGAACGATAGCCCGCGCATGTTGGAACTGGGCGCGCGGTTGCATGACCTTGGCCTTGCCCCAAACGAGCAAGGCAAAGGCAAAAATGTATGGTCCGCCCTTGGATATTTGATGAGCTGCGCGGACAGCGCCGTTATGGCTATTCATGATTGTGATATCCTGACCTACGACAAGGAAATGCTTGCCCGATTGGTCTATCCGATGGCGAACCCAACGTTTCCATATCAGTTGGCAAAAGGGTTCTACGCCCGGATCGGCAGCAACAAGTTGAATGGCCGGGTCACACGTCTGCTGGTCAGCCCGCTTTTGATTGCCCTCAATCGCGTTGTCGGCGCACGCGACTACATCGATTACCTGCGCAGCTTTCGATATCCGCTGTCTGGGGAATTTGCGATGCGGACTGCCATTTTACCCGACCTGAGAATTCCGTCCGATTGGGGGCTTGAGATTGGGGTCTTGTCCGAAGCATGGCGCAACCTTGCGCCCAAGGCCGTGTGTCAGGTTGAAATTTCGGACGCGTATGATCACAAGCACCAAGAGCTGAGCCTTGATGAAGCAGAAGCTGGCCTCAACCGCATGTCCACGGACATCTGCAAGGCGATTTTCCGCAAACTCGCAGCGGATGGCACCGTTTTTACGCCCAATGTATTTCGCACATTAAAGGCGACCTATTACCGGTCCGCGCTGGACCTTTTAGATAGCTATTGCAGCGATGCAAAGATGAACGGCATGGTGATTGACCGCCATTCGGAAGAACGCTCGATCGAATTGTTTGCTGAGAATATCATGCGTGCGGGTCACATGTTTTTGGACAATCCTCACGAAACGCCCTTTATCCCCACATGGAACCGCGTCCATGCTGCCGATCCGAATTTCCTGGCTGATATGAACGAAGCGGCCCAAGCTGATGAGGCAGAATATTAGGGTCAGGCGTTGGTAATTCTGCCCCGATTGGTGATCCAACAGCACTGATACGGCGCAAGAGTCAAAGCGCCTTTGTGCATGTCGATCACATCATCACTGATCAAGTCATACCAGATTTCGTCTTCAATCAGGTTCATGGAGAGATGTGACAACGCAACCGGCTGATCGCTAACATTATGCAAAGCAAAGATCGATTGCCTTCGATCAAGACTTTGGCGCCATACCCCAAATACAGTGTCTCCCAAAGGTATGGTGAACTGCGTCGCGTTGGGGTGGAACGCAGGTTGTTTTGCACGAAGGCGCAGGCGATCAGATAGGCTCGCTAGAACTTTTGATTGCGTTGAGGTTGGATCATCTAGCAGCGCGTTTAGTTCTGGATAGTCCCAACGGTGCCTGTTGATGGCACGGTTCATACCCCGATGGGCGACCTGGGCGTGATCATTCGGCGTGCCCAGCATCGAATGGACATAAAAGGCGGGAATGCCTTCGAGCGACATGGGAATCGTCTGCGTGCAGATGAAGCGATCAAAATGATGATCATCCGCGCCTTCAAACGTTTGCGCCGTCGCTTCAAAAAAGGTGGTGTTGATCTCGTAAGGGGCCTCGCCGCCGTCCGGCAAAGCGCGCATCGAAACAAGACCACCAATGTCTTTGATCGTGTCGATCATGCGGGCCTGTTCCTCGGCAGGCAAAATACCCTCGGCAGGGCGCATCCCAATGCCGTCGTGACTGGCCGTGAAGTTCAAATAGGCGCAGCCCATCGGCGCAGGCGGCATCCCGCTTTGCCACCGGCGCAAGTAATGCGCCGATCCTGACATCACCGCATGCAAGATCAGTGGGGGCAGGGGAAAGTTGTAAATCGCATGTGCTTCGTCGTGGTTTCCGAAATAGCTGAGGTTCTCAGCCTTAGGCACATTGGTTTCAGTGAGCAGAATGATTTTTTCGGACGCAAAATCACACAGCAAACGCATGAGTTTGATGATCGCATGGGTCTGCGGCAAATGGATCGATGACGTGCCGGCCTCCTTCCAGAGAAACGCAACCGCATCGAGCCTGATGATCTGAACGCCGTTTTTCACATGTAGGCGAATGATCCGAAGGAACTCCAACAGAACCTCGGGATTCCGAAAATCCACATCAACCTGATCGTGGCTGAAAGTACACCAGACATGGCGTGTCCCATTGACTGTTTCGACCTCTTGTAAAAGAGGCGTCGTGCGGGGCCTTACCACAGACGTTAGATCGTCATCTGGGCTGGCCTCGAAGAAATACTGATCATAGGGGGCCTGACCCTGCCGGTAGCTGTTGAACCATTGCCCCTGACTTGAGACATGGTTGAGCACCAAATCAGACATCAGTGTGAAGCTGTCACTGATCCGGTTGATATCAGGCCAATCCCCAAGCTGCGGATTCACGGCACGGAAATCCGAAACGGCAAAGCCATCGTCGGACGTATAAGGAAAGAACGGCAGAATATGGACGCCGTTAACCACGCCATTCATCCGGCGCAGCAAAAAGTCATGCAACAAATCAAGCGGCTTGTGTGTGCCGTCGATGATCGAGTTGCCATAGGTGATCAGGAGGGCGTCTTCTTCGGTCCAAAGATCGTTACTGGGCGCGCGCCCGCTTTCGGAGGGTTGCGAGCCGTCCGGCCAAAAAGCACCCACGACGGCGTCTGCTAGGGTGTCACAGTCCGTCTCAGGGTAAACCTGCTGAATGAGGGTTGTAAGGCTCGTTCGAAAATCGCGTTCTTCGGTCATGGATCAACGGCTTTTGAGGCAATCATTGATTGCGTGACATGTGCCTTTGACCATAGCGCAGCAAACGAAGTCCGAAAGGTTAATTTCTGCGGCGTGTATCTGTGACAGCCGCACGGCTTCCAACTTTGCCCATATTTTGGGCAAAGTGCTTTGCATTTGGGTCGGAACGCATGCCTAAATGAAACAAAACAGCGGAAACGTCAGTCTTCTACCCACGCGTAGCCATGCGCAACATAGCCGCCGCCGGTGCCCGAACTAACCGCGATGTCCAAGGCCTCGACATAGGCCCAAAGACCCTCTGCGGTGCGCAACGCACCGGTGACGAAGAGCGAAGTATTACCATCATAGCAAAATCCTGGCGCGGACTTGCTTGGGAAGGCCTGAATGCGCGCACCGCCCTCCCATGTGTAAACGCCGCGCTCAATCGGCGAAAGCTCTGGCGGATTTTGAATGAACCAATGCTCATTTGCGGGTACACCCTGCATACGATAGGGGCCGTCGCTTCGTATTGCATCTAGGTTGATTGATCCGAGGATCGGTGCGGCGCTGGCCATCTGGCCTGTACCTGATGGCACAACATATGCGGGGATCCCGAACGGCCCCGGTCTCGCCTCACCTATTCGCTGAAAATAGCTATGCATAGCGTTATACCGCATTTTCAGAACATGGGCATTCAGTAGCATGGCATCAACAATGCGCTTACGCCGATCCATAGACACACCGTTTAGTGGGCTTGGCGGACCCGTAAACATCTGCCTGACCGCGTTCGCTCCGCCAGTGGCCAACCGATAATACCTTGGCATATCGCTTGCGTTGGCAAGATCACCGATCACGAGGCGTAATTCTATACCGTTCAAGTAACTTTCGTCTTCTTGCAATACTTGGCGGCAAAACGGGCACCAAGGTGCAGACAGCACATAAACCACCCGGCCATTTCCAATATCGCCATAGGGCACGTAAAGACTGTTTATCAGTTCTTGCTGTTCAGCCGGCATCCCGGCGCTATCCACAAAAGGATCGCACACGCGCGCACCTCCCCCATCGCGGAACGCCGCGACGGCGTCGAACATGTCATCCTGAGCTGTGGCCGGACCTCCAATGATGCACAAGGCCAGGCTAAGAATGGCCAGAGCTGCTATCACCCGCATCTTTGATCGCCCTCTTGGATAATTGCGGCATCCGATGCAGCACCAGAATAGAGATCGACCGAAATCTCAAGTAAGTCGCTCTGTGCCAGAAGCAGGTAAACGTGCGTGTCAGGCAACCCCGCAGGCACCGTAAAGCGCAATGCCGTCGATCGCGCGATCGGAAGGACCTGCACATTGCTCGCACCGGAAGGGATGCAGACCCAAGCATAAGAACCCGTAAGAGCCTCAGCTTCGACTGTCAGCGCCGCGTTTATTTGGCCGTCCCTTACAGAAAAGTCCGTGAGAGCGGCTCGTACGGGCGGCGGATCGATCCATGCATAAAACCGCTGGCTGATATCGTACCAATATACGATTCCTCCGATAAAACCAAAGAACCCTGACAAGGCAATCCATGGGTTCTCTTTGATATAGCTCATCAATCCATTGAGAATTTTCGACAC